>NZ_LMCV01000012.1:0-422665 GCF_001424925.1 Pseudomonas sp. Root329 | reverse complement strand
AATGTCCAAAATGGGCAAGCGATACGAAAGCGACTTCAAAGACTGGGTCGTTCTGCAAATGATGCCGCCCCTCAATCGATCAGTGGCAGAACTTGCCGTTGCGCTCAATCTCACGCCACAGTCACTGCGAAACTGGAGGCAAATGGCTAGAGATAAGGGCTTGATCGTTCCGGGAAACGGCAAGACCAGTGATCAATGGTCAAGCGCCGATAAATTCAATGCGGTCATGGAAACCGCGCCATTGAGCGAGGTKGAGATCTCTCAGTACTGCCGAATCAAGGGCATTTACCCTGAGCAAATCCAACAGTGGCGAGTGGCTTGCCAAAACGCCAATCCRGTTGTTGATCTCAACTCTCGAACCTCCAAGACAGCCGAGGAACGGCGCATCAAAGTACTTGAGCGTCAACTGATCCAGTCTGATGCCGGTCGTGCGGAGGCGGTGGCCTTGCTGGAGCTCAGAAAAAAAGCCAATGCGATCTGGGGCAAGGACAAGGAAGACTGATCAACGCCTCTGATCGTACGCACGCCATGAAGTTGATTGCAGACGCGGTGCTGAATGGTGCTCGTCGATATCGAGCCTGTAATGAGCTGGGGCTGAGCCTGCGAACAGTTCAACGCTGGCGACACGCTGACTGTGATGGGCGACTGCTGGCTCAGCGGGCAATGCCGACGAACAAGCTCAGTGAGGCAGAGCGCCAAGCGGTTCTTGATGCTGCCAATCAGGCTGGCTACGCCAGCCTCACCCCGCACCAAATCGTTCCTAAGCTGGCTGATAAAGGCATCTATCTGGCTTCGGAGTCGACGTTTTATCGTGTGTTAAAAGCCGCCAATCAAAACGTGCGTCGTGGCCGTACCAAAGCCCCAAAACGCAGGGTGCTGACGACGCATCGYGCTGACGCTCCCAATCAAGTGTGGTGTTGGGATATCACTTGGCTGCCCAGCACTGTCAAAGGTCGTTTTTTCTACTGGTACATGGTCAAGGATGTCTTCAGCCGCAAGCTGGTTGCCAATGAAGTGCATGAGGTTGAATGCGCTGAACACGCGTGTGAGCTGCTCARAAAAGGATGCTTACGTGAACACACAGCAGGTCGTCCGTTGGTGCTGCACTCGGATAACGGCCACGTTATGAGAGGCTCTTTGTTACGTGAAAGCATGATMGCCCTGGGCGTCGAACCCTCTTTTAGCCGGCCAAGGGTGAGCAATGATAACGCCTATGCCGAGGCACTTTTTCGCACCGCAAAGTACTGCCCACTCTGGCCGGATCAACCATTTGATACGGTCACGGAAGCAAGGCTTTGGGTACAGAAATTTATCGAGTGGTACAACGAAGATCACCGCCACAGTGCTTTGAAATACGTGACACCAAACGAACGCCACGAAGGCAAAGCTACAGCTTTATTAAAAGCTAGAGCAGCGCTGTATGAAGATGCGAGGGAAGCTAATCCGAGCCGCTGGAGTACTCGGACACGGAACTGGAAGCTCGCAGATGCGGTGTATTTAAACCCGGAACGCCCTGNATGAAGATGCGAGGGAAGCTAATCCGAGCCGCTGGAGTACTCGGACACGGAACTGGAAGCTCGCAGATGCGGTGTATTTAAACCCGGAACGCCCTGWAATTAGGGGCGCAACGGGCTAACAACTGTAGGAGCAAGGCGACAGGTACCTTGACACGTACCGGTTTGAAAAAAAGTGAGTCGCCGTAAGGGCGAAACCCTAAGTGGCCGTTACCGCAGRAATGGATATACACCCCCGCGGAAACAAGACCCAAACTCAGGCCAGGCTTTTGCTGACCACCTCAAACACATCGCTCGACAACTGACCCGAAGCACGAATCCGCTCCAACTCACCTTTCATCAACGCCTGACGCGCATCGTCATACTTGCGCCAGCGAGTCAGCGGCGCCAATTGCCGAGAAGCGATCTGCGGATTAAACCCGTTCAACTCAATCACCAGATCCGCGAGGAACCGATAACCCGAACCATCGGCCGCATGGAAGTTGATCAGGTTCTGCCCGGCAAACGCACCGACCAATGCCCGCACTTTGTTTGGGTTCTTGATGTTGAACGCCGGATGCTGCATCAACGCCTTGACCCGCTCCAGACCACCGGGCAACACGCTGCCCGCCTGGACGCTGAACCACTGATCCATGACCAGCGGATTGTCCTTGAAGTGCTCGGCAAAACTCGCCAATGCCGTGGCCTTCTCTTCTTCGAACGACGAATTCACCAACACTGCCAACGCCGTCAAGCGCTCGGTCATGTTGTCGCTGGTCTCGAACTGCTCAAGCGTCGCCGCCACCACTTGCGGTTTACCGCTGAGCATCAGGTAGGACAGCGCAATGTTCTGCAATGCGCGACGAGCGAAGTGCTCGGCCTCAGCCACATACGGGGTTTTCTTCGACAGATCGCGATTGGCCTGATAACGCAGCCACAACGCTTCGAACAAACCTTCTGCCAATTGTTTACGAGCAAACTCGCGAGCGATGTGAATGGCGTCAACGTCCGCCACTTCGCTGATTTCGGTGAGGTACGCCTCGCCCGGCAGCGAAAGCATTTCGGCAACCATCGCCTGATCCAGCGTCTCGTCGGACAACACGGTGCGCAAGGCAGAAATCAAACGCTGATCCAGCACCAGTTTCTCGCCCTTTTGCTGCTGAGCAATCAGCTCTTGCAGCACCTGAACCGACAATTGCTGACCCGCATCCCAGCGGTTGAACCCGTCGCTGTCGTGCTGCATCAGGAACATCAGTTGATCGCGGTTGTACGGGAAGCTCAGTTTCACCGGCGCCGAGAAGCCACGCAGCAACGAAGGCAATGGCTGTTCCGCGATGTCGATGAAGGTGAATGTCTGCTCGGCTTCGGTCACCGAAATGACCCGTGAGGTGCCCTGGGCGCTGGCTTCACCGGAAAGACGCAACGCAATGGCCGCGCCTTTGGCGTCCAGCAGGCCCAACTCGACCGGGATCACGAACGGCAACTTCTCAACCTTGTCCGGGGTTGCCGGGCAGCTTTGACGGAACGTCAGGCTGTAGGTTTTCGCCGCCGCGTCATAGGACTCGCTGACCGCCAAACGCGGTGTACCGGCCTGGCTGTACCAGCGTTTGAACTGGTTCAGGTCGACACCGTTGCCGTCTTCCATTGCCTTGATGAAGTCGTCGCAAGTCACGGCCTGGCCATCATGGCGTTCGAAGTACAGGTCGCTGCCTTTGCGGAAGCCTTCGGCGCCGAGCAAGGTGTGGATCATGCCGACCACTTCCGAACCCTTTTCGTACACGGTCAGGGTGTAGAAGTTGGAAATCTCGATGAAGCTGTCCGGGCGCACGGCGTGAGCCATGGGACCAGCATCTTCGGCGAACTGGTGGGTGCGCAGGTACGCCACGTCCTGGATGCGCTTGACCGTGGCCGAGTTCATGTCGGCGGAGAAGCCCGAATCGCGGAACACGGTGAAGCCTTCCTTGAGCGACAACTGGAACCAGTCGCGGCAGGTCACGCGGTTGCCCGACCAGTTGTGGAAGTATTCGTGGGCAACAATCGCCTCGACCCGCTGGTGCGCGGCGTCGGTCGCGGTTTCGGCGCGGGCCAGCACGGCGCTCGAGTTGAAGATGTTGAGGCCCTTGTTCTCCATGGCGCCCATGTTGAAGTCGTTGACCGCGACGATCATGAAGATGTCCAGGTCGTACTCGCGACCGTAAACCTCTTCGTCCCAGCGCATGGACTTCTTCAGGCTGTTCATGGCGTGCTGGCACTTGTCGATGTTTTCCGGCTCGACATAAATGCGCAGCGCCACGGAGCGCTCGGTCATGGTGGTGAAGGTGTCTTCGACGCACCACAAATCACCGGCCACCAGCGCGAACAGGTAGGCAGGTTTCTTGAACGGATCTTCCCAGGTCGCCCAGTGCCGGCCGTCTTCACCCGGACCGCTGGCAATCGGGTTGCCGTTGGACAGCAACACCGGATAACTGTGCTGCTCGGCAACCACCGTGGTGGTGAACGTGCTCATCACGTCCGGACGGTCGAGGTAATAGGTGATCTTGCGGAAGCCTTCGGCCTCGCACTGGGTGCAGAACATCGTGCCGGATTTGTACAGGCCTTCCAGCGCGGTGTTGGTTTCCGGGTGGATCTTGACGCTGGTATCGACCGTGAAGGTGGTGCTGGTCGGGTGCAGGGTCAGGTGATTCTCGGTCAGTTGGTAGTCCGCGTCGCTCAGCTCGCGATCAGCCAGGGTCACCGACAGCAATTCAAGCTGTTGGCCATCCAGCACCAGCGGCGGCAGGCCCGGGCCACGTTCAGGATTGCGGCGCATCACCAGTTGCGCATGGACCAGGCTGTGGTCCTCGAACAACTCGAAGGTCAGGTGCGTCTCGTCGATCAGGTACTCGGGCGCCTGATAGTCCTTCAGGTAGATCATCTTCGGTTGTTCGGTGCGCATGCTGGAGTCCTTACTGATGCACGGCGAGCTGGTAGGCCGTGTATTTACGAATATTGATTACGCCGGTGTCGAAAATCAGGTACTGGCCCTTGATTCCCAACAGCGTGCCTTCGGCGATCGGATTCTTGTCCAGGTTGAAGCTGACGATTTTGGCCGGGTATTGCTCGACCGGATAGCGGATTTCGAGCGTTTCTACATCGGTAATGGTCTGGATCGCCTGTAGGCCGAATCGTTCCTGCAAACTTTGCAATCCTTCGGCGCAACTGTCGAACAGCTGATCACGAACCTGCGCCAGGTCGACCGACACCGCGTCGCCCTTGAGTAATGCACGCCAGTTGGTCTTGTCCGCCACCTGACTGCGGAACAGGTCTTCGACGAAACCCGACTGCTGACGGGTCGAAACCCGCATGATTGGCAAGGCCTGACGGGCGCCCTGATCGATCCAACGGGTCGGCAGCTGGGTGGCGCGGGTAATCCCGACCTTCACCCCCGAGGAGTTGGACAGATACACAATGTGATCCGTCATGCAGAACTTCTCGCCCCACTCCGGCTCACGGCAGGTGCCAGCGTCGTAGTGGCAACGCTCAGGGCTCATGATGCAGATATCGCACTGGGCCAGTTTGGTCATGCACGGGTAGCAGTAACCCTGACTGAAACTGGTTTTGGTCTTGCGTCCACAATGGGTGCAGTGAATAGCGCCCAGGTATTCCAGGCGCACCGTGGTCCCGATCAATGGATTGACCGGCACCTCGACGTCGTCCAGACGAAACGCGTACTGCACGTTCGGCCCGTCAAGGCGCGCCGACATTTTGCTGATTGCACCGCGGCCAATCTCGATCAATGGACGGCATCCGACTTGAACAGGATATTCGGCACTTCGATCGACTTGGAGCCGCACTCCTGCACGCCCATGTAACCAGTGCGCTGGTCTTCGGGCAGGTTCTGGATTTCCCAGGCGATCATCGCTTGCAGCGACAGTTCGCGTTGTTCGGCGGTGAGTTTGCCACCGTCGGACCATTTACCGATTTCCACTGCCAGTTTCAGGCTCTGGTAGATATCAGGGGTGATGTTGTTGATCATTTCGTTAAAAGAGGACATCAAGGGCTCCGCGCTCTTTAATACATAACTGTTTTAGGCGGCCAGTTTACGGCGGTTGTACAAACCACCCAACAAGCCGGTCAAGCATCCGACGAGCAACCCGCCGACGTGCGCCGCATTGGCAATTTCACCGAAGCCGATCATCGAGACCAGCCCGGACAGGCACAGCAGCAGCCACACCAGCATCATCACCAGCACGCCGCGCGGCAGGCTATAAGCACGGTTCGGCGAAATCAGCTGGAAAATCCAGCAATGCCCAAGTAGACCGTAGAGCACGCCGGACAACCCGCCGAACAGGGTCGGGCCACTGAAATAATACTGGGCGTAGTTAGACACCAGACTGAAGAGCAAGGTCAGACCAATCAGGTTGATACTGCCCTGGCGCGACTCAATGCGTCGTCCCAGTTCCCAATACCACATGCCGTTCATGGCCAGGTGCAGGATGCCGAAGTGGATCAGCATCGGTGTCGCCAGACGCCACCATTGCCCCGCCGCCAGACTGTCGGCCAATGGCACGAAGTGGATGTACTCGCCGACAACGCGAAAATCGAGGAAGGTCAGCCAGCGCATCGTGTCGAGGTTTTCGCCCAGCAGCGTCACCGCGCCGACAAGCAGGCTCAGCAGCAACACGAACGCTGTCGCCTTGGCGTGGCGCAGTTGCTCGACGAAACTTGGGCGCTTTATGGTTTGCGCCACCGGAATATCCAGCTGTTGATCGGGATCACCGGCCGGGAAGCGTTCGTACAACGAGCGCACGTCTTCGCTGATGTTGGCCGGCACCCATAGCACCTGCTCTCCCGCCTCTTCGCTGACCCGATGCGGCACCTGCATGCGTTGCAGCAGTTTGACGAACCCGCTCAAGTCCACCGCCAGCGGCAGCCGTAAAACAGCAACGGCACTCATCGCAGCACCTCCGGCCGCTCGACATCGACCCAGACAAATTTATGCGGGTCGAGACGGGTTTCCTGGTCCAGACGATAGGCGACCAGTTTGCCGTAGAGCACGGCGCTGTAATCCAGACAGGCCAGGTTCGGCCGGATCGGCACCGGTTTGCCGCTGCGCCAGTAATGGCCCACGAACAACAGTGGCTCATCAACGCCATAGCGCAGCAAGGTGTTTTTTTCAGTGGACGACAGCGGCGTCCGGGCCACCGGTTCGGGCAAGGCGTCGGGCTGGAACACGATGTCTCCGTAGGTTTGCGGGTCGTCTTCCCAGAATTTGGTGCGGAAGAACGAACGCGTCAGGCCATCGCCGCTGGTCATGGTCAGCCCATGAGGCAAGCGCATGTCGGTGCCACGCAACAGGCGGTCGAACACGGTGCAGGCGAAACTGCCCGGTACGGCCGAGGCCTGGAGGAAGTGCTCGTCGACGCAACCGTTGGGGAATAGCGCGCGCAATGGTTCGATCAGCCCCGCGTCCCAGCAGGCATGCACCACGCGGAAACGCCCGGCATCGACGAACAATGGCATCTCATAGAACCATTGCAGGAAGTCATGCCAGTCAGCCGGATGGTCTTCGAACTGGGTCAGGGTTTCGTTCAGCAAACGGGCATGGCGCGGGGTGTGTTCACGCACGAACTGCTTGCCGCTGCCCGGAGGCGCCGGCGTGCTCCAGCCGAGGGCGTTGAATTCATGGTTACCCATGATGCACAGCGCCTGACCCGCTTCGACCATGTCGTGAACGATGTGCAGCGCTTCGCGAATCCGCGGGCCGCGGTCGATGATGTCGCCGACGAACACCGCCATGCGCGACGGATGCCGCCAGACGCCACGTTGTTTTTGATAGCCGAGCCGGTCGAGCAAGTGCTCAAGGGTCAGAGCGCAACCGTGCACGTCACCGATCAGGTCGTAGCTACGCGCGGGATCGAGCATCAGTCGCCTCCACCACCCAACTTGCTGCCCCAGCCGAGTTTGGTCCGGCAGACTTCATAATAGTTGTGGTCGAGCGGGTGAATCAGCCGCAGCTTCTGGGCCTTCTTGCTGATGGTGATGGTGTCACCCGGCGCGCAGGTGAAATGATTCTGCCCGTCACAGGAGACTTGCGGGTAAATCTGCATATCTTTGGACACGACGATTTTCAGCTCACTGTTGCCATCGACCACAATCGGCCTGCCCGACAAGGTATGGGGGTACATCGGCACAATCACAATAGCGTCGAGCTTGGGATGCATGATCGGCCCGCCCGCCGACAGCGCGTAGGCAGTCGAACCGGTCGGCGTGGCGACGATCAGGCCGTCGGCCTTCTGGCTGCAGACGAACTGGCCGTCGATGTACAACTCGAACTCGATCATCCGCGTCGATTTGCCGGGGTGCAGCACCACATCGTTCAGCGCGTCGCCCTGACCAATGGCCTCGGCGTGGCGGCGGACTTCGGCTTGCAGCAGGAAGCGGTTCTCGACCAGATAGTGGCCGTCGAGCACTTCGGCGACTTTGACTTCCAGCTCATCGGGGCGAATATCGGTCAGAAAGCCCAGGCTGCCACGGTTGATGCCGAGCACCGGAATATTGTGTCGGGCCAGTGCGCGGGCGGCGCCGAGCAGGCTGCCGTCACCACCGACCACAATCACCATGTCACAGACTTCGCCGAGCATCTTGCGCGACGAGGTTTGCAAGCCATGACCCGGCAAGACTTCGGCGATGGTGTCTTCGAGGATCACGTGCAGGTGACGATCGAGCAGAAACCGTTTCAGTCGGCGGACGGTATCCAGCACCTGAGAACTGCCCAGGCGACCGATGATGCCGATATTACGAAATTGCTCCATGAGGTTCCTGCGCGGCGGCGAAAAACACGATTATGGGCGAAAGCGCGGGATAGACAAAATCCTTTCAGCCACAACGGTGTACTCACGATTGAGGCTATGCTCGCAAGATGATCCTATTTCCCGATTTGCTGCAGTTACCCCACCAGTTGCGCCACCCCGAAGTGCGCGACCTGGCCTGGGTCATCCTCGCGCCGCCGATGCTTGGCGTCACGACGTGGCCGCAGCGTCATCCGCTGACCGGCAGTGACTGGGTACAAGCGCCTGAGCAGCTGGAACGGTGGCTGCGGCAACTCGATCACGACAGTTATGACTTGCTGCACTGGCTGGCGCAGGCCCGGACCCGGCGATTGGGCTTGTACTACGAACGCCTCTGGCAATATGCCGTGCGGCACGCGCCGGGTATCGACCTGATTGCCGCCAATATGCCGATCCGCCGCGAAGGCCACACGCTGGGCGAGCTGGACATGCTGCTGCGCGATCGTGACGGCGTGCATCATCTGGAACTGGCGATCAAACTTTACCTTGGCCCGCAAAATGGCGACGGACACGACACGGCGCAGTGGCTCGGCCCCGGCTGCCACGATCGACTGGACCGCAAACTGGCCCATCTGACTCAGCATCAATTGCCGATTTCGGCGCGCCCGGAGAGCCGTGAAGTATTGGCGGCGCTGGATATCCAGCAGTTCAGTGCGCATTTGTGGCTGGGCGGTTATTTGCTGTATCCGTGGCCGGGACCGGCCGAGCCACCGATTGGCGCACATCCCCAGCATTTACGCGGTAGCTGGCTGCACCAGAAGGACTGGGCAGACTTCGTCGTGCAGCGCCCGTTCGGTCGCTGGCAACCCCTGCCCCGCCATGCCTGGCTGGCACCGGCGCACTATCCGGAGGAGCAGACCTGGAGCACTGAACAGCTGAATACCTGGCTCAGAGATCTGGAGCCACTGGCCCCGGCGCAGTTGCTGGTGCGACTCACAGAAAATGCCCAGGGTGACTGGGAAGAAGCCGAGCGGCTGTTTCTGGTGGCGGATCTTTGGCCGAATGTGCCTGGCAGTGGCTGAGTTTTGTGGTGACTGCAATGGCCCATTCGCGAGCAAGCCCGCTCCCACATTTGATCTCCTTATGACGAAGATCCCTGTGGGAGCGAGCTTGCTCGCGATAGGGCCAGCTCGGTTCAGATAGATAGCCTTAATGCCAACGCCGCCAACGTCACCAACAAAACAGGCACCGTCAGCACAATCCCGACCTTGAAGTAATACCCCCAGCCGATCCGAATGCTCTTGCGCTCCAGCACATGCAACCACAGCAACGTCGCCAGGCTACCGATCGGCGTAATCTTCGGCCCCAGGTCGCTGCCGATGACGTTGGCGTAGATCATCGCCTCCTTCACCACCCCGGTCGCCTGACTGGCATCGATCGACAGCAAACCGATCAGCACCGTCGGCAGGTTGTTCATCACCGACGACAGCAGCGCCGTCAGCACGCCCGTGCCCATGGCCGCGCCCCACACGCCGTAACCGGCAAAACCATCCAGCCATCCGGCCAGATACCCCGTGAGCCCGGCGTTACGCAGGCCATACACCACCAGGTACATGCCCAGCGAGAAAATCACGATATGCCAGGGCGCTTCTTTGATGACTTTGCGCGTGGATATTTTGTGACCACGGGCGGCAATGGCCAGCAGCAACACCGCGCACACCGCAGAAATGGCACTGATCGGAATCCCCAGCGGTTCCAGCGCGAAGCAGCCGAGCAGCAGAATCACCAACACGGCCCGACCGGCATAAAACGTGGCTTGGTCGTGGATCGCTGAAGCCGGATGCGCCAGTTGCTCGGGGTCGTAATCCTTGGGAATGTCACGACGGAAAAACCACATCAGCATCGCCAGCGTCGCCGCAACACTTACCAGGTTGACCGGGATCATCACCGCCGCGTAACGATTGAAACTGATGTGGAAGAAGTCCGCGGAAACGATATTCACCAGGTTCGACACCACCAACGGCAGGCTTGCCGTGTCAGCGATGAAACCGGCGCCCATGACGAACGCCAGTGTCGCCGCCGGGGAAAAGCGCAACGCCAGCAGCATGGAAATCACGATGGGCGTGAGAATCAGCGCCGCCCCGTCGTTGGCGAACAACGCCGACACCAACGCACCGAGCAGCACCATGTAAGCAAACAGCTTGCGTCCGCTGCCCCGTCCCCAACGGGCCACATGCAACGCCGCCCAGGCGAAGAACCCCGCCTCGTCCAGCAGCAGACTGATGACAATCAGCGCGACAAAAGTCCCGGTGGCGTTCCAGATAATCTGCCACACCAGCGGGATGTCGCTGAGGTGAACGACCCCGAAAATCAGCGCAAGCACCGCGCCGAATACCGCACTCCAGCCAACGCCAAGGCCTTTTGGCTGCCAGATCACCAAGGTGATGGTCAGCAGGAAAATCAACGATGCGGTCAACATGCAGTGCAGCCTTGTCGGAAAAACAAACCGCGATTCAGCCGCAACACACGAGCAGAGTAAAGCCCAAACTTGCTCCCCTACGCCTAAACGCACCGGGCTTGATGTAGCAGCTGCCGAGCCCGCGAGGCTGCGTTCGGCGACGAAGTCGTCGTAAACCCTGCGAACGCGGTGTTCCTGGGACACCGCAGTGCCTGACTTCACGACGACTGCGTCGCCGAACGCAGCCTCGCGGGCTCGGCAGCTGCTACCACAGATCAATGTGCTATAGCCGAATCACATGCCCCTCGATCGGTGCGATCTGGCCGTGGAACAGCCGGGCAATCACGCTCTGCGCGGCTTCATAGCCTTTGTCCTCGACCACTTCCAGCAATGGTGTATCAGTCGCCGTCAACTGCCGGTAGAAACGCTGCAAACCCTCACCAATATGCTGACTGACCCCTTCTGGGCCCCACTCGGTATTGCGCTTGCGGATCTGGATCGGCGCAAAAAAGAACACCGGTTGCGGCCCTTCAATGGCCGTCAATCTAGCCTCATCGGTGCTTTGCGCAGAACCGGCGAAGCAGCTGTAAATCAACTGCCCGGCAAAATGCTGGTGCACCTGATCTCGCAAATCCAGGTCGCCGGAAAAATCCACATACAACGTAGGGCGGTCATTGGCCAGGCTCGCCAGTTCTGCGTAGGTCACCGTTCGCTCGTAACAACCGAGTTTCTCGACAAACGCCTTGTTGCCGGTCGAGGTCAGCGCCACCCGCTCCAGGTCAGGGTGATTTTCCAGGCAGACCGCCGTGCCATAGGCGGTTTTGCTCGAAGCACTGGAGAACACCAGTCGGGTTGCGCCGAAAAACTGGTTGTCCTGGAGGAAGTCCGCGAGCATCGACGAGGTCAGGAACAGCGGCTTGAGCAAAATCTGTAGGTTTTCGGTTTCTGGGCTGTAGTACGAATCCCAACTGCAACGGGTGTATTGGTTGTAAGCCGACGTCAGTGCCAGCCGATGCTCGGCGGCGTCATAGAAGCCACGCTCGGTGACCCGTTCCGGGCGCATCCACAGATGGCTGGCAATCGGAAAATACCCGTAGAAGCGCTCCCCGACCTTGATGCCGGCCACATCAGACGCCACGACATCGGCAAAACCCCAGGCCGGGATGTGACCCCATTCCGCCAGCCCTGTTGGGAAGAACCCCCAGTAATTCATCGAATCGCCATACGCGGCATAGGTAATGTTGTTGGTGGTCAACGCGCACCGGTCGATCTTCAATATCACCTCTCCGGCAGCCGGAATCAGGCTACGTTGCTCCTGCTCGATTCGACTCTGGTCGAGGGCGTTTTTGCGGGTGATCAGGCGTGTTACCGTGCTCGGACTTTGCATCTTTCAGATTCCTGCTGCGAGTGAATGGCGGGTAGCACCAGAGTAGTGGCAGCCGATGAAGAGCGGGTTCGGAAACACCAAGGGCATCGCGTCCACCCTCAATCCCCGCGCAAAGCCGCTGAAACGGCCGAGTCAGGCCCGGGCGATTTTCACCGTAGAGGCAATTTACGAAGCGTTTGTTCGGATTTGGCAACGTGACGGCTGGTCGGGGTTGACCACGCGCGCGGTGGCCCTGGAAGCAGGCGTCGCCATTGGCACGTTGTACGATTACTTCCCGAGCAAGGAAGCCTTGTTGTCAGGTTACGTCCGACATTGCCTGGAGCAGCTGTTGCAGCAGGTGGATGAACAAGTGGTACAGCCCACGGATCTGGATTGGCAGACCCGGACCAACCGTCTGATACGCCTGACCTGTGACCCGGTCGAGGCCAGGCAACCGTTGTTCGACTATGAACTGATGACCTTCGAACACCAGATCGCCGAACCCAAACACCATCGGCGAGTGTTCCAGGAGCTGTCGCAGAAGTGGCGCGAAGCCTTCGCAGCCTGTACCGATTTGCCCGTATGCCCTTCAGAAACAACCATTGATGCCTGGCTAATCACGGCTTGGGGCGGTCGCCGTTATTGCGTCACCGCACAACCTGCGGCGGCGCAAACCGCCGCATGGCTGTTGGAGATCGAATCGATGATCTGTGGCCGGCTCCGCGGCTAAATGAGCGTCATTGCTTTTTATGCTGCTCAACCCACTGTCCATAAGCATTGATGAATTTTTGCAAAAACGGTTTGAGCGACTCGGACAGGTTGCCTGCCTCGTCGAACGCTGAACCAGCGCCGCTCAAGTAGGCTTCCGGTTGCTGCATGCACGGCACATCCAGAAACACCATGGACTGGCGCAGGTGATGGTTGGCGCCAAAACCGCCGATAGCGCCCGGCGAAGCACTGATCACCGCTCCGGGCTTGCCGCTCCAGGCACTCTTGCCATAGGGACGCGACCCCACATCGACCGCATTCTTCATCGGCGCTGGCACCGAACGGTTGTATTCGGGGGTCACGAACAGCACCGCGTCGGATGAGCTCACTTGTTGCCGGAAAGTGCTGTAGGCTGCCGGCGGTGAAGCACCATCGATGTCCTCGTTGTAGAGCGGCAGATCGCCGATTTCGACGATAACCAGTTTGAGATTGGCAGGCGCCAGGTCGGCCAGGGCCAGCGCCACCTTGCGATTGATCGATTCCTTTCTCAAGCTGCCGACCAGTACAGCGATCGTATAGACGTTGCTCATGGAAGATTCTCGACTGTCCGATGGAAAGAGTTAGTAGTTATAGATGACGATTCAAGCAGTGGGCGACTGAAAAACGCCGCCCCTGACTATTTTTTTCCTGTAGGAAAACTTACCTCGCCCAACCACGGTCTACAGAGCCGCAAATTGAGTGATTTATCCCCAGAGGTTCTAAGCAGATGGCAGCAGTACTCGTCGGTCAGTTCCATGCAAGAGACGCGGAAGGCCGCGTTTATTCCGTGCATGAGTTCCAGGAATCCACCCCGTCGGCAGACGGTCTCACTGGCTCGGTGCCTGTCACCACTTATAAGCTGGCCATTGGCGATCGCGTCAAAAAGCTCGATGACAACCAGTTTTTGCTGGTGCAATCGGACGTCACTATCGTGCGCGAACCCGACACCTATGTCGGCAGCCGGCCGGAAACCAACGTCGCTTCATAACCCCGTGTTATGAGCAGAAGTCATATGCGCGCACTTGAGTTAGGATTCAGCCACTGACTCCCTCACCTGCTGAACATGGACTTCACGCATGCGTTTACGTCATATCGAAGTGATCCAGGCGCTCCTGCAGACCGGTCACCTGGGCACCGCCGCCGAATGGCTGCAGTTGCCTGTGGCCGAAGTCGAAGGGATTCTGCGCGACGCCGAGGATCAGTTGGGTTTCATGCTGTTTTCCAGCGTGCGTGGACGCTTGCAGGCCACGCGCGAGGCGCGGGAGTTGCAGGTCCAGATCGCCCACGTCTATGACGCGCTCGAGCCGGTTCAGCGGCTGGCCAACAGCCTCAAGCAATATCAGGCTCCGCCCTTGCGGATCGTCTGCACGCCGCCCCTGTCACAGCAGCTATTGCCACAGAGCATTGCCGCCCTGCGCCGACGCCTTCCCGACGCGCCTTGCACCCTTCTGAGCCAACCTACCCGCGAGATCGTCAGAAACCTGCTGCTGCGCGAAAGCGATCTGGGCCTAAGCCTGCATGACCCCGATCACGCCGACATTCATTGTCAGGTGATCGCCCAAGGCAAACTTCAGCTGCTGGCACCCCACGGCTGGTTGCAACCCAAACAAAAGTACATCTCGCTGCAGGACCTGGCCGGCCAATCGATGGTGGGCCTGGAAGGTCATGATCCGCTGAGCCCGGCGCTGGAAAACAAACTGCATGCCCTGCGCCCTGCCCCGGTGATTCAAACCCGGGTACAGACTCACCAGATGATGCGCAGCATGGTCGAGGCCGGTGAAGGTCTGGCCATCGTCGACCCTTTCACCGCCCTCGGGGCTAAATCGGCCGGGCTGGATGCCTGCCCGCTGGCGCCGGCCGTGCCGATCAGCCTTTATGCCTTGACCCTCAAGAACGGCGAGCCATCACCGGCGATTCAGGCATTGCTGGGCATCATCACGGAACAAGCCGTGGCGATGTTGGCGAACTAAGCGGGGTTTCCAACGGGTTATCGAACAATCGATACCAGAACAGCGCCACTTCGGCGGTGTTCGGATCGATCCCGCGATAGCGCAGATGATCGATTCCGCCCAAGACGTAACCGCGGCGCTCATAGAGCCGGCAGGCCCCCAGGTTGTTGTTCTGGGTTTCAAGCATGATGCCCGGCAGTTTCTTTTTGCGGCTCCAGAACTGCGCCACATCTAGCAACGCCTTGGCCACGCCATGACGGCGCGCCGGCGCATGCACCGCCAACTCGTCGATGTGGGCAAAGCCGTTCCAGTTGGTGCTGACCACCAGGTGACCCACCGGCTCATCATCGAGATAAGCCATGAAAATCGCGCTGTCGGCGGCATCGCGGAAACTGCTGAACTCTTCGGGATCGATGCCGTAGCACTTTCGATAAGGCGTGATCGGCGTCACCGGCCATTGCTCCACCGGTTTACCGATTTCGGCTGCGCCGTAGGCCGCGACTTCAAAACTGAAATCGCTGCCCCAGATATAGGCCGCAAAACCTTCGTCGGCAACGCGCACCGACAGCCCTGGGTATTTCGGATTCATGATCGGTTGCATACTGGGAAAGGTCCTCATTCCTTGATGCAATCAACGGTGTAATGCCGTCCATTGCCCTCGTCTTCGTGTTGCAATCCGTGCACATCAGCGACAAACCCCGGGAAGCTGCTATCGAACGTGCGCGCAAATGCCAGGTAATCGATGATCGAGCGTGTCGACTCGGTAAAGCGCTCGCCGGGCATGATCAACGGAATCCCCGGCGGGTACGGCACCAGCATCACCGCGGCGATCCGCCCATCCAGAGCATCGATCGACACCGCTTCAACGTCGCCACGCACTAATTGATCATAGGCGTCAGACGGCTTGATGGCGATTTCCGGCAGCACTGTGTACATGCGCTTGAGGTGTTTGGCCGTGGCATTGCTGCGATAGCAGGCGTGCAGTTGATCGCACAGATCGCGCAAACCCATGCCCTGATAGCGCGCGACATTCTCTTGCACCACGCACGGCAGGCAAGTCGCGAGGCTGACATTGGCATCGTAGCTGCGCTTGAACTCCAGCAACTCGGTCAGCAACGTGCTCCATTTACCCTTGGTGATGCCCATGGAGAACAACACCAGGAATGAATACAGTCCGGTCTTTTCAACGACCAGCCCCCGTTCCCAAAGGAATTTGCTGACCACCGCCGCCGGAATCCCGCGTTCACTGAGAGCGCCGCCTGCCGTCAGGCCCGGCATCACCAACGTGACCTTGATCGGATCAAGCAGCACGTAGTCGTCGGTCACGCCGCCAAAGCCGTGCCAGTCGGCGTCGGGTTGCAGCAGCCAGTCATCGGTGACCACACGATTGATGCCTTCCACCGACGGCGGCTGCCAGATGGAAAACCACCAATCGTCAGCGGCGATGTGCTGGCGCAAATTGGCCAGCGCCCGGCGGAAACTCAGCGCTTCGTCGAACATTTCCTGCAACAGCGAACGCCCGGCCGGGCCTTCCATCATGGCCGACGCCACATCCAGCGAAGCGATGATGCTGTACTGCGGCGAGGTAGAGATGTGCATCATGAACGCTTCATTGAAGCGATCCCGATCCAGTTGCCGCGCGCCGCCGTCCTGGACGTGAATCATCGACGCCTGGCTGAACGCCGCCAGCAGTTTGTGGGTGGAATGGGTGGTGAACACCAGCGGGCCGTCGTCACTGCGGGACGTGCCCATGCCGTAACGTCCGGCGAAGAACTCGTGAAACGCCGCGTAGGCGTACCAGGCCTCATCGAAGTGCAAGACCTCGACGCTGTTGCCCAGTTGCTGCTTGATCAGCTCAGCGTTGTAGCAGAGGCCGTCGTACGTCGAATTGGTCACCACCGCCAACTTGACCTTGGGCGCCCGGCCCTTGGTCAGCGGGCTGGCGTCGATCTTGGCCTGAATCGATTCGCGGCTGAATTCGCTCAATGGAATCGGGCCGATGATCCCCAGCTCATTGCGCTCCGGGCACAGGTACAGCGGAATGGCGCCGGTCATGATGATCGAGTGCAATATCGACTTGTGGCAGTTGCGATCCACCAACACCAAGTCATCGCGAGCGACCATTGAATGCCAGACGATTTTGTTGGCGGTCGAGGTGCCATTGATTACGAAGAAGGTGTGATCGGCGCCGAAATTGCGGGCAGCACGGGCCTCGGCTTCTGCCAACGGACCGGTGTGATCGAGCAAAGAACCGAGTTCCGGCACCGACACCGACAAATCGGAACGCAGGGTATTTTCCCCGAAGAACTGGTGAAACGCCTGACCCACCGGGCTCTTGTGGTACGCCACGCCGCCGCCATGGCCGGGTGTGTGCCAGGAATAATTGGAGTCGGCCGTGTGCTGCACCAGCGCTTTGAAAAACGGCGGCAGCAGACCATCCAGATATTTGCGTGCCGCTCGGGCGACCTGCCTGGCCAGAAAAGGCACGGTGTCTTCGAACAGATAAAGAATCCCGCGCAGCTGATTGAGTTCGGCCATGGCGTCGGCGGGTGCATTCTCCAGGGTCACCTGCTCACCCAGCGCGAAGATCGGCAAGTCGGGCGCGCGCACCCGCGCCAGGCCGATCAGCTCGGCCATGTTGTGTAATAGATGAGAGTGAGTACTGGCGTCTTCGGCCGCAATCAACATGCAGGAAAGACCGTGATGGGTCGAGGCGACCAGACGTCCTTCGGTGTAATCCACCGCCGAGACAATGCTGAAGCCTTCCTGCTCCAGCTCCCGGGCGATGCCACGCACGCGATCACCGGCGACGGTGTCGGCCTTGATGTCGCGATGGACGATCAGGACCGGGAATTTCAAATCTTTATACATGAGGCTCAGTGTCCTGAGGCGGCAGACCGTGGTCCGCCAATCACCTCAGGGTAGAGGGTTCGAGCGCATGTGGCGAGTGCGGCGCCCCGAAGCAGGTCGTCGGGCGCACCATTGTGTGGCGAAAAATCAGGCTTGAGCCTTTGCCTCGGCCAGTTGTTGCCAGAGCGATGGGGCGCCGGCGGATTTGGCGATGGTTTCCAGGCGTGCCACGTGTTGGGCCAGGTCATCTTCGCTGGCACGGATAATCCGCGTCGGTTGACGGTCAGCCGGCAGACGACGTATCTCGGTGGCGGAATTATCCGCACCTTCCCCGGAACCGTTGCCGTCGGAAGCATTACCAGCCAGGGACAGGCTGGTCTGGCCGCCCGTCATGGTCAGGTAAACGTCGGCGAGGATCTCGGAGTCGAGCAAGGCGCCGTGCAGTTCACGACCGGAGTTGTCGACGCCATAGCGTTTGCACAAGGCGTCGAGGCTGTTGCGCTGCCCCGGGTGACGTTCCCGGGCCATCATCAGGGTGTCGAGGATCGAGCAGTGCTGCGTGATGTCCGCACGATCGTGCTGGCCCATCAGGGCAAATTCGTTGTTGATGAAGCCAACGTCGAACGCCGCGTTGTGGATGATCAGCTGCGCACCCTTGATGAATTCAAAGAACTCATCGGCGACTTCAGTGAAGCGCGGCTTGCCGACCAAAAATTCGTTGGTGATGCCGTGGACGCCGATGGCGCCTTCGTCACTCTCGCGGTCCGGTTGCAGGTAAACGTGGAAATGCCGGCCCGTCAGGCGCCGACCGATCAACTCGACACAACCGATTTCGATAATCCGGTGGCCGTCGGTCACCGGCATGCCGGTGGTTTCGGTATCGAGTACAACGGATCTGGTGGCCATCAGTGCTCAGCTCTCAACGGGTCATTCGTGCAAAAGCGGCGATGTTAACACGCTCGCCGGGGTCTTTCAGATACACCGTGTTGCCCCCATTCGCGAGCAGGCTCGCTCCCACTGATCGTTCCCACGCGGAGCGTGGGAACGATCAGTGTCGGGTTTAGGCCTGTTTGTACCCGCGCACTTCATCCACGCCACGGTTGGCCAATTGGTCGGCCCGTTCGTTGCCGTGATGGCCAATGTGCCCGCGCACCCATTTCCAGGTGACGTTGTGGCGATTGACCTGCTCATCCAGCAACTTCCACAGATCAGCGTTTTTCACCGGTTCTTTCGCGGCGGTTTTCCAGCCGCGCTTCTTCCAGTTGTCCATCCACTCGTTGATGCCTTTCATCACATACTGCGAGTCGGTGACCAGCAGCACGTCGCAGGAGCGTTTGAGTTCTTCAAGGCCGCGGATCGCGCCCATCAGCTCCATGCGGTTGTTGGTGGTGTTGGCTTCGCCGCCCCACAGTTCTTTTTCAATGCCCTTGCACACCAGCAAAGCGCCCCAGCCGCCAGGACCAGGATTGCCTTTGCAGGCGCCGTCAGTGAAGAGTTCTACGCTATCGCTCATGCCAATCTATCCAGAAAATGCGGTGGCTCGCCGATCGGTGATCGACGATGCCCGAGGCCGGGGCAAACCCGGCCGGGAAAAGTAAAAAGTGTATTACGGATCGATGCGGCGACGATTGACCTTGGCCATCGGCAATGGAATCAGCTTGCCCATCGGTTCGCGCCGCTCCTGACGGACGGGCCGCAGGCCCACCACGATCTTGCGCGCCACCAATAAATAGAAGCCGCCACCCGACAGTTGCCAGTCACCGGCCTTGCGCTCCCAACCGGCCAGACGAGCCTGCCAGGCGGGTGACGCAAGCGGCGGACGATAGCACCCGAAGCGGCGTTTCTCCAGCGCGAAGCCCAGCAGGTTCAGCCAGTCACCGACTCGCGACGGGGAGATGCAGCGAGCCTTGCGCAAGGCGTCGTGAGCAAACACGTGACGCAAACCCCAGGTGCTCCAGGGGTTGATCCCGACGATCAGCAGATGCCCGCCGGGCCGCACGCTGCTCGCCGCTTCACGCAGCAGACCGTGGGGCGACAGGCAGAAATCCAGCCCATGCTGCAACACCACCACATCGGCGGCATGCTCGCTCAACGGCCACGCCTGCTCTTCGCAGACGATCTCGACACCCGGCAACGGCGCGCCGAGCCGCACATTGCGCTGGACTTGCGGCGCCGACGGCGGCGTCTGGGCCGACGGGCCGTAATGCACCAGGTAGCCACCGAAGAACCGTCCCAACTCGTCTTCGAGCATGCGACGTTCTTCGTCCAGCAGAAATTGCCCGATGGGGCCGGACAGCCATTCACGGGCTGCGCTGATCAATGTCAGCCATTCAGGATCAGCCTGAGCGAACGCTTTATCGGTCATTGCATTCTCCAACGCGCCAGGAAGTTCTAAGATGCGCCATTGTTTTCCGCTTGGCGAATCCGACGATGATACAGATCAGTGCCCTGCCCGCCTTCACCGACAACTACATCTGGTTGTTACAAGACCACAGCACCCAGCGCTGCGCCGTGGTCGATCCGGGCGATGCCGCGCCAGTGCAGGCCTGGCTCGCCGCGCATCCGGGTTGGGTGTTGAGTGATATTTTGATCACTCACCATCATCATGACCACGTCGGCGGTGTCGAGCAGCTCAAAAAAGCGACAGACGCGACAGTCTACGGTCCGGCCAGCGAAACCATCCCGCTCCGGGACGTGGCCCTCAAGGACAATGACCGCGTCAGCGTGCTGGGCTGGGACTTCGATGTCTTTGCCGTCCCCGGCCACACCTTGGGGCATATCGCCTATTACCATCACGGTCTGCTGTTCTGCGGTGACACCCTGTTTGCTGCCGGTTGCGGGCGCTTGTTCGAAGGCACGCCGGAGCAGATGCATACCTCACTGACCCGCCTCGCCGCGCTGCCTGAAGATACGCTGGTCTACTGCACTCACGAATACACTTTGAGCAACCTGAAGTTTGCCGCAGCGGTCGAACCGGGCAATCCGGACACTGCCGCACGTCTGGAAAAAGTCACCGCACAACGGGAAGCCGGAATCATGACGCTGCCCTCTACTCTGGCGCTTGAAAAGCTTACCAACCCGTTTTTGCGTGTCGACGAAACATCCGTTAAAGAAAAAGTGGACGAACGGAATGGAACCCAAAACCGGGCTCCGAGTACGGTTTTTGCTGCTCTGCGTGCTTGGAAAGATAAGTTCTAAGTAGCCATCACGCTGGTACAAAAATTCTGAATGGTTGACCGCAGGGGGTGCGCTTTCTAGAATCGCCCGACATTTTTGCCCGGAACTTACTTCCAGCCAATGTCGTCATCTATTCGTAAAGCCATCAATTCAGACGCATTGACCCGCTTGGCTCAAGCCATTGCGGTGGCTGTGTCCGCCACTCTGGCGGGCTGCTCAAGCCATGTGCCGCAGACCGACGC
This sequence comes from Pseudomonas sp. Root329, assembly GCF_001424925.1. Classification (NCBI taxonomy): domain Bacteria; kingdom Pseudomonadati; phylum Pseudomonadota; class Gammaproteobacteria; order Pseudomonadales; family Pseudomonadaceae; genus Pseudomonas; species Pseudomonas sp. Root329. The sequence continues at coordinate 401,613 of NZ_LMCV01000012.1, read as the reverse complement.
GGCACACACTCCGAACATCGCCGCCCGGGCCAAGCAGAAACCTATCTGGCTCAGCGAAAAACCGACTCCACAAATTCCACAAGACGTCTGGGAGCGCATGCGCCAAGGCTTCCAGTTGCAGGACAACCTGGGCGTCAACCCGCGCATCGAGCAACAGCGCCTGTGGTTCGCCAGCAACCCGTCCTTCCTCGAAAACGCCGGCGAACGCGGCAGCCTGTACATTCACTACATCGTCGAACGCCTTGAAGAACGCAACATGCCGCTGGAACTGGCACTGCTGCCAGTGATTGAAAGCGCCTACAACCCGATGGCCTATTCCCGGGCCGACGCGGTTGGCTTGTGGCAATTCATCCCTTCCACCGGGCGTTACTTCAACCTGCGTCAAACCCGTTTCTATGATGGCCGTCGCGATATCACCGCCTCGACCACTGCGGCCATGGATTACCTGACCCGCCTGCACGACATGTTCAACGGCGACTGGCTGCTGGCCCTGGCGGCCTATAACGCCGGCGAAGGCACGGTCAGCCGGGCCATCGAGCGCAACGAAAAGCTCGGTTTGCCGACCGATTACTGGAACCTGCCGCTGCCGGCCGAAACCCAGGCCTACGTGCCAAAGCTGCTGGCCCTGTCACAAGTGGTGCTGGCACCTGAAGCCTACGGCGTGAACCTGAACCCGATCGCCAACGAACCGTACTTCCAGGTCGTCGAAATCAACCAGCGCATGGACCTGTCCAAGGTCGCCGCGGTGGCTAACATCGACGAAGACGAACTGTTCCAGCTCAACCCGGCCTTCAAGCAGCGCACCACCATCGATGGCCCCCAGCATTTGCTGGTGCCAACGTCCAAGGCGCAACTGCTGACCGCCAGCCTGTCGACCATGCGTCCTGAAGAGTTGATCAGCAAGAAGCCGCTCAAGCCGGTATTCGAAGGCTCGGACGACTCCGAACTCGCCAGCCTCAAACGCGTTTACCGCGTTAAACGCGGGGACAACCTGGCCGCCATCGCCAAGGCCAACAAGGTCGACGTCAAGGACCTGCAACGCTGGAACAAGCTGACCGGCAAGAATCTCAAGGCCGGTCAGGCGCTGGTCATGCAGGACACCACGAAGCGCAGCAGCGGTCGGGTCAACACCGTCGTGGCGGCGAACAGCAAAGCAAACAGTAAAGCTGACCAACAGAAGCCGCAGACCCAGTACAAGGTCCAGCAAGGCGACTCGCTGTACATGGTCGCCAAGCGTTTCAACGTTGAAATGCAGCACCTCAAGCGCTGGAATCCGCGTGTTGGCCAGGCGCTGAAGCCTGGCCAGATGCTGACGGTGGCTTCCCCACGCTAAAATGAGCCCCTGATTTCAGGGGCTTTTTTTCGCCCAAGGATTTACCCAAACCCTTGTAGCAGCGGGCGAAGCCTGCGTTCGGCTGCGCAGCAGTCGTGAGTTCAGACGATATGGTGTTTCAGGAAGTATGCGAGCGCAGGTTTTGCGACTGCTGCGCAGCCGAACGCAGGCTTCGCCAGCTGCTACAGGGACTCCATTGGCACAATTAACGGCGCGTTAAACCCCTGTCTTTTTCCTGTCGATACAAGCTGTTACTGTACGGGCCACAAAGCCCAAGCCGCCTGGATCGGATTCCTGACTTGAAGCGTCCCCTCCTTCTGCTCCTGATCAGCCTGGCCTTGAGCGCACCCGCAAGCGCGACGATCAGCGAAAGCCATGGTTATGCGCAGTTCGGCACGCTCAAGTACCCGGCCAGATTTACCCACTTCGACTGGGTCAACCCGCAAGCGCCCAAGGGCGGTACGTTGCGGGTGATGGCGTTTGGCACCTTCGATACGCTCAACCCCTACACCTTCAAGGGTTCAAGCCCGGTTTCCACGCCGAATTTCCTGCAATACGGCATCAACGAGCTCAACGAACCGTTGATGGTCGGCACCGGCCAGTACGCGCCCTCCGGCGATGAACCGGCCTCCAGCTATGGCCTGATCGCCCAATCGGTGGAATACAGCGAAGACCGCAGCTGGGTGGTGTTCAATCTGCGCCCCGAAGCGCGTTTCCACGATGGCACGCCGATTACCGCCTATGACGTGGCGTTTTCCTACCGATTGCTGCTCAAGGAAGGCCATCCGCAATACCGCACCAACCTTCAGGAAGTGTCGCGGGTCGACATCCTCAATCCGCAACGCATTCGTTTTGTCTTCAAACGCGCCGGCAATCCATTGCTGATCCTGCGCCTGGGCGAATTGCCGGTGCTGCCCCAGCATTACTGGAAAGGTCGTGACTTCAAGGCCACCACCTTCGAACCGCCACTGGGCAGCGGACCGTATCGCATGACGTCGGTAGAGCCTGGGCGTCAGATCATTTTCGAACGGGTCAAGGATTACTGGGGCAAGGACCTGCCGGTCAATCGCGGCAAATACAACTTCGACCGCATGGAAGTCGAGTTCTACCGCGACAGCGATGTCGCGTTCGAAGCCTTCAAGGCCGGCGAATTCGACATCTATATCGAGCACCAGGCGAAGAACTGGGAAAACGGCTACAGCTTCCCGGCGGTGCGACGCGGCGACGTCATCAAGGCGCAGATCCCGCATCAGATCCCGACCCAGAGCCAGGGTCTGTTCATGAACGCCCGGCGGCCGGCCTTCTCCGAGACCAAGGTCCGTGAAGCGCTGGGCCTGATGTTCGACTTCGAGTGGACCAACCGCACGCTGTTCAGCGGCGCTTACAAGCGCGCCATGAGCTACTACCCCAACAGCGAGTTCTCCGCGACGGGCCTTCCGGTCGGCCATGAATGGTTGATGCTGACGCCGTATCGCGAGCAGTTGCCCGCCAAGCTCTTCACCGAGCCGTTCAGCCTGCCGCAGACCCAAGGGCGCGGCATCCCCCGTGAAACCATGCGCAAGGCCCTGGGCCTGCTTGCCGAGGCCGGCTGGAAGCTCAGCGGCCAGCACGTTCAGAATGCTGCCGGGCAACCGTTGCGTTTGGAGATCCTGCTGGTCAACCCGAACCTGGAACGCATCCTTCAGCCTTACGTCGAGAACCTCGCCAGCATCGGCATCGACGCCCGGCTGCGCACGGTCGATCGCGCCCAGTACAAACAACGCCTCGATCAGTTCGATTTCGACATGATCCTGATGACCCTCAACCAGACGCTCAGTCCGGGCCTGGAACAATGGCAGTACTTCCATTCAAGCCAGGTCGGGGTCAAGGGCAGCAAAAACTACGCCGGTATTGCCAATCCGGTGGTCGACCATTTACTCGAACAATTGCTTGCCGCCCAGACCCGCGATGAACAGGTCGCCGCCGGCAAGGCCCTGGATCGGGTGTTGCTGTGGCAGCACTACATCATTCCCAACTGGTACCTCAATTATCACCGCCTGGCCTACCGCAACCGGTTCGCCTTCGTCACCACGCCGCCCTACACGTTGGGCCTGAGCGCGTGGTGGCTGAAATCTTCGGAGAAAGATCGATGAAACCCGTACGCACCCTGCTCTTGCAGGCCAGCGGTCTGTTGTTCGCCGGGCTGGCCTGTGCCGCTCCGCAACATGCCCTGACCCTGTACAACGAGCCGCCGAAATACCCGGCCGATTTCAAACACTTCGATTACGTGAACCCCGACGCGCCAAAAGGCGGGATCTTCCGTCAGGCCGGTTTCGGCGGCTTTGACAGCCTCAACCCCTTCATCAACAAAGGTGTCGCGGCCGACGACATCAGCATGATCTACGACACCCTGGCCAAACAGGGCCTGGATGAACCGTTCACCGAGTACGGCCTGGTCGCCGGCAAGATCGAAAAAGCCCCGGACAACAGCTGGGTGCGTTTCTACCTGCGCCCCGAAGCGCGCTTCCACGACGGGCACCCTATGCGCGCCGAGGACGTGGTGTTCAGCTTCCAGACCCTGATCAAGGACGGCGCGCCGCTGTACCGCGGTTACTACAGCGATGTCGAGGAAGTGGTCGCTGAAGATCCGCTGACGGTGTTGTTCAAGTTCAAACACAACAACAACCGTGAGCTGCCGCTGATCCTCGGCCAGTTGCCGGTGTTGCCCAAGCATTGGTGGGCGACGCGCGATTTCACCAAGGGCAACCTGGAAATACCGCTGGGCAGCGGCCCGTACAAGGTCAGCGAAGTCAAGGCCGGGCGTTCGGTGCGTTATGAGCGGGTCAAGGATTACTGGGCCAAGGACCTGCCGGCGAACCGCGGGTTCTACAACTTCGATGTGATGACCACCGACTACTACCGCGACAACACCGTGGCCCTGGAAGCACTCAAGGCCGGGCAGTTCGATTACTGGCTCGAAATGGCAGCCAAGAACTGGGCCAACGCCTATAACATTCCGGCCGTCACCGAGGGCCGGTTGATCAAGGAACAGATCCCCAACGGCAACCCCACCGGCATGCAAGGCTTTGTGTTCAACCTGCGCCGCCCGGTGTTTCAGGACGTGCGCGTGCGCCAGGCCCTGACCCTGTTGCTGGACTTTGAATGGACCAACAAGCAACTGTTCAACGGCGCCTACGCGCGCACTCGCAGTTTTTTCGAAAATTCGGAAATGGCGGCCAGCGGCCTGCCGGACGCCGATCAACTGGCGATCCTCGACCCGTTCCGCAGCAAGATTCCCGAGCAGGTGTTCAGCGAGGCGTTCCAGAACCCGGTGACTGACGCCAGCGGCATGATCCGCACCCAGCAGCGCAAAGCCTATCAATTGCTGCAAGAGGCGGGCTGGCGGATCGTCGATGACAAGATGGTCGACTCCAACGGCAAACCGGTGACCATCGAGTTCCTGTTGGCCCAGACCGAATTCGAGCGGGTGCTGCTGCCGTTCAAGCGCAACATGAGTGACCTGGGCATCGACCTGGTGATCCGCCGGGTCGACGTCTCGCAGTACATCAACCGCGTACGTTCACGGGACTTCGACATGATTGTCGGCAGCTTCCCGCAGTCCAATTCACCGGGCAATGAACAGCGTGAATTCTGGATGTCTGACGCCGCCGACAAACCCGGCAGCCGCAATTCCATGGGCCTGAAAGACCCGGTGGTGGACCAATTGGTCGAGCAACTGATCAACGCCGATTCGCGCAAAAGCCTGGTGGCCCACGCCCGCGCACTGGACCGCGTGCTGCAATGGGGTTATTACGTGATCCCCAACTGGCACATCAAGACCTGGCGCGTGGCTTACTGGAACCACATCGGTCATCCGAAAGTTTCACCCAAGTACGACATCGGCATTAATACCTGGTGGGTCAAGCCAGACGCTACCCCGGCCATAGAAGTCGAAACCAAACTGCAAGCCGACCCTGCGGGCACGGAGTAATCAGATGCTGGCGTATATTTTTCGGCGACTGCTGCTGATCATCCCGACGTTGCTCGGCATTCTGCTGATCAACTTCGTGATCATCCAGGCCGCCCCCGGCGGGCCGGTGGAGCAGATGATCGCCAAGCTCGAAGGCTTCGAAGGCGCCACCAGCCGCATCGCTGGCGGCGGTGCCGAAGTCTCGGTGGCCGGCTCCGCCTATCGCGGCGCGCAAGGCCTGGACCCGGCACTGGTCAAGGAAATCGAGCACATGTACGGCTTCGATAAATCGGCGCCGGAACGCTTGTGGATCATGATCAAGAACTACGCGACGCTGGATTTCGGCGACAGCTTCTTCCGCGACGCCAAGGTCATCGACCTGATCAAGGAAAAGATGCCAGTGTCCATCTCCCTCGGGCTGTGGAGCACGCTGATCATGTACCTGGTGTCGATCCCGCTGGGGATCGCCAAGGCGACGCGACACGGCAGCCACTTCGACGTCTGGACCAGTTCGGCAATCATCGTCGGCTATGCGATCCCGGCGTTCCTGTTCGCCATCCTGTTGATCGTGGTGTTCGCCGGCGGCAGCTATTTCGACTGGTTCCCGCTCAGAGGACTGACCTCCAACAACTTCGACGAGTTGAGCATGGGCGGCAAGGTGCTCGATTACTTCTGGCACTTGGCATTGCCGGTGACGGCGCTGGTGATCGGCAACTTCGCGACCATGACCCTGCTGACCAAAAACAGCTTCCTCGACGAAATCAACAAACAGTACGTGGTCACCGCCAAGGCCAAGGGCCTGACCAACCACCGCGTGCTCTACGGCCATGTGTTCCGCAACGCCATGCTGCTGGTGATCGCCGGGTTCCCGTCGGCGTTTATCGGCATCTTCTTCACTGGCTCGTTGCTGGTGGAGGTGATCTTCTCCCTCGACGGCCTCGGGCTGATGAGTTTTGAGGCGGCGATCAACCGTGATTACCCGGTGGTCTTTGGCACGCTGTTTATCTTCACGCTGCTGGGGCTGGTGGTGAAACTGATCGGCGACCTCACCTACACCTTTGTCGATCCGCGCATCGACTTCGAAAGCCGGGAGCATTGAGATGAACCTGTCCCCTCTCAATCGCCGACGTTTCGAACTGTTCAAGGCCAACAAGCGTGGCTGGTGGTCGCTGTGGCTGTTTCTGCTGCTGTTTGGGCTGAGCCTCGGCGCCGAGCTGATCGCCAACGACAAACCGCTGGTGGTGCACTACGACAACGGCTGGTACTTCCCGGCGCTCAAGCGTTACCCGGAAACCACCTTCGGCGGCGAATTCCCGCTGGAAGCCAACTACAAGAGCCCGTATATCCGTGAACTGCTCAAGGAAAAAGACGCCTGGGTGCTGTGGGCGCCGATTCCCTACAGCTATCAAAGCATCAACTACGACCTGAAAGTCCCGGCCCCGGCGCCACCCTCGACGTACAACCTGTTGGGCACCGACGATCAGGGCCGCGATGTGTTGGCTCGGGTGATTTATGGCTTCCGGATTTCGGTGCTGTTCGCCCTGACCCTGACCATTTTCAGCTCGATCATCGGCGTGATTGCCGGGGCCTTGCAGGGTTTCTACGGCGGCTGGGTCGACCTGGCCGGACAGCGTTTTCTGGAGATCTGGTCCGGGCTGCCGGTGCTGTATCTACTGATCATTCTCGCCAGTTTCGTCCAGCCGAATTTCTGGTGGCTGCTGGGGATCATGCTGCTGTTCTCGTGGATGAGCCTGGTGGACGTGGTCCGCGCCGAATTCCTGCGAGGGCGTAATCTGGAATACGTGCGCGCCGCGCGGGCGTTGGGGATGCAAAACGGAGCGATCATGTTCCGCCACATCCTGCCCAACGCCATGGTCTCGACCATGACCTTCATGCCGTTCATCCTGACCGGCGCCATCGGTACCCTGACCGCCCTGGATTTCCTCGGCTTCGGTTTGCCGGCAGGCAGCCCGTCCCTCGGTGAGCTGGTGGCCCAGGGCAAATCCAACCTGCAAGCGCCGTGGCTCGGCATGAGCGCGTTTGCCGTGCTGGCGTTGATGTTGAGTTTGCTGGTGTTTATCGGCGAGTCTGCTCGCGATGCCTTCGACCCGAGGAAGTGAAATGAATCAGGACAATCTGATCGAAGTGCGCGACCTGGCCGTCGAATTTGTCGTCGGCGAGCGCGTTCAACGGGTGGTCGAAGGCGTGAGCTTCGACATCAAGCGCGGGGAAACCCTGGCGCTGGTGGGCGAAAGTGGCTCCGGTAAATCGGTGACGGCGCACTCGATCCTGCGGCTGCTGCCCTACCCGCTCGCCCGGCATCCGTCCGGGACCATCGAGTACTCCGGGCAGAACCTGCTGAGCCTGAAAGAGAAAACCATCCGCCACATCCGCGGCAACCGGATCGCGATGATCTTCCAGGAGCCGATGACCTCGCTCAATCCGCTGCACTCGATCGAGAAGCAGATCAATGAGGTGTTGAGCATCCACAAGGGCCTGATCGGTAAAGTGGCGACCAGGCGCACCCTGGAGTTGCTGGAAATGGTCGGCATCCCGGAGCCCGAGAAGCGCCTCAAGGCCCTGCCCCACGAATTGTCTGGCGGCCAGCGGCAGCGGGTGATGATTGCGATGGCCCTGGCCAACGAGCCGGAACTGCTGATCGCCGACGAGCCGACCACCGCGCTGGACGTAACCGTCCAGCTGAAAATCCTCGAGTTGCTCAAGGAATTACAGGCCCGGTTGGGCATGGCGCTGCTACTGATCAGTCACGATTTGAACCTTGTGCGAAGAATTGCGCATCGCGTATGTGTCATGCAGCGCGGTTGCATCGTCGAACAGGCATCGTGCGAAGAGTTGTTCCGCGCACCGCAGCATCCGTACACTCGGGAACTGCTGGCAGCGGAGCCCAGCGGCAAGCCGGCGACCAATGTGATTGGCCCGCCATTGCTGCAAGTCGAGGACCTGAAAGTCTGGTTCCCGATCAAGAAAGGCTTTCTGAAAAAGACCGTCGACCACATCAAAGCGGTGGACGGAATCAATTTCAGCCTGCCTCAGGGCCAGACCCTGGGGATTGTGGGAGAAAGCGGTTCGGGCAAGTCGACACTGGGTTTGGCGATTTTGCGGCTGATCGGCAGCAAAGGCACCATCCGTTTTGAAGGCAAGCAGCTAGACTGCCTGACGCAGCAACAGGTTCGACCGCTGCGGCGGGAGATGCAGGTGGTGTTTCAGGACCCGTTCGGCAGCCTGAGCCCACGGATGTGCGTGAGCCAGATCGTCGGCGAAGGCCTGCGGATCCACAAGATGGGCACCGAGGCGGAACAGGAACAAGCGATTATTGCGGCACTCAAGGAGGTAGGTCTGGATCCGGAAACCCGGCACCGCTACCCCCACGAATTTTCCGGTGGGCAACGGCAAAGAATCGCCATTGCCCGGGCATTAGTGCTAAAACCGGCGTTGATTCTGCTGGACGAGCCGACATCGGCCCTCGACCGGACAGTGCAACGCCAAGTGGTTGAGCTTTTGCGTTCACTGCAAACCAAGTACAACCTGACGTATCTGTTTATCAGCCATGACCTGGCTGTCGTCAAAGCGCTGAGCCACCAGCTGATGGTGGTCAAGCAAGGCCAAGTGGTCGAACAGGGAGACGCGCAAAGTATTTTTGCGTCCCCCAAACATCCGTATACACAGCAGTTGCTGGAAGCCGCTTTCCTGGCCCCAGCCACTGCGCAATAACCTGAAAGAGAGGAGCAACACATGGGTTTTCTCGCCGGTAAGCGCGTACTGATCGTCGGTGTCGCCAGCAAGCTGTCCATCGCATCCGGCATCGCTGCCGCCATGCATCGCGAGGGCGCTGAGCTTGCCTTCACTTATCAGAACGACAAACTCAAGGGTCGTGTCGAAGAGTTCGCACAAAGCTGGGGTTCCACCCCTGACCTGTGCTTCCCGTGCGACGTGGCCAGCGATGAAGAAATCGCCAAGGTTTTCGTTGAGCTGGGCAAAAAATGGGACGGCCTGGACTGCATCGTGCACTCCGTCGGCTTCGCCCCGGGCGACCAACTGGATGGCGACTTCACCGAAGCCACCACCCGTGAAGGTTTCCGCATCGCTCACGACATCAGCGCCTACAGCTTCGTGGCCCTGGCCAAAGCCGGCCGCGAAATGATGAAAGGCCGCAACGGCAGCCTGCTGACCCTGTCGTACCTGGGTGCAGAGCGCACCATGCCGAACTACAACGTGATGGGCATGGCCAAAGCTTCTCTGGAAGCTGGCGTTCGTTACCTGGCCGGCTCCCTGGGCCCGGACGGCACCCGCGTCAACTGCGTATCGGCTGGCCCGATCCGCACCCTCGCCGCTTCCGGCATCAAGAACTTCCGCAAGATGCTGGCCGCCAACGAAGCGCAAACCCCGCTGCGTCGTAACGTCACCATCGACGAAGTCGGCAACGCCGGCGCCTTCCTGTGCTCGGACCTGGCGTCCGGCATCAGCGGCGAAATCATGTACGTGGACGGTGGCTTCAACACCACGGCCATGGGTAGCCTGGAAGAGTAATCTTCGGGTAGCCAACTAAAAAACCCGCCTCTTGAGGCGGGTTTTTTGTGCCTGTAATTTCAGGCCTGGCGCAGACCCCCTGTGGGAGCGGGCTTGCTCGCGAATGCGATTGATCATTCAACATTGATGTTGTCTGACGCGACGCCTTCGCGAGCAAGCCCGCTCCCACAGGGGATTTGTGATTAACCATCGACTTGTGTCAGGCAGCTGGAAAATAGCTGCTGGATCGGCTGTGTACGCTGGCTATAGCGCTGCAACAGGACGATCTCGCGGTAGAACGTCAACTCCCCCAACGGAATGATCCGGACCTTCGCCCCATGCTCAAGCCATAACCCCGCCTCGGGCAGCAGCGACACGCCCAACCCGCATTCAACCATCTTCACAATGGCTTCCAGCTCATCCAGCTCCAAAGCCACCTGCACATCAATCTGCTGCTCACGCAAAAACCGCGTTACCAGTCTTCCACCGAACGAGTTGCGGTCGTAACGCACATGCGGATGGTTCGCGAGGATCTGCAACGGCTCATCGCCTTCAAGGTCCGCCGGCACGATCAATACAAACGGTTCCTTGCGGATGACCTGCGCTGACAGTTCCTTGGGTAACTCGAACGGCGGTTTGATCAGGATCGCCAGATCCACTTCACCGGTGTCCACCTGGCTCAACAGGTTCAGCGACACGCCGGGCACCAGTTTCGGCTCGAGCAACGGCGCCTGTTGCCTCAGTCGAAGCAACGCCTGGGGCAGCAGTCCGGTCTGGGCCGTGGCCACCGCACCTATTTTCAACTCGCCGCGATATTCACTGACATCATCGCTGACCGCCATGCGGCTGAAGGTCTCCAGCATGTCCCTGGCCATCGGCAATGCACGCTGGCCTGCCGCATTGAGCAGCGCCTGACGTCCGGTGCGGTCGAACAAACGAATGCCCAGGGCCTGTTCCAGATTGCGAATCTGCGCGCTGACGGCCGACTGGGTCAGGCCAATGTGCATACCGGCCGCGGCAAACGTGCCGTAGCGCGTCACCGCAATGAAGGTTTTCAGTTCCCGCAGCATGGCGTTCTCGATTAATCGAAATAATTTGAGCTCGATGCAAAAATTATCGTCTTTTAATCAAAAAGCACAGGGCTAAACTCAATCTGAATCCACACAGCCGAGGCACCTCCGATGCAACTCTCCCCTTTTCACCTGGCCATCCCGGTCTACGACCTGACTGCTGCGCGCAATTTTTATGGCCAAGTGTTCGGCCTGGAAGAAGGTCGTTCAAGCGATCACTGGGTTGATTTCAACTTTTTCGGCCATCAGCTGGTCATTCACCTCGCGCCGAAAAACGCCTCACAAGAAGCCGCGCACACCAATGCTGTCGACGGTCATGACGTGCCGGTGCCGCATTTCGGTGTGGTGTTGGGAATGGAGCAATGGGAGGCGCTGGCCGAGCGATTGAAAGCCCTCAACACCCGATTCGTGATCGAACCGGGCATTCGCTTTCAGGGCCTGGTAGGTGAGCAAGCGACGATGTTTCTCTTCGATCCATGCGGCAACGCGCTTGAGTTCAAGGCATTCAAGGATGTGGCTCAGCTGTTTGCCAAGTGAACGCATCGGCCTGTGCCAGCAACTCCTCGATCGAGCCGGGAAGCTCAGGATTGCACTCAAGTTGTCCGATGCTGAAGTGAATGTCATAACCGCGATGCACCGTGGCATTGCGCTCTTCGAGTATTTCTTCGAGTCGCGCCCTGATCGCGGGAATCTCCACAACACTTGAGCCGGTCAGCAACGCGACGAATACGTCGCTGCCCAGCCGGCCGATCACATCGCTCTCGCGAAAGGCAATTCGCAGCACATCAGCGAAGGTTTTCAGGGCGTTGTCGCCCTCGGAACGGCCATAGAGATAGTTGATGTGTTTGAAGTCATCAATATTGAAGAGCAGCAGCGTCGCTGGCTTTTTCAGCTGGTGGCAGACATCCAGCCCTTGTTGGGCCAGCGCTGTAAAACCGTGTCGGTTGGAGAGCAGCGTCAACTCGTCCATGCTCGCCATCTGCACGCCCATCAACTCCTCCTCGGCCTTACGGGCCAAGTCACGCAGCAGCTCGCGCTCCTGCAGTGGCGTGCGCAACGGGTCGGCGCACGCGCCTGGTTTTACCGGTTTGCCTGGGATCAGCATTACTCACTCCATTGGCGGGTATATTTCTTAGAGTCGTCCATACCCGGTTTGACTCCCTGTTAACGGACCGCCGGTCAACTACCCACGACCGGACAGGGCCCTCCCGCGTCTGCCCAGCGTTTGAACTGGGTGACGAAAATATCGTTCGGCACCGGTACCGGCGCCCTTCCCTGACCCGGATTCCAGCCCCAAAGCACCAATTTGTCGTCGCTGACATGCTTGATCAGCGCGGCGAAATCGCGGTCACCGTTGCTGGAACGGTCCTTGATCATGGCGCACAACTGGTCGGCCGGCAGACCGATCCAGGCCATTTTGTGCGCGGCGGGCGGCAGGCTCCAGTGCGGCGCCCCCGGCGGTGCGTGAGCGCCGTAACTGGCCGGCGGATTGCTCTCGGCGTGGCAGGTAGCGCAGGGCAAACCCGCCGCGCCTTTGCCGTCCATGCCCCGCACGACGTTCATGGCGTGAGGAATCCCGGCGTCGAATTGCAACGGTGAATCGCCGGGGATATGGCAGTTCTGGCAGCGCGGGCTCTGGAAGACCTTTTGCACGGTATCGAACGCCTTGATCGCGTCCTTATCGTCAGCAAACAGGTCCTCGGCGTAGCCGATCAGGCCGATCAATACCACCGCGCCAAGAATCAGATGTCGTCTCATCTCACACCCCCGACAGTTGCAGCGGCAGTTCCCGCAGGCGTTGGCCGGTCAGGGCGAACACCGCGTTGGCCACTGCCGGCGCCGTGGGCGGCACACCGGCCTCCCCGATGCCGCCGGGTTTGTCGCTGCTGGGCACCATATGCACTTCCACCACCGGCATTTCGTTGAGCCGAAGCACTTGATAGTCGTGGTAATTGGACTGCACCACCTGCCCGTTCTTGAAGGTCAGCTTGCTGTGCAAGGTAAATCCGAGGCCGAAGGTGATGGCCGATTCCATTTGCGCCGCGATGCTCATCGGGTTGACCGCAATGCCGCAATCCACCGCACACACCACCCGATGCACGCGGATCGCCAGGTTGTCCTGGGACACCTCGGCCACTTGGGCAACATAACTGCCGAAAGACTCATGCACCGCGACACCCAACGCATGGCCGTCCGGCAGTGGCGCCTTCCAGTTGGCTTTCTCGACGGCCAGGTTCAGCACGCCAAGATGCCGAGGATGGTCTTTGAGCAAGGTTCGTCGGTACTCGACCGGATCCTTGCCGGCCGCCTCGGCCAGTTCGTCGATCAGCGACTCCATCACGAACGCGGTGTGGGTGTGCCCTACCGAACGCAGCCAGAGCACGCGAATGCCGGTTTGCGGCGAATGCAGATCCACCTGATGATTCGCCAACCCCTCAAGGTACGGACTGTCGACGACCCCTTCGACCGAGGTCTTGTCGATGCCATTCTTGACCATGGTCGCCTCGAATGACGTGCCCGCCATGATCGACTGCCCGACCATCACATGCTTCCAGGCGATCGGCAGGCCGCTGGTATCGAGGCCGATGCGGGCCTGATGGAGGAACGCGGAGCGGTAGTACCCGCCGCGAATGTCGTCCTCCCGGGACCAGACGGTTTTCACCGGTGCGCCCGCTGCCTTGGCGACTTCCACGGCTTCAGCAACAAAGTCCGAGGTCGGATTGGCCCGGCGACCGAACCCCCCGCCGAGAAACTCGGTATGAATCTCCACCTGCTCGGGTTTGAGCCCGGTGATTTTCCCGGCGACCATTTGATCCAGCGTCTGGAACTGGGTACCGGTCCAGATTTCGCATTTGTCCTGGGTGATTTTCACGGTGCAGTTGAGCGGCTCCATCGGGGCATGGGCCAGGTATGGCACGCTGTACTCGACATCGATGGTCTTCGCCGCTTTACCCAGACCCGCCGCGACATCACCGGCCTGACTGGCCGAAGCGCCAGGGGTGGCGGCGAGTTTGCGGAAGCTTTCCAGCAGTTGCTGACTGTCGAGCCCGGTGTTTGGCCCCAGATCCCAATCGATCTTCAACGCATCGCGCCCCAGCTTCGCCGCCCAGTAATGATCGGCAATCACCGCCACCCCGGTGGGCACCTGCACCACTTTGTGCACGCCCGGAATCGCCAGCGCTTCGGCGCCTTCGAAGGATTTGACGCTGCCACCGAATACCGGCGAGCGCGCGACCATGGCGGTCATCAAGCCGTCGAACTGCACGTCCATGCCGAACTTGGCGCGGCCAGTGATTTTCTCCGGCGTGTCCAGGCGCTTGGTCGGTCTGCCGATGATTTTCCAGTCCTTGGACTCCTTGAGCTTGATCGACGCCGGATCCGGCACCGGCAGCTTGCCGGCGTCGTCAGCCAGTTCGCCATAGGTGGCGCGTTGGTCACCGGCAATCACTACACCCGATTCGGTGCGAATCCCGGAGGGCGCGACGTTGAAGCGTTTGGCCGCCGCGTCGATCAACATCAATCGCGCCGCTGCACCGGCCTGCCGGTAACGGTCGAACTCCATCCAGGTCGAGGTCGAACCACCGGTAATTTGCATCCCGCCAAACCCGGCCAGGCCATACTCGGCGGCCGAAGCCGGTGCATGTTCGACGCGGATCTTCGACCAGTCGGCGTCCAGTTCTTCTGCGATCAACATGGTCAGTCCGGTCCAGATGCCCTGGCCCATTTCCGAATGGCCGAGCAGCATGGTGACGCTGTTGTCATTGCCGATCCGTAAAAACGCATTGGGCGCGAAAATATTGCCTTGATTCTCGGCGCCCATGGCAAAGCGATGACCGCCGGGGATGACAAACGCCACCACCAGACCACCGCCCAGCACCGCGCTGCCCTTGAGGAAACCGCGACGTGACAGAGGATTGAGGCTGTTCATTGTTCAGACTCCCGTCAACGTGGCATCAACCGATCTCGGCGGCGCGTTTGACCGCTGCGCGGATCCTTGGGTAGGTGCCGCAGCGGCAGATGTTGCCGGAGAGCGCCTGATCGATGTCGCTGTCGGTGGGCTTGGGAATTTTCGCCAGCAACGCGGCGGCCGACATGATCTGCCCGGACTGGCAGTAACCGCACTGGACCACATCGAGTTCGGCCCAGGCTTGCTGCACCGGGTGCGAACCGTCGGTAGACAGGCCTTCGATGGTGAGGATTTTTTGCCCGTGGGCCACCGCGGTGGCGGGCGTGATGCAGGAACGTAGTGGCGCGCCATCGACGTGCACGGTGCAGGCGCCGCACTGGGCGATGCCGCAACCGAATTTGGTACCGGTCAGGTGCGCGACATCGCGCAGGACCCACAGCAGCGGCATGTCTGCGGGGACATCCAGCGCCTGGTCCTTGCCATTGATGTTCAGGGTCAGCATTGCGAATGTCCTCAGACTCACGGTGTTCTGAAGGGGCTCTCGGGAACCTCGGGTTATCCCTACAGCTAAGCGCAAATTGCCGGACGAGACCGGTTCATCGACCACCGGTCACACAAAGAAGACTGAAATAACTCGCTCTGTGTAGCAGCTGCCGAGCCCGCGAGGCTGCGTTCGGCGACGAAGTCGTCGTGAAGTCAGGCTCTGCGGTGTGCCAGGAAAACTGCGTTCGCAGGGTTTGCGACGACTACGTCGCCGAACGCAGCCTCGCAGGCTCGGCAGCTGCTACACAGAGCGGGTGGGGGCTTAGAAGTCGGTGGACACCGACAGCTCACGCCATGCGTTCAGCTCGCCGGTGACGAAGGCGTTCTTGGCCTCGATGTAAGTCACCGAGTCCGTGCCCAGCGGCAGGCGCAGCGGTGGTTGCTCGGCCTCGACCAGGATGATCATCGCCTGAGCGAGTTTTTCCGGGTCGCCTGGCTGTAGCTGATTGACGGCTTTGGCCACTTTGCGCATTTCACCGGAGGTCGACGCGTAGTCGGCAATTGTTTCAGGGGACTCGACCAGAGAGTTGCTGTCGAGGAAGTCGGTACGGAAGTAACCCGGCTCGACCACGGTGACCTTGACGCCCAGCGGCGCCAGCTCGCCGTGCAAGGCTTCGCTCAATGCTTCGACGGCAAACTTGGTCGAGCAGTACACACCGTAACCCGGTGCCGACTGATAACCGCCCACCGAAGAGATGTTGATCACATGACCACTGCGAGCGGCGCGCATGTGCGGCAGCACGGCGCGAGTGACATTCAGCAAGCCGAAGACGTTGGTTTCGTACACGCGCCTCACTTCATCGGCGCTGGCTTCTTCCACCGCGCCAAGCAAGCCGAAACCGGCGTTGTTGACCAGCACGTCGATGCGCCCGAAGTGCTCGATGGCCGACTTGGCGACCGCAACGCCCTGAGCTTCGTTGGTCACATCAAGGGTGGCGGCCAGCAAACCTGGCTGCTCGCCAAAACGCTGGGTGATGCTGTTGGCGTCACGGGCGGTGGCGACCACGGCGTCACCATTGGCCAGCGCGGCGGCAGCGATCTTGGCACCGATACCGCGAGAAGCACCGGTGATGAGCCAGACACGTTTGAAGTTATGGGAGTTGGTCATGATCGCGAATCCTTATAGGCCGTTGGGGTAAGCACAAGGTACGCAGGAACATTGGTCGGAAAAATGCCCTCGTGTTACAAGCACTATGAAACGCTCTTTCATAATGGCGCCGATATGAATCACGACCCGTTTGATGGTTTGACCGAGTTTCTCGCCGTCGCCGAGCACAAAAGCTTCACCGTGGCCGCGACTCGGCTAGCCGTTACGCCCACCGCCGTCAGCCATGCGATCAAACTGCTGGAACGGCGCACCGGCGTGCTGCTGTTTCAGCGCACCACGCGCCGAGTGGCGCTGACCGAAGCCGGCGCCAGTCTGTTTGCCCGCTTGCGTCCGGCGGCCAGTGAAATCGATGAAGCCCTGGCGGTGCTCAGCGGTTTCCGTGATCAGCCCATGGGCACGTTGCGACTCACCGTACCGCGATTGTCCGGCACCCTGTTGATGGAGCCGCTGATTCCGCTGTTCCGCGAGGCCTACCCGCAAGTGACCCTCGATATATCCCTGGACGACGCCACGGTCGACCTGATGGCCGGCGGCTTCGATGCCGGGATTCGCCTGGGAGAGTCGATTGAAAAAGACATGATCGCAGTGCGCCTGACACCTGACCTGCAATGGTCGGTGGTGGGCTCCCCGGCGTACTTCGCCAAGGCTGGAAAACCGGTCATCCCGGAGGACCTGACCCGACATCAATGCATCGGCTTTCGCTTCTCG
This sequence comes from Pseudomonas sp. Root329, assembly GCF_001424925.1. Taxonomy (NCBI): domain Bacteria; kingdom Pseudomonadati; phylum Pseudomonadota; class Gammaproteobacteria; order Pseudomonadales; family Pseudomonadaceae; genus Pseudomonas; species Pseudomonas sp. Root329. The sequence goes on along the minus strand of NZ_LMCV01000012.1, from coordinate 384,468 downwards.
ACCTCCGGCAGCGCCCATCGCTGGGAGTTTCGCCGCGAGGCTCGGGACTTTACCGTGGGTGTCGAGGGCGGCGTGATCGTCAATGACCGCCGGTTGTTGGTGGCAGCCGCACGCAGCGGTTCGGGCCTGGCCTATGCCTGTGATCTGGAGATTGCCGACGAGTTGGCGGATGGACGCCTGGAGCGGGTGCTGCAACCCTTCGTGCCACTCAGCTCGGCGTTGTACCTGTACTTCCCCAGCCGCACCCAGACACAGCCGAAACTGCGGGCCTTTATTGATTTGGCCACCCGGTGGATTGCTGAAAAAGGAGGCCTGGGCCGTCGCTGAACCGTTGCCTTCACCGTATGACTACATTCAAAAACAGTCATATCGACCCTACAAAACGTCATTACGACTACATCAAGGTTGTTTCACGTAAGCCGCGCTGTACTTCTGATACTCACCAAAACCGGTCACTTCAGCGGCGCCATTGAGCAACTGCAGGCGAAACAGCGGATCGCCCTCGGGGTCCAGTGCAATGACAAGGTTGCCGGCGAGCAGCGGATACTGATGATGGACTTCAACGGGTGGATCCTTGAGCTGAAAAATGCTCAGGTTGATGTCCGCCATCTCGGGACCGTTGTCGATCCCCGGCGATACTTTGAGGGTCAACTCGCCGACACGCTGATCCTGGACATTGCTCACGAGGTAGCGCCCTTCTCGCTGACTGTCTGCTACCCGCTCAAGTTTTTGCGCGGCAACCTTGAACGCAGTCGGCCTCACATTGATGCTTAATTGACGGGAACCGTTGATCCACGTGCCGGTCTGGCTGCCCTGTTCGTTCGGCGTGCCTTCGACGAACCAGTTGCCAATCATCTGACCGTCGTCGTCCAGCTCACGCAAAACGATTCCACCATCTTCGTAGGTATTGCCCACCAGCCGGATCGGTTTACCGCTGCCGGTTTTGCTGTAGCGAACTTCGCCAACATAGACATCACCCTGACGTTGCCACCACAGCTCAACGGGGATCTTGTCATCAAGGGTGCCGCGCAACATGACGGGCGCTTCACCGACGGGCCCCTCGAGGCGACGACGCTCCGTCCACTGGCCGGATTTCAGTTCACGATCGGTCACGTCCACATAGCCAGAAGGCATGAACGGGTTGGCTTCCGACGGTTTCTGCACCACCTCAGTTTTCTCGGCCACCTTCACAGGACGGTTGCCCTGTATTTGCCAGGTCGCGCTCTGGCGCCAGCAGCAACCGCTTTTGGACTGGGTATGCAGACGCTTGGTAACCGGGTCGATGTCGAACATGCCCAGATTCGCGTCACGGGTCAGAGCGGAAAAGGACGTGCTCAACATGAGCGTCGAACGCTCGGGATCGAACAAGTAGATGTCGTAGGAAGGACCGCCATAGCCCGCATCATTGCCATTGCGTACGGCAAGATCTTGTTGCCCGTCGAAATTGAAATCGCCGAACAACAGCAGACTTTGATCGGCATACGCCAGGTTTCGGTCGAACTCCGAAGCTTTGCGGCCTGGTTTGAACAGGGCGAACGCTTCGGCTGACTCTATGCGCTGCAGCACCTGCCCGCCGGCCCTTTCGCGCAACGTAATCAGCGCGGGAGCGCCGTCGAAAGTCTGGGCGGGAGGCTGTGCAAACAGCACGTCGATGACGTACTTCTTCGCGGGGTCCGTGAGGTGATACGTCACCGGCCCGGCGCTTACAGCAGCGGCAACCAGCAGACAGGAAACAGCCAACAAACGAGGGGCGACCATGATGCAGAGCGTCCTTGCGGCAAACCAGGTCGGCAAGTCTAGCGGCTATCGGGTCATGCCGACATCGTTGATTCCATCGAAAGGAAACTCTTTCGACTTGTCGATCTACGGTACGGCCAGACGACCCGAGGCTGACTACGCTGAAAGTCCAGCCTGAGTCATTCGTAGAGGAGCTACACCATGCACCGCGTTCAAAAACTCACGCCCTGCCTGTGGTTCGACAATCAGGCCGAGGAGGCCGCGAAGTTCTACTGTGCGATCTTCGATCATTCGAAAATCAGCGCCACCACTCACTACAGCAAGGCTGGTCAGGAGATCCACGGCAGGCCCGATGGCTCGGTAATGACGGTCAGTTTCGAACTGGACGGGCAGAGTTTTACCGGCCTCAACGGCGGACCCATTTTCAAGTTCAATGAAGCGGTTTCATTTCAGGTCAATTGCCATACTCAGGAAGAAGTCGACCACTTCTGGGGGCGCCTGTCCGCGGGAGGACCCGTTGAGGCCCAGCAATGCGGCTGGCTCAAGGATAAATTCGGCGTGTCCTGGCAGATCGTGCCGGTGGCCCTGATGGACATGATGAAAGACCCTGACACGGCGAAATCCCAACGCGCCATGACGGCGATGTTGCAGATGAAAAAACTCGACATCGCGGCGCTGCAACGAGCCTTTGACGGCGAGAGCTAATACACTTCGACGCTGACCTGTCGAGGACGTTGACAATGAAGCCCGCCGTTGCCAAAAACGCTGACAAAGCCCCGCGCTTCTGGCGCGACGACGCCCTGCCCTTCATCGAAGCCCGCTCCATCGCCGACGGCCGCGAGGTCTGCTACACCCGGCATTCCCACGAGCACTTTTCCATCGGTGCGATCACAGCCGGGCGCAGTACCTACCTCCACGAGCAATCGGAGTTTCAGGTCAGTGCCGGCACCGTGGTGCTGATGAATCCCGGTGATGTCCACGCCTGCAACCCCATCGATGACCAACCGTGGTCGTACCTGATGCTGTACGTCGAGACACCTTGGCTGACCGATTTGCAGCATCAGCTCGGCTTCAGCCAGGACTTGGCGTTTCGCCGGTTTTCCATCACCCACACTCACGACAGCGAGCTGTTTGCCGGCCTGACGGGTTTGCACGAAGTATTGGTCGATGCGCAGCAAGACGTGCTGCGCAAACAAAGCGCGGCCGTGGAATTTTTCACCGACGTACAGCAGCGGCTCAATCCAATCGATCAACCGCTGCGCGAGCCCAATTTCAAACTGGAACGGGCGGCCGATTACATCCGCGACAACTGCACGCACCTGCTCAAGCTCGAAGACATTTGCGAGGCGGCTCAGCTATCGCCGTCCTACCTGATCCGTGCGTTCAAGCAGCATTACGGGATGACGCCCCATGCGTTTTTGCTCAACCGGCGCATCCAGTTTGCCCGGGACCGGTTACGCAGCGGCAAGCTGATCGCCGATGTGGCGCTGGAGGCGGGATTTGCCGATCAGGCCCACTTTCAGCGGGTGTTCAAACAGCATCTGGCGGCGACGCCTGGACAGTATCGGGGTTAAACGGGTTATTACTGGTCAGCTCGGAGCCCTCTTAAACTTCCCCCCTATGTTTACATCTATAAACACATATCAATAAAAATCATTCCGACCCAATAAAAACTGCGCATTAGCAGCCCCTCCCGTTCTATTTATTAAACAACGAAACACACAGACATATAAATACAATTACTTATCACCTCCTCAACCCCCACCATCAAAACCTCTCAACCTTCAACCAACTAGTTTTTTAACACTCCATAAATTTTACAATCTTCAGGAATATTTATATTCAACTATGAAAACTCAAGGAATCCTGTCCGAAAGCACTCCAAACGGCCGTCAAAAACAAGCAATCACTACCGTCGTCAGTCAAGCCCTTGGTAACGAGACACTCCAGGACCTCGGGTGGTCATGGAACAACATTGCGGCCACCTGCATTCCCGGTTCCGATTTCGATCAGGTTCATCGTTCCGCCAGTGTTTACTTGTACAACCTGACCCGACATCCCGACTTTCTGACAATCCGCGCCTCGAAGTCCATACCGCCGCACGCCGTTTTCCTCGTCGATGAAGGCGGCCGGCTGTATTACTCCTGGCCGAACTCCAGCACTCTGAACGATGTCACCACTGCCTGGTTTTCGCCCATGGACATCACTTCCCATGTGCTAGCCATTGCAACTATCAACGAAGAATTAAAACGGTTGGCGAACATGGCAAAGTTGACCGGCGGCTGGGTAGCCACCGGCGATAAAATGGTCGTCAGTCAATGGTTGCGCTTTCATCATTTGCCACTACCCACCGATGAAGAAAGTACCAAAGCGCTGATTGACCTGCTCAACTTCGCCGTTATACCGGACCTGCCGGACACGGGTAATTACTGGGAGCTGCTGGACGCTCCAGAGGATTCGCCCTTCGAGTTAACCAAGAGTAAACGCGCGATTATTCGTGACATCACCGCGCAACTGACCAGCAACGAAATGCCGTTGGCCGAATACTTTGGCGCATCGCTGGTGTTGGAAAACGCAGGATCGGACAAGCAGCCACAGAGCCTCGAGTACCGCTTGCAACGGCTGATCAGCGATGCGCGCCTGCAGGATGAAACAGGGCAAAACTACATTGATGCGCTGGGTTGGTTCACCGACGAGTCAGGCGCCAAGGCGTCGAAACAATTTGTTGATCAGTTGCTGATCGCCGCCATGCTGCTGGACCTCGATCCCGAGATAGACACGGCCAACACGACGCTTGCAGGGTTCAACCTTTACTCCTCGGCCCAGGTTCAGCGCCGGCCTTGCGATGTCCGCAATGACCTGAAAGCGCATCTGATTCAACGTTTCAAGCTCAACGAACTCATCGCCCCTCTGGTGGCCGAACTGGCATTGGCGGGTATGGCACCGGAGTATCTGGTGCGCGAATTACCCCCGTCGTTGGTGGTCGGAACCGCGGGCTGGGTCATCCTCTGCCAAGCCGTGGGCTTGGCCGAAAGCATTGTTCCCGGTTGCTCCCGGCGCATGACCTATGAACACTTGCTGGGCTTTAGCCCGATCTCGGGGCTCACCCCGCCACTCAACGATTTGCACGCCATGGCGGGGATTGACCCGGTCGTTACGTGGGCATTGATGAATGGACTGGTCCAACGCGACGCGGATGGCAACCTGAGCATCGAAACGATCAATAAAGGCATCAAGGCCTATAACGAGCATGTCGAGACGCTGTCTACCGCGCTTAACGCGATCAACAAGCCCATTCCCCGGCGCAAAGCCCTCGCATTGAAAGAGCTGACATCGGCCGTACCGGCCTGCGACCCTCATGAACGGCTGGTCAAACACTGGGGCTCCGGTGGCGGTGGCGGACGCAAAGTGTCGGTGTTGGACTTGTACATGAGCGACCAACTTCACACGCAAGACTGGGGGCGTACCAGGGGCGACGATATTTATCAGGAGTTCCCCAAACTCAAGCAGCTATACCCGGTTGCCGACCTATATGAAACAGCCGTGCACAATCACTACAGCGATCTGATATCCGGCCTGTCAACCACGATTCGCTATGTATTTTCACAGTTGGAGGAATCCAACAGAAGATTTATCGAACATGGGCGATTGGCTATCTATCGCGTAGAAGCCTACAAACAGCATCTTTACGCAGGATCAATACCCGAGGCGACACGGGAGCGAACGGGCCGTTACGGCGTGATTATTTGTGCGGAATATCAAGGCACGCTGGTTCGTTGCTTCGAGTTGTTCCCGTTGCGCTCTGAATGCCGGAGCACGCCTGAACTCAGGGAGAAAGTCGGTCAATACCTGTTTACTTATGAACGGGACGGCACACGGGGCAACTTTGTCAAAGACAACGGCCTTCTGGATGCGCCACTGGATCTGGATGCCTACTTTGAAAACGCTGCGCCGCGCAGTGATACGACGTCTTCGGTATTCGTGCGCAAGATAGGTGAATTCGACAGTGCGTCGCACCCGACCCTCTCCAATAAACCGATGGCTTACTTCAACGCCGAGCGCATAAAAGCCATCAGCGACCTGATCGCTGAGCAGCACCCCTTCCTGACCGAAAGTGAACTGGCGGACATGGGCCGTGACAGCACGGAACAGGAACTGGCGTCGGAAAAGTTCGATGTCATCTTTAATACGCTGTTGAATTTGATCATTCCGTTCAAGGAATGCATCGAGGGTTTGTCTTCCGGTATTCCGGCCAGGCAGCGGGACGCGATCGCCAGTTGCGTAATGGACGCGGCGGCCGTTGCCTTTGTCTTTGCCAGCGTGCCGGCACAAGTGGGCAAGGCCGTTGGAAAGAGCGCGTCATTGGCCACAAAATTGTTGTCCGCGTCCCGGATTGGCACGCGCACCGTCGTTTCCCTGTTGAACCCGCTGGACGGCATACCGACCCTGCTCAACGGCGGTGTAAAACTGATTGGCAGAGGCGCGATAAAACTCGCCGGCCATACTGCCGCTGCGGCGCATATCGTCAGGGCGCAGCTGTATCGCCTGACAGGCGCCCATTCCTACAACCTGCTGCGCGCCCTCGACCACACCGGTGCGGCCGCGCGGATCCGCATCAGCCTCGACACCGTAGCGCATGCGCGGGCGCTGTTTAAAAGCGATGTGCTCGAAACCGCTGAACATGTGCTCAAGCACCTGCAAGCCAATAGTGCAAAGTTGCCCAAGAACGTTCCCCAAACGGAGCTTCAGCATTTGTTTGAAGGCTCGTTGACCGACCTCGCACGCCAGTCTGACACCGCTCAATCGCTGAAGAAGGTCCTGGATTCGGACGTTGTCGATTCGTTGATCCGCCAGCAAGCGCAAAAGTTTTCCCTGGATAACCTGCGACAGTTCAAGGATCACACGACACTGCCGGAGCTGTTCAACAACCTTCTGGAGGTGGAGTACAAAAACCTGACGACCATGAATCGACATCAAAAAACATTGCTCGCTTCGGACCTTGGCAAAACACCTTACAGCGGCTTTCTCGACGATGTGTCCTTTAACCCGAACCGCTTGACCGACAACGCTGATCGAGCCACTGCCTGGATTCTCAAAGCGTCGAGCTCTCGAAACGAGGTTGATAACATCAGGAACTTACTTCGCGAGTTCAGCGGTAATGGCAAGTCCCTGACCGACCCTGCCGTTTACAAAGAACTGCATCGACGCCTGGTGCCCGAAGCGACAGATGCCTTGCGCAGCCCGACAGCTCAAGCACGTTACCCGTCCAACGTTTCGGGCGCAGCGATGCTGGAAAAACACCTGGCAGCCCTGGATTCGGCTCATGAGCACTTCGGCAAACAGATGCTGGGGGCATTCCTGGGCTACCACAGTTTTGTCGACGGAAATGGCCGCACGGCGCGCGCCATCTATGCCATCACGGAACTGCGAGCCAATCGGTTCAACGCCCTGCCGCTACCGGTAGAAAATGCACTGAGCGGTCTGAGTTGATGCGCAGCGCCTAAACCCGGATCAAATATCCCGCGCACACCACCAAGAGCAACGCCATGCTTCGGTTAAACAACCGCATGCCTTTGGCGTTGCTCAAATACCCGCGTAAAAACGTCCCGGCGTAGACCCAACTGCCGACCGACAGGTAGCAAATCACCAGATACACCGCCGCAAACTGCCAGACCAGCCGCGCCTCGCCATCCGCCACAAAAGCGCCCATGCCGGCCACACAGGCCAGCCAGGCTTTCGGGTTGAGCCATTGCATGACGGCACCGTACACCATCGACGGCGCACGGCCTGACTCCTTCGCATCCAGATGCCCATTGTCGGCGGCCAACTTGAAGGCCATGTACAACAGGAACGCCACACCCGCCCATTGCACCACCTGCGTCAGCGCTGGCCATCGCTGCAACACTTCATGCAGGCCTAATCCCATCAACACCAACAACACAACGAAACCCAGCGTCGCCCCGGCCACATGCCGTTGACTGGCGCGAAAACCAAACTGCGCACCGGAACTCAACGCCACGATGTTCACTGGCCCTGGGGTTATCGAGGCCACCAGTGCAAACGCCGCCATCGAGATAATCAGACTCATCACAGACCTTCTTCAATTCAGTTGAACGAGGCCTCAAGGTAAAGAGCGACCTGATGGCTGTATTGAACAAAATACCCCTCAGCTGTACCGCGACCGACGTCCGCCACTGTATGGGTCAAGCGCCCCCACGCCTGTGATAAAAATACCGTTCCTGCTTTTGGAGCCCCGCCATGGACCTCGCCACCCTCACCCTGTTTCTGCCGGCCTGCTTCGCCCTGAACATGGCGCCCGGACCGAACAACCTGCTGTCGGTCAGCAACTCGACCCGCTACGGCTATCGCATCGCCTGTGTCGCCGGGATCGGTCGGCTGCTCGCGTTCGCCGGCATGATCGCCCTCGCGTCGGCGGGGCTGGCGGTGGTGCTGCAAACGTCGGAGTTGTTGTTCTACGGGATCAAGATTCTGGGGGCAGCGTATCTGCTCTACCTCGCCTGGCAATTGTGGCGCGCGGATCCCGGGGCGGAAAACGTGGTGGCGGGCGCGCCGGTGGGGACGCTGGCGTTGGCGCGGCAAGAGTTCCTGGTGGCGGCCGGCAATCCGAAAGCGATCCTGATCTTCACCGCGTTCCTGCCCCAGTTCGTCGACTCGACCCAAGCCGTATCGCCGCAATTCGCCGTGTTGGGCGCGCTGTTCCTGGTGCTGGAGTGGATCGCCATCGGTGCCTACGCCTACATGGGCCTGCACATGCGCCGCTGGTTCGCCGAACCCCGGGGCAAGCGGATATTCAATCGTTGCTGCGCGGGATTGTTATCGGCAGCGGCTTCGGTGTTGCTGATGGCGCGCCGGGCCTGAAGTTATGGATTGACGGGATGCAACGCAGGTTCAAACTGCGTGTCATCCCGTCTCAATTCCCAACGAGCCTTGAATGAACCTGAACGTTGTCTACGCCCTTGGCGCTGCCGCTCTTTTTGGCGCGAGTACGCCATTGGCCAAGTTGCTGGGCCTGAACCTTTCGCCGATCCTTTTGGCCGGGTTGTTGTACCTCGGCAGTGGTCTGGGCCTGACGCTCGTCAGACTGTTGCGCGACCGAGGCTGGCAGCCTAGCGGCCTGAAATCGTCGGAGTGGCCATGGCTGATCGGTGCCATCGCTTTTGGCGGCGTGCTCGGGCCTGTGGCGCTGATGTTCGGTTTGACCCTGACCTCTGGCGCCACGGCCTCGTTGATGCTCAATCTCGAATCGGTATTGACCGCCGTGCTGGCCTGGGTGGTATTCAAGGAGAACGCTGACCGGCGCATCGTCGCCGGAATGCTGGCAATCGTCGCCGGTGGCTTGCTGCTGGCCTGGCCCCAGAACCCGGCGCAATCACAGGGCTGGATCGGACCGTTGGCGGTAGCGCTGGCCTGCGTCTGCTGGGCGATCGATAACAACCTGACGCGCAAGGTGTCGGCCTCGGATGCCTTGTTTATTGCCGGCATCAAGGGGTTGGTCGCCGGGGCGGTGAACTGTTCTCTGGCGCTGTTGCTCGGCGCAACACTGCCACACATGACGGTGTTGGGGCCTACGTTGATCGTCGGTTTCCTGGGGTATGGCATCAGCCTGGTGTTGTTCGTTCTGGCACTCCGAGGCCTGGGTACTGCGCGTACCGGCGCCTACTTTTCCACGGCACCTTTCCTCGGCGCGGCGATTGCCATCTTGCTGCTGAATGAACCCGTCACGCTGACGTTTTGGGCCGCTTCGCTGTTGATGGGCCTTGGGGTATGGATTCACCTCAAGGAACGTCATGCCCATGAGCATCAACATGAGGCGCTCAAGCATGCTCATCGCCACGTGCATGACGAGCATCATCAACATGAACATTCGTTCCAGTGGGACGGAACCGAGCCCCACAGCCACGAGCATGAACACACGCCGCTGCGCCACAGTCATCCACATTTTCCGGACATCCATCACCGACATAGGCACTAGGCAGTTCCCCATGACGAATGACTGGAATTCTCTGTCGATTTTCCGGTGGAGGCGTTGGACGACGCGCCTTATGCTCACTTCATGAACCTACAAAACACTGTGCTTCCGCCCCACGCCGAGATGGTTCGCGCCATGCTCGAACGAGACACCGCCTACGAGGGGGTGTTCTTTACCGCGGTCAAAACCACCGGCATCTTCTGTCGCCCCAGTTGCACGGCGCGTAAGCCGAAGCCGGAGAACGTCGAGTTCTTCGCCCATGCCGATGAGTGCATGTCCGCGGGCTATCGCGCCTGTCTGCGCTGCAAACCGCTGGACGCGGCGGCCATTGCCCCGGACTGGGTGCAGCGGCTGCTCAAATCGGTGGACACCGATCCCGACCAGCGCTGGACCGATGCCCAGTTACTGGCCGAGGGCATCGAGCCGCTGAAACTGCGCCGCTGGTTCAAGCAGCATTTCGGCATGACCTTTCACGCCTGGCTGCGTACCCGACGCCTCGGCATGGCGTTGGGCGGGATCAAACAGGGCGATTCCATCGACAACGCCGCATTCGACTCGGGCTACGAATCCCTGAGCGGATTTCGCGATGCGTTTCAAAAGTCCTTCAACATCACGCCGGGCCGCGCCGCCAACAGCGAGCCGCTGCTGTTCACTCGCCTGACCACACCGCTGGGGCCGATGATCGCCATGGCCGAACGACGCGGCCTGGTGCTGCTGGAGTTTCTTGATCGGCCAGCGCTGACCAGGGAAGTCGAAGAATTGCAGAATCGATACGGCTATGCGGTCGCGCCAGGACATAACGCGCATTTGCAGCAGATTGAAGCCGAGCTGGCGCAGTATTTCGCCGGCAAACTCACTGACTTCAACGTTCCACTACACTTGCCTGGCAGCGATTTCGCCCGACAGGTCTGGGCCGAACTGGCGAAGATCCCGTACGGCCAGACCAGCACCTACGGCGCCATCGCGGCGTTGTTGGGCAAACCCGGCGCCAGTCGCGCCGTGGGCCTGGCCAACGGGCATAACCGTCTTTCGATTGTCGTGCCCTGTCACCGGGTGATCGGCGCAGACGGCTCGCTGACCGGCTATGGTGGAGGACAACCGCGCAAGGCGTTCTTGCTCAGGCTGGAAAAAGCCGCGGTGCAGATCACGCAACAACTCGCATTCTGATTACTTTCCGGCTTTCTCAATCAGTCATAAGGAAGGACATTCGATGGACAACGTATTTCACCAGTTGCACCACGACGGCTTGCTGATCCTCACCAACGTCGCCGATGCCGCCGGGGCGCGCATCGTGGAACAGCTGGGCTGTAAAGCCGTCGCCACCAGCAGCGCGGCGGTGGCCTGGGCTCACGGTTATCCGGATGGCAATGCCCTGCCCCTAGAGCGCCTGATTTCAACGGTCGAGTCCATCGCCCGGGTGATTTCGGTGCCGTTGACCGTGGACATCGAGGCCGGTTACTCCGATGACCTGACGCGGGTGGCCGACCTCATCGATGCGGTGATTGCCGCCGGGGCCGTCGGGATCAACATCGAGGACGGCGCGTCCCCGCCCGAACTGCTGGTGCGCAAGATCGAAATCGCCCGGCAGGTTGCCAGTCGCCGAAATGTGCAGCTGTTCATCAACGCCCGCAGCGATGTGTACCTCAAGAGCCTGGTGCCCGCCGAAGATCGCGTGGCCGAGACGCTCAGGCGCGCCGCGTTGTATCAGGCGGCCGGTGCCGATGGTTTGTTCGCGGCTGGCGTCACGGCTGAGTACGAAATCGCTGCGCTGTGCCAGGGCACTCCGTTGCCGTTGAACGTCCTCGGGCTCCCCGGCTTGCCATCGCCTGAAGAGCTGCAAGCCCTCGGCGTACGCCGTTTGAGCGCGGGTTCACGCATCGCCGAGTTTCTGTATGGCGCCATGAGCGCACTGGCCAAGAGCTTTCTGGAAACAGGAACACTCGACAGCCGTGATCTGAAGGCCTTCACCTATGGCGAAGTGAACGCCCTGTTGGCGCCGTCCGGGAAAGCTTGACCCCATGCCCGACGCCTATCTGCCCGCCACCGAGTTTCTATCGTCCATCGATGAGGACTGGCGCCGCCACATCGTCGCCGTCGGCCCTTGCCTGCATCAGCCCCATGCGGCTCGCGATCCTTATGAGTCGCTGGTGCGGGCGATTGCCTACCAGCAACTGCATGCAAAGGCTGGGGATGCGATTGTCGGTCGGTTGATCGCGTTGTTTGGGACGGGTGAGTTCCCGAGGCCTGAACAGATTCTAGCGACAGGCTTTGATCAACTGCGCGGTTGCGGGTTTTCCGCTGGCAAGATCGCGACCATTCAGGGCATTGCCCAAGCGGCGCTGGACGGTGTGGTGCCGGATTACACCACGGCACTGGCCATGGAGGATGAAGCCCTGATCGAGCGCCTGATCACCCTGCGTGGGGTTGGGCGCTGGACGGTTGAGATGTTGCTGATTTACAGCCTGGAACGGCCGGACATCTTGCCCGCCGATGATTTCGGTGTGCGTGAGGGGTATCGGCGGATGAAGGGGCTGGAGGTGCAGCCCAATCGCAAGCAGATGATTGAGATCGGGCTGGGGTGGCGTCCGTTTCGGACGGTGGCGGCGTGGTATTTGTGGCGGGTGCCCAACCGGTAGACCGCGTTATCGTTCTTCGCGAGCAAGCCCGCTCCCACATTGGATTTGTGAACTCCCGGGATCCCCTGTAGGAGCGGGCTTGCTCGCGAAGGCGTCAGCACATTCAAAACATCATCCAGTGCCAGTCACAACCCCGACTTCAACCGACTGAACGCCCGAATCAACGCCCGGTTAAACGCCTTGCCATTGTCATTTTTGCTATACAGCGAAGCCCTCACCTCGGCCGACGGATACGTCCCCGGGTCATTGCGAATCGCCGGATCAATCAAGCCGTCCGCCGCCGTAATCGCGTTGGCGTAGTGGATGGTGTCCGTGATCGGCGCAATCACCTCCGGCGTCATCAGATAATCCATCAACGCCAGTCCCGCCTGAGGATGAGGCGCATCCTTGGGAATGACCATCGCGTCGAACCAGATCAACGTGCCCTCTTTCGGTATCTGATAATTCAACTTGAACGGCTTGTTCGCAGCCTCGGCCTGTCCAGCGGCGATGGCCACGTTGCCGTTCCATGACATGGCGACGCAGGTGTTGCCATTGGCCAGGTCGCTGATGTTCAGGTCATTGTCGAAGTAGCGGATGTAGGGCCGGATCTTCGCCAATTGCTGCTCGGCCCGTTTCAGGTCATCGAGGTTCTGGCGGTTGATGTCCAGCCCCATGTACTTCATGACCGCGGCGAACACTTCGTTGGGATCGTTGAGCAAGCTGACCCCGCAATCGGCAAATTTCGACACCACCGCCGGGTCGAACAGCATCGCCCAACTGTCCCGTGGTGCGTCGGGCAGGCGCTTCTTGATTGCCTCTTCCTGATAGCCGACTCCGGTGGTGCCCCAGGCGTAGATCCCGGCGTAGCGATTGCCCGGATCGAACACCGCCATGTGCTGGCGGAACTCGTCACCCACACCGGCAAAATGCGGCAGCTGTTGCGGGTTCAGGGTTTGAATCGCCCCGCTCTGGATCGCCCGGGACAAATGCTGGCCAGCGGTCAGCACCAGGTCATAGCCGCTGCGGCCGGTGAGCAGTTTGGTCTCGACGGTCTCCAGGGAGTCGAAGTGGTCGGCCACCACGTGGATGCCGGTTTTCTTCTCGAAGTTGGTCAGGGTGTCCGGAGCCAGGTACTCGCCCCAGATGTACAGATTGACCACCGGCCTGGTGGTGTCGGCGGCCTGCACACACAGGGGTGCAAGCACCAGCAATAACGCTTGAGTCAGTTTGTGCAGGCCCATTTTCAAACTCCCTTTTTGTTGCAGGCACTGCCTGCATACTGCGGCATGGTGATGCACGCGACGTTACCGCCGCCGAGGAGGATTTCCCGGGAGTTTTCGATACCGACGATTTTGTGTTGCGGGAACAGTTCGGCGAGGGTCGCCATTGCTGCCTGATCGTTGCGATCACCAAACAAAGGCACCACGATCGAGGTGTTGCCGGCGTAGTAGTTGATATACGACGCGCAGATTTTGGTCCCGGCCTGACGGGTGTGCGTGCTGTCTTGCTGATCCAGGCCTTCGGCTTCCTCGGCGGTCCATTCCAGTACATCCGGTTGCGGCAGCTTGTGCACTTTCAGCTCGCGGCCACGGCTGTCGCGGGTGCTGCGCAGGATGTCGTAGGCCTCCTGGTAGATTTCCCATTGCGGGTCATCGCGATTGTCGGTCCATTGCAGCACCACTTCACCGGGGCGCACGAAGCAGGCGAGATCATCGACATGGCCGTCGGTTTCGTCGAATTTGCAGCCCCGTGGCAGCCAGATGATTTGCTCGGCGCCGAGGTAATCGGTGAGTCGGCGGGTGACTTCTTCCTTGCCCAAATGCTGGTTGCGATTGCGGTTGAGCAGGCATTGCTCGGTCGTGAGAATGCTGCCCTGGCCGTCGCTCTGGATACCGCCCAATTCGGCAATCAGCGGCGCGCGGTAGCGGTCGAACCGTTCGATTTCGAGGATTTTGCTGGCGATTTGATCGTCCTTGTCCCACGGGTAATAGAGGCCGCCGTCGAGGCCGCCGTAAGCGTTGAACTCGAAGTCCACGCCGCGCACCTCACCGCTGTCGTCGTTGACCACAAAGCACGGGCCACTGTCACGGAACCAGGTGTCGTTGCAGGTCATTTCCACCACCCGCACTTGCGGCGGCAATTGGCGGCGGGCGGTGGCGAACTGCGCGGCGGAGGCGCACACGGTGACCGGTTCGCTGCGGGAGATGGCGGTGACGATCTGCACCCAGACTTTCTGCGCAGGCTTGGCGCCATTGCGCCAGACGTCGGTGCGCTCCGGCCAGCCGAGCCAGCAACCGGACTTGGTTTCGAACTCGCCGGGCAGACGGAAACCATCGAGTTTGGGGGTGGAGTCGAGCAAACGTGCCATGGTCAAACCTCATCAGCGGGGATTGGAATGACCACAGGCTAAGGTCGCCGGCGCCCTCCTCGCCAACGATGATTATTTCGGAATACTTGAATTCAACTCATCAATCGATCAACTGATCGTTGAACCATTCCAGCATCTGCGCCACTGCCGGGCGCTCCAGCCGCACTCGCTCACACACCAGCGCATATTGGCCGAGTGCAGTCATGCTGGAGGTGAACGGTCGGACCAGGCGACCGCTGAGCAAATCCTCCTGCGCGGTCAAGTTATCGCCCATGGCCACGCCCTGGCCTTGAGCCGCCGCTTCCAGCGCCAAACCGGCGTGGGCGAAATACAGCTGCCGTTCCGGACGCTGATCGCCGGCATGGCTGGTGAGCCAGGCGGTCCAGGTCTTGCCGTCCTGATCGTCGTGCAACAGGCAGTGACGCGCCAGATCCTTCGGAGTTTTCAAGGTGCCCTGGTTGAACAGACCGGGACTGCACACCGGGAAGAACTGCAACGCCGGCAAGGGCCTGACGAAGTAGGCGCTGCTGTCCACCGGGCCGGTGCCGTAAGTGATCGCCAGGTCAATGTCTTCCCCTGGCGCTGTGGCGTCGATCGGTTGTTCATAGAGGTGCAAGGTGATGTGCGGATAGCGTGCGTAGAAATCCGTCAGGCGACTCATCAGCCACTTTTGCGCCAGCTCGGCAGTCACCGCCAGGCGCAACACCGCCAGTGATGACGGGTCACGCAGTTCATCGCAGGCATCACCGATCAGTTCGAAGGCTTGCTGCAAGCTTTGCATCAGGCGCCCGGCGGCCATCGTCGGGCGAATCTGCCGGCCTTCGCGGATGAACAATGTCACGCCCAATTGCTCTTCGAGCTGGCGAATCTGATGGCTGACCGCGCTGTCGGTGACGCACAACTCCGCCGCCGCCCGGCCGAAATGGGCGTGACGGGCGGCGCATTCGAAGGTTCTGAGTGCGGCCAGGGAAGGCAGTCGTCGCATGGCAAAGGCTCCAATAGGAAGGCGCCCATGCTGCCCCGGCCATGGGTGGGCGTCCAGCGGGACCGCGTTATCGTTCTTCGCGAGCAAGCCCGCTCCCACAGGGAAATGCATTTCAAATGTGGGAGCGGGCTTGCTCGCGAAGAGGCCAACACATTCACCACAAATCCAACGCCCCATCACCCTCCCTTATCGACCATGACATCCCCCCAAACCTGGCGCATGTTGCCCCCTCAATCGGAGGGATTCGCCATGCTCAACGCACTCAAACAGATCAATTCAACCTCAGCCTTTAACCGCTGGGCCGGTTTCGAAGTTACTCGCGCAGAAAGCGGCGAAGCCGAGCTCACGATGGCGTTTCGCGAGAGCGATATGGCGCAGTACGCAGGCTTCCTGCACGCCGGACTGATCGGTGCGCTACTCGACACAGCCTGCGGATTCGCAGCCGGAACGGTCGCCGGCAACGTGCTGGCATCGCATTTTTCAGTGAACTGCCTGGCGCCCGCCATCGGCGAAGTGTTCATCGCTAGGGGTCAGGTGGTGAAGGCTGGCAAGAAGCAGGTGTTCGCCCGCGCCGAGCTGTTCGCGCAAACCGGAGATCAACTGAAGCTGGTGGCGACCGGCGATGCGATTCTCGTACCGGTCGAGGGGCGCTGAAGGTCTAGGCTGTCTTGGGTAAGTTCCAGACCTGTCGGAGGTTCCCATGCAGCTCGAAGGTTCCTGCCATTGCGGCGCAGTGTCGTTCAGTTTGACCAGCGCCCACCCCTACCCGTATCAGCGTTGCTACTGCTCGATCTGCCGCAAGACCCAGGGCGGTGGCGGTTATGCGATCAACCTGGGTGGCGATGCCGGCAGCCTGAAGGTGCGCGGTCGCAAGCACATCGCGATTTATCACGCACGACTCAAGGACGAAGGCGATAAACGCGCCCACAGCAGCACCGCCGAGCGGCATTTCTGTTCTCTGTGTGGTTCAGGTTTGTGGCTGTTCAGCCCCGAATGGCCGGAGCTGATTCACCCGTTTGCCTCTGCCATCGACACCCCGCTGCCGGAACCGCCGGAACACACGCATTTGATGCTCGGTTCCAAGGCGCCGTGGGTGGAAGTCGAGGTGCATCCTGGGGATCAGCAGTTCGACGTCTATCCCGAAGAATCCATCGCCGAGTGGCATGAGCGTTTGGGTTTGAGCCGCTAAGCCGGTTCACAGTCTTTGACAGTTTCCCGACAAAGCTGTCAAAGATTGCTGGCCGGCAGCCGCCTAGCATGGGCGCATCCAAACTCCCTCGGGTGCTCCCATGTTTCGCTCGCTATGTCTGTCGTTGACTTCGCTGTGCCTGCTCATTCCCACTGACTCTTTGCGTGCTGAAGACTGGCGCTACACCTTGCGGGCAGGCGCAGCCAGCGTGCCCCGTTACAGCGGCAGTGATGAACGCGTGGTGGCGCCGCTATTGGGCGGTGAAATCGTCAGCCCTTACGGACTCTTTCTGGACACTGAAAAGGGGCTGGGCTGGGCGTTTGACGAGGACGACTTCGGCCTCAGCGTGTACATCGGCGCCAGTGATGTGCGCAAGGATCGCAAGACCGGGTTCAAAGGTTCGGATGAGCTGAACGGCATGGGCTCGATCAAGTCGCGCCCGGCGCTGGGGCTCGACGGGACTTACCACATGGGGCCGATTATTCTCGGTGCGAGTTTTGAGCATGCCTTGGAAAAGGACGATGACGATCACGACACCGGCTCGGCGTGGAACCGCTTGAAACTGAGCATCAGCGCGCCGTTTTATGAGGGTGACCATGGCAAGGTCGTGGGCAGCCTCAATAGCCAGTTTGGTGACAGTAATTACGTGCGCACCTGGTACGGTGTCAGCGATGCCCAAGCGGCGCGCAGTCGGTTCAGGGCTTATGGCACGCATGGCAGGCTGGTGAGTCGTGGGGCGGATTTGACCTGGTCGTTGCCCGTCAATGATCAGTGGAGTGTTTCGACGGTGCTGGCGGTGCAATATCTGGCGAATGATGCGGCGGACAGTCCTATTGTCGAACGGCGGATGCAGACATCGTTGGCTTCGCAGGTGGTTTACACCTTTTGATCGGGTGGTGATGCTGAAGGGGCCAGTAAGAACAATACAAACTTAATCCTGATGCGCCCAGGTCATGCGAAATGACGCCCCGCCCCACGGAGAGTCCACCACTTCCACTTGCCCGCCATGGGATTGCGACACCCGCCTGACCAATGCCAGGCCCAGGCCGAAGCCGCCAGTGCGGCGGTCGCGGCTGGCGTCCAGGCGCGAGAACGGTTCGAAGATTTTCTCCCGCCCGTCCACCGGCACGCCGGGTCCGTCGTCGTTGACCCGCACTTCGTAGTGATCACCGGTGCGCACCAACGACACTTCCACCCGCTCATCGGCATAACGGATGGCATTGCGCAGCAGGTTGATCACCGCCCGGGCCATGAAACGCGGCTCGATACGGACCTCCTCGACCTGACACTCGACAATCAGCAATTGCACACCGGCGGCTTCGGCTTCCAGCGCGACGCTGCCGACCACGCTGTCGAGCCAACTGCTGGCCTGAATGTTTTCCCGGGTGATCACCGTGGCGCCGCGCTCGAGGCTGGCATAGGTGAGCAGTTCGGACACCATCTCTTCCAGTTCCCCGAGGTCGGCGTACATGTCGGCAATCAGTTCACGGTTCTGGGCCGGATCGGGTTGCTGCTTGAGCTGGTCGAGCTCGAACGACAGCCGGGCAATCGGCGTGCGCAGCTCATGGGACACGGCGTTGGTCAGCTCGCGCTGATTGGCGATCAGGCCTTCGATGCGCGCCGCCATCAGGTTGAAGTGTTCGGACAGGTCGCGGATGTTCGAGCGCTTGGACAGCTGGATCCGCGACGACAGATCGTTATCGCCAAAACGCTCGGCCGCCAGACGCAGCTTTTCCAGATCGCGCCAATGCGGCCGTACCCAGAAAAGCAACACGAAACCGATCATCACCGCGATCATCAGATAGGCCGCGGCAATGTAGAACGGCATCAGGCTCGGTTCGGCCGGCAGCTTGATGCTGAGCAGTTGCGAACCGTCGTCAATGCGCGAGATGAACTGCGTGTATTTGTCGCGAATCACCAGCAGGCCCTGGGCCAACTCGGCTTTCTCCTGCTCGGTCAGCGACAATTGATCGGTCTCGACCAAGGTCAGGCCCAAGCCATAGTGAGGGCGCACCGCTTCCAGTTGTCGCTCCCGGGCCGAACCGTCCAGACCGCGCAACTGCTCGGCCAGCGACCAGGCCTGGCCACGCACCGCCTCTCGGTTGTAGCTCTGCATCTGACCGTCGAGCAGCGCATCGAACGTGCGCTCGACGGTTTGCAGCCCCAGAACCAGGCCCACCGTCATCACCAGAAACAACCCTAAAAATAACCGCAGCATTTACAACTCCCACGCAAACGGATTGAACAGGTAACCCTTGCCCCAGACGGTCTTGATGCACACCGGTTCGCGCGGATTGTCCTTGAGCTTGCCCCGTAGTTTGCTGATGTAGACGTCAACGCTGCGGTTGAGACCGTCGAACGCAATGCCACGCATGCGGTTGAGGATGTCGTCGCGGGACAGAGTCTTGCCGGCGGCGCTGGCCAGCAACCACAGCAGTTCGAACTCCATGGTGGTGAGTTCGATGCCCTCACCCGCCAGCCGCACTTCCCGGCAACTGCGGTCGATGCTCAGATGGCCGAACTCCAAAGCGCTGCACACGCCGCTGTCCGGCGTCTGGCGGCGTTGCAAGGCGCGCAACCGGGCCAGCAGAACCGGTGGTTTGATTGGTTTGATCACATAGTCATCGGCGCCGGACTCCAGCCCGAGGATGTGATCAAGGTCGTCTTCCTTGGCGGTAAGAATGACGATCGGCGTGTCGGACACGCTGCGGATCTCGCGGCACACGTGCAGACCGCTCTGGCCCGGCAGCATCAGGTCGAGCACGACGACTTTCGGTTTGAATTCGAGGAACGCGGCCAATGCGAGATCGCCGCGGTGCACCTGGCGGACCTCAAAACCGTGTTGGGACAGGAAATGCGCGATCAGCCCGGAGAGCTTTTCGTCGTCTTCCACCAGCAGTACTTTGCCAAAACCCAGGTTATCCATAACGACCGTCTGCCAGCCCTTGCGTGAAGTGGCCGGCATTATGGCGCCATTCGGTGACCGGACGGTTATCGCAGGCAGCAAAAACCGGCCTCGGGGGCCGGTTTTCGGAGATGTTTCATTCTTTTAAGAGTTTTTTACATTTTCGATCGAAAACGTCAGGCTGCGACTGGCACACCGCTGTGGAAACGGAATTCCACGTCCGGCGACTCGATCAGCTCCTGCTCGGCGGCGCGGACCTTGTCGATCACCTGGACGATGTCCTTGGCGTCACCGTACTGGTAGGCCAGTTTCAGGTAACCCTGGAAATGTCGGGCCTCGCTCTTCAGCAGGCCGAAGTAGAACTTGCCCAGTTCTTCGTCCAGATGCGGCACCAGCGCTTCAAAACGCTCGCAGCTGCGGGCTTCGATAAACGCGCCGACCACCAGCGTGTCCACCAGTTTGACCGGCTCGTGGCTGCGCACCACTTTGCGCAGGCCCGAGGCGTAGCGCCCGGCGGACAGCTGACGCAGCGCGATCTTGCGCTTTTTCATCAGGCGCATGACCTGTTCGTGGTGCACCAGCTCTTCCCGGGCCAGACGCGACATCAGGTTGATCAGATCGACGTGGGAGTGATACTTGGCGATCAGGCTCAACGCAGTACTGGCGGCCTTGAATTCGCAGTTCTTGTGATCGATCAGCAGGGTTTCCTGATCGGCCAGCGCGGCTTGAACCCAGCCATCGGGGGT
The DNA here is from genome assembly GCF_001424925.1 of Pseudomonas sp. Root329. Lineage (NCBI taxonomy): Bacteria > Pseudomonadati > Pseudomonadota > Gammaproteobacteria > Pseudomonadales > Pseudomonadaceae > Pseudomonas > Pseudomonas sp. Root329. Next base: position 363,930 of record NZ_LMCV01000012.1, on the reverse strand, counting down.
GCGGCAGCCAAGGAACTCGTGAATTTCGGGAAGGATCATGGGGCTCACGGATAAGAGGTTCAAAATCGAAGGGCGCCGATTATACCGGCCTGCCGGCAGACCACCAGCCGCGACCGTTGATATACATCAAGTCCCGAACGGCCAGCCAGCAACTATAGTTGTCCAACGCAGTATTTTTTACTTCATGGAGATCCCGATCATGCAAGCCATTCGCAGCATTCTGGTGGTCCTCGAACCTGAACACTCGGAAAGCCTGGCGCTCAAACGGGCCAAGCTGATTGCCGGCGTGACCCAGGCTCATCTGCATCTGCTGGTTTGCGACCGCAAGCATGACCACAGCGGCATGTTGGGCGTGCTCAAGGCCGCGCTGATCGAGGACGGCTACAGCGTCACCACCGAGCAGGCGTGGAACGAAAGCCTGCACGAAACCATCGTCGATGTGCAGCAGGCTGAAGGCTGCGGCCTGGTGGTCAAACAGCATTACCCCGACAGTCCGCTGAAAAAAGCCCTGCTGACCCCGGCGGACTGGAAACTGCTGCGTTACTGCCCGACGCCGGTGCTGCTGGTCAAAACCTCGAAACCCTGGACCGGCGGGGTCATTCTGGCGGCGATCGATGTCGGTAATACCGATGGTGAGCACCGCACCTTGCACTCTTGTATTGTCGATCACGGTTACGACATTGCCAGCCTGGCCAAGGCCCATTTGCACGTGGTCAGCGCCCATCCGTCGCCGATGCTGTCGGCGGCCGACCCGACGTTGCAGCTCAGCGAAACCATCGAGGCGCGCTATCGCGAACAGTGCAAATCGTTTCAGGCCGAGTTCGACATTGATGACGAGCACCTGCATATCGAGGAAGGTCCGGCGGATGTGTTGATTCCGTTCATGGTCCACAAGCTGCAGGCGGCGGTGACGGTCATCGGTACCGTGGCGCGGTCCGGGTTGTCAGGGGCGTTGATCGGAAATACGGCGGAAGTGGTGCTGGATGCGGTGGAGAGCGATGTGCTGGTGTTGAAGCCGGATACGATCATGGATCATCTGGAGGAGATCGTGACTCAGCATTGAGGGTTGCGGCGCCAGATAGATCGCCTTCGCGAGCAAGCCCGCTCCCACATGGGATCTGTGTCGTTCACAGATTTCATGTCCCATGGAGCCTCCATGTGGGAGCGGGCTTGCTCGCGAAGCTTTTAAGATTTAACCGCCGAAGGCGTCCCGGAGGAAGCCCGGTGCAATGTAGCGCTGGTAATGCGCCTCGGAGAGCAAAAAGAACTCCCGATCAATAGCATCCCGCAGCTCCGGCAGGTTCCAGTCGCGAAACTCCGGCATCAGCACCATTCCATAGGCTTCCAGATTGTTGATCACTCGCGCCCCCCGGGCGATCAACTGATACGCCCAGCAATATTCCGACTGATGCGGCACAAAGCGGATCTTGCGCTGCTCCAGCTGCAGACGCAGGCGCTGGGGATCGAAAACCTCCAGCTTGCTGGCCATCACCTGGGACAGCAGCAGCTCAAGACGCAGCCACACCGCGCGCTTTTCCTCCTCGTTGTAACCATTCCAGTTGATCACTTCATGGTGGAAACGCTTGCAGCCACGGCACACCAAATCACCGTAAACAGTGGAGCAGAGGCCGACGCAGGGGGTCTTGATGGTCTGATTGGGCATAGGTTGGGAGAGCACGGGAAAGCAGAACAGGTCGGCATGTTAGCCCTTTGTCTAACATTCATCACCCCTCAAAGTTCAGGGCCTAACTTACCTTTAATTTTTTTTTGCCGTAGAATCAGCCAGCCTTTTAAGGCGCCAATGTCCGTTAGAAGCTGTTTTCAAAGCGTCACGAGCACAGTCGTTCCTTCAGAGCGGTGTTGGCGAAGGGTTTTTCCAGCGGGGAAAAGCCCAACGCCAACCCTCATCAGCTCCCCGTTCTGCAGGCGTAAAACTTTGAAAGCAGCTTCTGTAAGGAATTGTCGGTAATTCTGGCTAAGTGGCCCACAACGCCACGCAGCGCATGAGTACGGCAATTTCGGGATGAGCGTCCCGGACACCCATTTGGGACCACTGATGAGGGTAATAACTGTGCTTGAAGCCTACCGCAAACATATCGAAGAGCGTGCAGCACTGGGTATCGTTCCCCAGCCGCTAAACGCCGAACAAACTGCAGGCCTGGTCGAGCTGCTGAAGAATCCCCCGGCTGGCGAAGAAGCTTTCCTCGTTGACCTGATCACCAATCGCATTCCGCCAGGTGTGGACGAAGCAGCCTATGTAAAGGCCGGTTTCCTGTCTGCCCTCGCCAAAGGCGAAGCAAAATCCCCTCTGATCGACAAGAAACGCGCTGTTGAACTGCTCGGCACCATGCAGGGCGGCTACAACATCGTGACGCTGGTCAATCTGCTGGAAGACGCCGAGCTGGCGCCAGTCGCTGCCAAAGAACTCAAGCACACCCTGCTGATGTTCGACGCTTTCCACGACGTCGCTGAAAAAGCCAAGAACGGCAACGTTCACGCTAAAGGCGTGCTGCAATCCTGGGCTGACGGCGAGTGGTTCAAGAACCGCCCGGTGCTGGCCGACAAGATCAGCCTGCGCGTGTTCAAGGTCACCGGCGAAACCAACACCGACGACCTGTCCCCTGCTCCTGATGCCTGGTCCCGTCCGGACATCCCGCTGCACGCCCTCGCCATGCTGAAAATGGCCCGTGAAGGCATCGTGCCTGACGCCCAGGGCGTCACCGGTCCGATGAAGCAGATCGAAGAAATGCGCAACGCCGGCTTCCCGATCGCCTACGTTGGCGACGTGGTCGGTACCGGTTCTTCGCGTAAATCCGCGACCAACTCGGTGCTGTGGTTCTTCGGCGACGACGTTCCTTTCGTGCCGAACAAGCGTGCCGGTGGTTTCTGCTTCGGCAGCAAAATCGCTCCGATCTTCTACAACACCATGGAAGATGCTGGCGCACTGCCAATCGAATTCGACGTCACCAACATGAACATGGGCGACGTGATCGACCTGTACCCGCATGCTGGCAAAGTCTGCAAACACGGCACTGACGAAGTCCTGACCACCTTCGAAATGAAGACACCGGTGCTGTTGGACGAAGTTCGTGCTGGCGGCCGTATCCCGCTGATCATCGGCCGTGGCTTGACCGACAAGGCCCGTGCCGAATTGGGCCTGGGCCCTACCGACCTGTTCAAACTGCCTGAAGCACCTGTCGACACCGGCAAGGGCTTCACCCTGGCACAGAAAATGGTCGGCAAGGCTTGCGGTCTGCCAGAAGGCAAAGGCGTTCGCCCAGGTACTTACTGCGAACCGAAAATGACCACCGTCGGTTCTCAGGACACCACCGGTCCTATGACCCGTGACGAACTGAAAGACCTGGCGTGCCTGGGCTTCTCGACCGATCTGGTAATGCAGTCCTTCTGCCACACCGCGGCTTACCCTAAGCCGATCGACGTGACCACCCACCACACCCTGCCAGACTTCATCATGACCCGCGGCGGCGTTTCCCTGCGTCCGGGCGACGGCATCATCCACAGCTGGCTGAACCGTATGCTGCTGCCGGACACCGTCGGTACCGGTGGTGACTCGCACACCCGTTTCCCGATGGGCATTTCGTTCCCGGCCGGTTCCGGTCTGGTAGCGTTTGCCGCAGCCACTGGCGTTATGCCGCTAGACATGCCGGAATCGATCCTGGTGCGCTTCAAAGGCAAAATGCAACCGGGCGTCACCCTGCGTGACCTGGTTCACGCCATTCCTTACTTCGCGATTCAGGCTGGCCTGCTGACCGTCGAGAAGAAAGGCAAGAAGAACGCCTTCTCCGGCCGCATCCTGGAAATCGAAGGCCTGGACAACCTGAGCATCGAGCAAGCTTTCGAGCTGTCCGACGCCTCGGCCGAACGTTCGGCTGCCGGTTGCACCATCAAGCTGTCGAAAGAGTCGATCACCGAGTACCTGAGCTCCAACGTCACCCTGCTGCGCTGGATGATCGGCGAAGGCTACGGCGATGCGCGTACCCTGGAACGTCGTGCTCAAGCGATGGAAGCCTGGATCGCCAACCCTGAGTTGATGGTTGCCGATGCTGACGCCGAATACGCTGAAATCATCGAAATCGACCTGGCCGACATCAAAGAGCCTGTGCTCTGCGCACCAAACGATCCGGACGACGCCCGTCTGCTGTCCAGCGTTGCTGGCGAGAAGATCGACGAAGTATTCATCGGTTCGTGCATGACCAACATCGGTCACTTCCGCGCTGCCGGCAAGTTGCTGGAACAGGTCAAAGGTCAGCTTCCAACCCGTCTGTGGCTGTCGCCGCCGACCAAAATGGACGCTCACCAGCTGACCGAAGAAGGCTACTACGGCATCTACGGCAAGGCCGGCGCTCGCATGGAAATGCCAGGCTGCTCGCTGTGCATGGGTAACCAGGCACGTGTAGAGCCGAACTCGACTGTTGTGTCGACGTCGACCCGTAACTTCCCGAACCGTCTGGGTGACGGCGCGAACGTCTACCTGGCTTCGGCCGAGCTGGCGTCTGTTGCTTCCATCCTGGGTCGCCTGCCGACCGTCGAGGAGTACATGGAATACGCTGGCAAGATCGACAGCATGGCGGCCGATGTTTACCGCTACCTGTCCTTCGACCAGATCGCCGAGTTCCGTGAAGCTGCTGCGAACGCCAACATCCCGGTCGTTCAAGCCTAACGCTGCAACGCAATAAAATACGCCGCCCATCGTGAGATGAGCGGCGTTTTTTTATGCCTGCGAAAGGTGCCCGTTTGCCTGAAGTGCTTGTTGCACAGCGCCGTCGACGCTCAAGTCACTGAAGATTATCTGTGCTCGCTCCTGCGCCGGCAACTTCGAGAGAACGGCCTGAGCCTGATGCTTGAGCCGCGCCAGAATCAGCAATTTGTCTTCGGCACGCACCTGCAAAAAGAACGTTTCCAGCGCTTCGATACTCGTGCCATCCAGGTCGGGCGTCTCCTCCAGGCTGAGAATAATCGTATGAACCGGCGTTAACGCGTGGCGGGCCAGATGCAATGCACCGCCGAGAATGCGCTCCACGTTCGCGAAAAATAACGCTTCGCTCGGTCTTACAATCAGCACACCGGGGATCTCGCGAGCCTGAGGGTGGCGCTGCAGATCGACAAAATCATGACCGCTGCCTATCTGCCCCAGCACTTGAATATCTGCCGAAGACATTTGCTTGAGCATCAGCACCACGCTGATCACCACCGCCACCAACAAACCGTCCAGTACACCCAGCACCAGCACCGCCGCCACCGCGCAAATCACCAGCAGACGGTCGCGACGCCAGACGAAATACCGGCCCAAGGGCTGCAGGCTCAAGCCACGCGCCAATGCGTGAATGACGATGGCCGCCAGTACCGGCTCGGGGGTCAGGGCAATCCAGGGCAACACCGTCAAGACGATGAGCAACACCACCCCCGCCGCTACCGCGCCCGCCAGACGCGAGCCGGCACCCGCCGCCTCATTGGCCGACGTCGCAGAGTAACCGGCGCCCGCCGGCATGCCATGGAACAGGCCCGACAGCAAATTGGCTGCACCGAGTGCCAGCAGATCGCGGTTCGAGGACACACGGTCGCCGTGCTTGAGCGCAAACGAGGTGATCGATCCGTAAGACTCGGCGTACAGAATCATCACCATGGCAAACGCCAATTCGCCCAGGCGCAACCAGTCGGCAAACGGCAACACAGGAAGGCGCGGCACCTCCAGGCTCAGGTCGATCACGCCGATCAGCTTCACCCCGTAGGCCGGCAAGTTCAGCCATTGGCCGGCCGCGATGCCGAGCGCCACCACCAGCAAACCTCCCGGCAAACGCCTGACCCGCGCGCACAGCCACAACACCAGCAAGGACACCGCCGCCACGAGCGCGCCGACCCGGTTCCACTGCGGTAATTGCTCAAGCAGTTGCGGCACGAAACGGATCAGGTTGCCATTGTTCAAGTGCACATCGACGATGCTCGCCACTTGCTTGAGGATGATCGTCACTGCGAGGCCGAAGGCAAAGCCTCGCAGCACCGGTTTGGCAATAAACGACGTCACGCTGCCGAGTTTGAACAATCCTGCCAGCAGGAAAAACCCACCCGTCACCAGCACCAGACCGATCGCCAGAGTCATGCGCAGGCCCGAGTCACCATTGGCCAACGTGGCTGTGGCGGCGGCCAGTACCGCCGCCGAAGACGACGTAGCAGAAACGATGGCAAAGCGACTGGTGCCCAGCAGCCCGTAGCACAGCAGACCGGCAAATAACGCAATGACACCCGCCTGTGGCGGCAACGCGGCAATGCTTGAATAGGCGACCGCCTCAGGCAATAACAAACCGGCAATCGACAATCCGGCCACTACGTCCAGCCAGCGGTTTGGCCTGTCGGCACGAGGTTGCGCCGATGCGCCGTGGGCACGAGCCATGAAGCGTCTCCAGAGAAAGATAGACTGGCCGGGGAAAGTCCTCGGCAAACGCTCTATGACGCGTTTATGCAACCTCAAGCTTAATCGCTAAGCGCAAGGAATGTCGGCTCTGGGTCAGGTATTGAGCATTTTCAACGCAATAAAAAACGCCGCCCATCGTGAGATGAGCGGCGTTTTTTTATGCCTTTAAATCAAAAGATCGCAGCCTGCGGCAGCTCCTACACTGACCGAGTACATCTGCGGGTGCCCCAGATTCCTGTAGGAGCTGCCGCAGGCTGCGATCTTTTGATCTTTGCTATCAGGCAGTCAGCGAATAAATCAAAGCAGTAATCGCCACCAGGCCGACCGCAGTCACGAAGACGTTGGAAGCCTGACCGCGATAACGCGCCATGGCCGGGACCTTGCGGATTGCGTACATCGGCATCAGGAACAGGATCGCGGCGATGATCGGGCCACCGAGGGTTTCGATCATCCCCAGAATGCTCGGGTTCAGCGTGGCAACGATCCAGCAGACCACCAGCATGAAGGCGGCAGTCATGCGATCCATAGTCTTCGGTGCCGGGCGCTTGCCACTCTTCACGATCAGACCTTTAAGACCTTCGCTGGCGCCGATGTAGTGACCCAGGAACGACTTGGAAATGGCCACAAACGCAATCAACGGCGCCGCGAAGGCGATGGTCGGGTTGCTGAAGTGGTTGGCCAGGTACGACAGGATCGACAGGTTCTGCGCCTTGGCTTCCGCCAATTGCGCCGGCGACAGGGTCAGCACGCAACTGAACACGAAGAACAACACCATCACCACCATCAAGGCGTGGGCGCGGGACAGGATCTGCGAGCTACGCTCTTCGGCGTGATCGCCATAACGACGCTTCTGGTCCACCGCGAACGCCGAGATGATCGGCGAATGGTTGAACGAGAACACCATCACCGGAATCGCCAGCCACAGCGTGTGCAGCAGTGCCGACGGTTCTGGCAGCGTCGACGCGGTGGCGAGGATGCCGCCGTTCCAGTGAGGAATCAGGAACACCGCAAGGAACAGCAGCGCAACAATGAACGGATAAACCATCAGGCTCATGGCCTTGACGATCGCCTGCTCGCCGCAACGTACCACCGCCAACAGGCCAAGGATCAGCACGAGCGACAGCACGGCGCGCGGTGGCGGCATGATGTGCAGTTGATGCTCGAGGAAACTGCCCACGGTGTTGGTCAGGGCCACGCTATAAATCAGCAGGATCGGGAAGATCGCGAAGAAGTACAGCAAGGTGATCAGCGCGCCAGCCTTGATCCCGAAGTGCTCTTCCACCACTTCAGTGATGTCCGCGCCTTCGCGTCCGGACAACACAAAGCGTGTCAGGCCACGGTGTGCGTAAAACGTCATGGGGAACGCCAACACCGCCAGGACCAGCAACGGCCAGAAGCCGCCCAGACCCGCGTTGATCGGCAAAAACAGCGTGCCAGCCCCGATGGCCGTGCCAAACAGGCCCAGCATCCAGGTGGTGTCATGGCGATTCCAGCTCTCAAGCGTCGCTGGTGCCGTCGATACATAGCGTTCGTCGACGCTATTGGCCTGATCATTCATCCGGTGGGATCTCCGCATTCCGGTCAGTTGCTACCCGGTCAGGACGAGTCGGAAAAATCCGACAGGCAGCGCCCTGGCCGAAACAGGGGCGCGATTGTCCGGGATTAATGAGCAGAAGCAAAGACTTAGCTGAGGAGTGGTTGTGCGGATCAGATCCATTGGCACCCTTTATTAAATAGATGTTTTAAAAAATCTATTTAATAAAGGATTGCCGTCATGTAATTTCGATGCTCACTGCTGACCGGCAGCCCTTACCAACGGAGCCTCTCATGCCACTCGTTCGCGTCGACATCAAAAAGCATCAAGACCCGACTCACGCCAAACGTGTCGGGCAATTGATCTACGCCGCCATGCACAGCGCCATTGGCGTGCCGGAGAACGATAACTTCCAGATTCTTGCCGAGCACGACGAACAGCATTTCATTTTTGATCCCGGCTACCTGGGCATCAATCGCACCGACAATCTGGTGGTGATTCAGATCACCTTGAGCGAAGGCCGCACCATCGAGCAGAAAAAACTCCTCTACAAAACCATTGCCGAGAGCCTTAACGCGGAACTGTCGGTGCGCCTGGAAGATGTATTCATCAATCTGGTGGAGGTAAAGAAAGAGAACTGGTCGTTTGGCAATGGCATAGCCCAGTACGCCAGCTGATTTCTGCCTTTTATATACCTGTGAGCCGCCAATGCCCCGAGTCTCCCGCAAACAAGCCGAACTCAACCGCGAGATCATCGTCGAGGCCGCCACGCGTCTGTTTCGCGAACGTGGCCTGCACGGAATCAGTGTCGTCGACGTGATGGGCGCGGCCGGCCTCACCCATGGCGGGTTCTATGGTCACTTCGAATCCAAGGAAGCGCTGGCAAAAGAAGCGTGCAGCCGGGCGTTCACCCAGTCGATGGAACGCTGGAAGCAGAAAATAGAGGATAACGACGACAGCCTCTCGGCTCGCGAGAGCATCATCGCGCCCTACCTGTCCGCGGCCAATCGCGATAATCCGGGCGAAAGCTGCCCGGTGACCGCGTTTGCCGGCGACATGTGTCATGAAACCGTCGAAAGCGGATTGCACCAGACCTACACCCAAGGGCTGGAGGCATTGTTGCAGATGCTGGCACCGCTGATGGGCGCGGATCAGTCAGAAGCCAATCGGCAAAAAGCGTTGGTGGACTATTCGCTGATGGTCGGCGCCCTGACCCTGGCTCGCGCAACCCGGGGTGACGCGTTGTCCGATGAAATTCTCGACGCAGCCCGGACGTTTCTCACCTCGGACACGGTCGTTGAAAAGGCCGCGACGCCGTCTGGCTGAGATAAACACAGCGCAGCGAGCCCAAGGCCCCACCAGCAATGGACGGGGCCTTGTTGTTTCTCCCGAACGGTGCATTCGCAAAGGTGTTGAACACAGTGGATATGTAAGCGCTACGGAACGCTCCTACACTGAGGTCGAACGCCACAAGCCTGCTATCTTTGGTAAATACCAAACCGTTGCGGATCAGCAATTTGAAGCAACGTTTTGAAGCCACTTTCGAGCCCCGACTTTCCGATGTCCACAGGAGCCCAGCATGCCCGCAACCGTTCTGGTACTGGTTGAAACCATCAATGATTACCTGCCGATTCTCGAACATCAGGGGTTTCACCTGATTCTGGCTCCGACACCAGCCGAGCGCGCCGATGCCATCACACGCCATGGCGCCCAGATCGATGCGGTGCTGACCCGCGGCCCATTGGGCCTGTATGCCGACGAAATCGCCGCCCTGCCCAATCTCAAGATCATCTGCGTGATCGGCGCCGGCTACGAACACGTCGACCTGCAAGCCGCCGCCAACCGGGGCATTACGGTCACCAATGGCGCCGGCGTCAATGCCTCTTCGGTCGCCGACCATGCCATGGCAATGCTGCTGTCGCTGGTGCGTGACATTCCCCGTTGCGACGCCGCCGTTCGCCGGGGTGAATGGCCGAAAATCATGCGCCCGTCCCTGGCCGGCAAGCACCTGGGCATCCTGGGGCTCGGTGCGGTCGGCATGGCTATTGCCAAACGCGCCGCCCACGGTTTCGACATGACGGTCAGTTACCACAACCGCCAGCATCGCAGCGATGTGCCGTACAGCTTCCGCTCGACGCCCACCGAATTGGCACGGGAATCGGACTTTTTGGTCGTCGCCACCCCCGGCGGGCTGGGCACCAAACACCTGATCAACCGACAAGTACTCGACGCCTTGGGCCCCCAGGGGTTCATCGTCAATATCGCCCGAGCCAGCGTGATCGTCACCGCAGACCTGATCAGCTCGCTTGAGCAGCGCAGGATTGCCGGCGCTGCACTGGATGTCTTCGACACAGAACCCCAAGTACCCAATGCCTTCAAGGCGTTGGCCAATGTGATCCTCACCCCGCATGTCGCCGGTTTGTCCCCGGAAGCCACTCAAGGCACCGTGGAGCTGGTAGGTCGCAATCTGGTGGCATTCTTCACCGGCAATCCGGTATTGACCCCGATTGCCCTGCCATCGTCGACAAGCATGATCTGACCACCATTCAAACAGGTGTATCAAAAACAATGATTGCCCGGCAACACGCTCACCTATAAGGGCGTTTCGTGGTTGTGGGTGTCGGGTGTGCGCATTAGATTAGCCAATAGTCTCAGGCCTCCAGAATAAGCAGAAGGGATAAGCATGGCGCTTACTGACCAGTCCACACGTATCCGCACCGGCGAAGAACTCGATGCCAGCCTGATCGATCCGTACCTCAAGGCCCATATTCCGGGCCTGAGTGGTTTGCCGCAGATCAGCCAGTTTCCAGGCGGTGCGTCGAACCTCACCTACTTGCTGGAATACCCCGAGCAGGAGTTCGTCCTGCGTCGCCCGCCGTTTGGCCACAAGGCCAAGTCCGCTCACGACATGGGCCGCGAATTTCGCATCCTCAATCAGCTCCGTGATGGTTTTCCGTACTGTCCGAAAGCCTACGTGCACTGCACTGACGAATCGTTGATCGGCGCCGAGTTCTATGTGATGGAACGGGTCAAGGGGATCATCCTGCGCTCCGAACTGCCGCCGGAACTGGGTCTGGATTCGACGAAAACCGAAACGCTGTGCAAGAGTTTCATCGACAAATTCGTTGAACTGCACCGGGTCGACTACAACGCCTATGGCTTGGGCGACCTTGGCAAACCCGAAGGTTATGTCGCGCGGCAAATCAAAGGCTGGAGTGATCGCTACGAGAAAGCCCTGACCCCGGACGCACCGAAGTGGGAGGCGATCAAAGCCTGGCTCAACGACAAGATGCCGGCCGATCACCCGACCTCCAGCATCGTCCACAACGACTACCGCTTCGACAACGTGATCCTCGACCCAAACAACCCGATGGACATCATCGGCGTGCTCGACTGGGAACTGACCACCCTCGGCGACCCGCTGATGGACCTGGGCAACACCCTCGCCTACTGGATCGAAGCCGACGACCCGGCACCGGTGCAACTGATGCGCCGTCAACCGAGCCACGCGCCGGGCATGCTTACCCGCCGCGAGTTCGTCGATTACTACGCCGAGCGTTCAGGCATCCAGATCGACAACTTCGACTTCTACTACACCTACGGCCTGTTCCGCCTGGCCGGCATCGTGCAGCAGATCTACTACCGCTTCTTCCATGGTCAGACCCAGGACAAACGCTTCGCGCAGTTCATTCACATGAACAAACTGCTGGAGCAAATGAGCCTGCAAGTCATCCAGAAATCCAGCCTCTGATTGCGCCACTGGCCCCCAATAACAAGACTTTTTATAAGAGAATCCCATGTCCAAGACTCAGTTGTTCGACCTCGACGGCAAAATCGCATTTGTATCCGGCGCCAGCCGCGGCATCGGTGAAGCCATCGCCAAACTGCTGGCCCAGCAAGGCGCCCATGTGATCGTCTCGAGCCGCAAGCTCGACGGCTGCCAGCACGTGGCCGACGCGATCATCGCCGCCGGCGGCAAAGCCACTGCCGTGGCATGCCACATCGGTGAAATGGAACAGATCAGCCAGGTCTTCGCCGGCATCCGCGAACAGTTCGGGCGCCTGGACATCCTGGTCAACAACGCGGCGACCAACCCGCAGTTCTGCAACGTACTGGACACCGACCTCAGCGCTTTCCAGAAAACCGTCGATGTGAACATCCGCGGCTACTTCTTCATGTCGGTGGAAGCCGGCAAGCTGATGCGCGAAAACGGCGGCGGCAGCATCATCAACGTCGCCTCGATCAACGGCATCTCGCCAGGGATCTTCCAGGGTATCTACTCGGTGACCAAAGCGGCGGTCATCAACATGACCAAAGTGTTCGCCAAGGAATGCGCGCAGTTCGGCATCCGCTGCAACGCCCTGCTGCCAGGCCTGACCGACACCAAATTCGCTTCGGCACTGGTGAAGAACGACGCGATTCTGAAGACCGCGCTGCAGCAGATTCCGCTCAAGCGTGTGGCTGATCCGAGCGAAATGGCGGGGGCCGTGTTGTATCTGGCGAGTGATGCGTCGAGTTACACCACTGGGGTTTCGTTGAATGTGGATGGGGGGTTCTTGTCCTGATCCGATTTACCGGACAAACAAAAGGCAGCCTTCGGGCTGCCTTCTTTTTTTGCCCTAATTGATCGTTCCCACGCTCCGCGTGGGAATGCAGCCCGGGACGCTCCGCGTCCCAAAGCGGACGCAGAGCGTCCATTGAGGCATTCCCACGCAGAGCGTGGGAACGATCACGCAGAGGAATTTTAATTCCATTAATTGCAATTAAGGAATTTTTATTCCATAAATAGCCCTCCTGAAAACAAAAATTCAATAGGCCAATCTCCATGCGCGAACTCGGTATCGGACTCATCGGCACAGGTTTCATGGGCCGCGCCCATGCCTTGGCGTTTCGCAACGTCAGTGCGGTTTTCGAACTGCCCCTCAAGCTCAAACTCGCCGCCTTGGCCGACGCCGATCCGCAGCGTGCCCGCCACTGCGCCGATGCCTGGGGTTTCGACACCGCCCATAGCGACTGGCAGCAATTGATCGATGACCCCAAGGTCAATCTGATCGCCATCACCACGCCCAATCACCTGCATTACCCCATGGCCATGGCGGCCCTCGCCGCCGGCAAACCGGTGTATTGCGAAAAGCCGTTGGCGGTGAATCTGCAACAGGCCGACGCCATGCGACTGGCGGCCAAAGCGGCAGGCGTGGTGACGCGGGTGGGTTACAACTATCAGCACAACCCAATGATCGGGCTCGCCCGGCAGTTGATTGAGAACGGCGACTTGGGTCAGATCATCAGTTTCCAGGGCGAATTCAGCGAAGATTTCATGGCCGATCCAGCGTCACCTTGGTCGTGGCGTTGCGATGCCGATCATGCCGGTGGCGCACTGGCCGATCTGGGCAGTCACTTGTTGGCCATGGCCCGCTACCTGGTGGGCGATATCGAGGCAGTGAGCGCCGACACCCAGACCGTGCACCGGCAACGCCCCGCCACGGCTGGCAGCCTGGAACAACGCAGTATCGCGGTCGACGATCAGGTCCACGCCTTGTTGCGGTTTGCGAATGGCGCCCGAGGCACGTTCAGCAGCAGTTGGCTCAAGCACGGCTACAAGAATCACCTGAGTTTTGAAATCAGCGGCACCCGAGGGACTTTGGTGTTCGATCAGGAACGCCTGAATGAACTGCGTCTGTTTCGCGCCGGTCAGGACGGTTTCCAGCGCCTGCTGGCAGGGCCGAATCTGCCGGGTTATGCGGCGTTCAGCCCGGCGGCAGGGCATCAGCTCGGCTACAACGAACTCAAGACATTGGAAGTCCATGATTTGGTGATGGCGCTGGCAGGCTTATCTCAGGGTGGAACAGATTTCGAACAGGCGTGGGAAGTCGAACGTCTGGCGACGGCGATTCGGTTGGCAGCGCGGGAATCACGTTGGGTCAGGATCGAGGAAGTCTGAGCGAAGCCCCGCCAGCAGCACAGCGCCGCTGGCGGTTCAACGTGAGCAGATGGACGCTTACTGAGTGACGCAACGAGTGAGCGTGGTTTCCCGGGTCACCTGCCCCTCAGCCCTCATATCACCTTGCACATCGGTGTTTTCAGTGGTTTGGCAGGTGCGCACAGGGGGTGGAGGCGGTGCAGCGGGAGGTGGCGGTGGAGGACTGGCGCAACCACCCAGAATCGCTATCCAGAGTGCGAACGACAGTGTTGTAAAAGTGCGTTTCCCAAGACTTTTCATAGGTTGACCCGCGGTAAGTGATCGACATATTTCCGCGACCCAACTACTTCACCGCGTACCCGCGGACCGGTCACAGAAAAAATACTCTCGTATTCTTTATACGACCGCCGACAAATCACGACAGTTCCTAGGACGTTTCGCGACGATGCAACGTGTTGCTCTCAAGTTCATAACGCAGCTCGTCGATCAATGCTGCCACCGCCTCCGGCGTTCTGAGGTTTGTTACGCTCAGCCCGGTGACCACCAGATCCACCTGCCCCGACACCGGATGATAGAGCTTCACCGTCAGTGAATGATCACCCGTAACAGTGCAGTCACAGGCCAACGGCGAAAAGCTCCGCTCCAGTTGCAAACGCAATTGCGCCACATAAATCATCCCGCGGTTCCTGTAGCTGTTTCGAAAGGGACGCGATACCCGAAGACCTGTACCGCACCCTTACAGCCTAAGAACTGCCGCACCCGTTCAGAACATGAATTTGCACCCCCTCGAGTAGTGCATTTGCACCTACCGCTGGGCCTTGGGCCGCCACTCGCTGGAGAACAAACCTCGCTCGCGAGCCCAGACAATCGCCTCGCTACGACTGTGAATATCGAGCTTGGAATACACCGTCGACACATGGTTGCGCACCGTGTTGGGTGCGAGTTTGAGCCGCGCGGCGATTTCCTTGTCGGCCAGGCCTTCGCAGATCAGGCCGAGCACATCGCGCTCGCGGGCAGTCAGGTCGGTGAACGACACGCTAGGCAACTGCGGCGAGTTGACGTTTTTCACGTTAGCGAGCTTCTCGATGAGCGTGCGGCTGAACCAGGAGGCGTCTTTCATCACCTCTTCGATCGCCGACACCAACTCCAGCTCCGTGCGTTTACGCTCAGTAATGTCCATAAACACCAGCAAGTAGCAGGGCCTGTCCTGAATATTCACGGTGTCGCCCGAGACCGCGCAATCAATCAGCCCGGCGCCTTTCTTGCGTACCCGAACATCGACACGATCCACGCTTCCGGTTTTTTCCAGCGCCGCAAACAGTCGCGAGCGCGCGCCAGTGTCATCGATAAAATCGATCTGCGTTACCGATTTGCCAAGCACCTCTTCACTGGCATACGCGAGCGTATCGAGGAAGGCTTCATTGACGTCCATCACCACCTGATCGCCGGCGTTGCACACCAGGATCGGCACCGGGGTCAGTCGAAAAGCCTTGGCGAAGCGTTCCTCGCTTTGGCGCAGGGCGACTTCAGCCTTATGCCGAGGCTCGATGTCGACGAAGGAAAAGAGCATGCAGGCTTCGTCATTCAGTTCAAGGGGCTGGCCGGCGACGATCACCTGTTTGCTGCCACCTTCGGATAACTGCAACTGCGCCTGCATTTGCGGAATGGTCGCCCCTTCACGCAACCGCTGCTTGGCCAGGTCTTTGTTTTCGGCCCCCTCCAGCACGTCCAGTTCATAGGTCGAACGGCCGATCACCTGATCACGGGCATAGCCGGTCATCTCCAGGAAGCCCGGGTTGACTTTGATGTAGCGCAAATCGCTGAGGCGACAGATCACCGCCGGAGCCGGGTTGGCATTGAAGGTTTTCTCGAAACGCTGCTCGGCGCTGGCCCACTCCGTGACATCGTTCATGATCAGCACCAGCGACTCCGGCGCGCCAGCGCTGTCGGCCAGCACCATGCTGCGCACGCTGTGGACCCAGGTGCGCTCTTCGTCGTCCGCCGGTGTCACCTCAACCAACACATCGCTGAAGGACTCGCCTCGAGCGACGCGGCTGATCGGATAATTGTCGGCCTGAACCGGGTGATTATTGCGATAACGCAAGGCGAAGCGCTTGGCGTACTCCTTGGCATTCGCCCCCAGCTCGCCGAGCTGCCCGACGCCGTGCATGGCCAACGCGGCGTCATTGGCCCAAAGGAGGGTCTGGTCGAGCTCCAGCAGAATCACCCCATCGGACAGGCCGGCGATAATCTGCTGCAACTGACGGCGATTGGTTTCGGTGGTCAGGACGTCCTGGCTCATTGGATCTCCACGCGTGCGGCGGCGCATACATACGCCGCCCTGTGAAGATTACGACCGCAGGCATCCATGATCGTGCAGATATGCCGGGGAACACGGGTGATCGTTTACATCCGTGGAATTTGCAGGTGTAAGCAAGCCCCTGTAGGAGCTGCCGCAGGCTGCGATCTTTTGACTATTGCACTTGCAACGATCCATCCAACCCCGCCAACTTCTCCGGGTTACGCATGATAAAAATCCGCCTCACCCGCCCCGCTTCATCAAACCCAAAAGTCATCGAAGCAGTGATGACCCCATCTGCCTTGATGATCACGCCTTGGGCGCCATTGATTTCGCTGGGCAGCCATTCGCAAGTCTGCCAATAGACGTGCAACGACTGACCAATGAAATCCAGCACGCGGGTAATGCCGGACAAGGTTTCGCGGATGGCCGAGGCCTTGCCGCCGCTGTCGGCGCAGAGTTCGACGTCTTCGCTCAGCATCGCGGTCAAGGAAGCGGTCGAGCCGCTGGCGATGGCGCTATGGAAAGCGCTAAGCAATTGGTCCTGACGCGCCAGTTCCGGCTGAAAGCGCGTTTGTCCGCTGCCGAGGCTGGCCTTGGCCCGGGACACCAGTTTGCGGCACGCAGCCTCTTGAACCCCGACCGCATCCGCGACTTGCGCGTAATCCATGTCGAATATTTCGTAGAGCAAGTACGCCGCTCGCTCTTTGGGGGTTAGCCGTTCCAGCAACAACAGGAACGCGGTGGACAACGACGAGGCCAGTTCATGCCTGTGTTCGGGTGAATCCTGGTGGGTGGTGTGAATCGGTTCCGGCAACCAGGTGCCGATGTAATCAACCCGCGACTTGTGAGCCGAACGCAGCAGATCGATGCAGTGCCGGGTGCACGCCGTGGTCAGCCAGGCGGCCGGTGTGGCAATGGCGGCGCGGTCGGCCTCCAGCCATTTGATGAACAACTCTTGTACGACATCCTCGGCTTCGGCGCGGGAGCCGAGGATGCGATACGCCAGACCAAGCAAAAAGGGCCGGCGCTGCTCGAACACAGCGGCGGCGTTTTCAGCGGAGTTCATCTATCAGTGCCTCGACACCTGCAAACGGTTCCACAGGTTGATCATGCCGATCTCGGCCGTCAAGGCACCGATTTGCGCGTCGTTGAAGTGCTCGCGCAAGTCACCGCGCAGGCTGGCGTAGTCGGTCTTTTCATCGAGTACGGTGAGGGCTTCGGTCCAGGCCAGGGCGGCGCGTTCGGAGGCGCTGAAATCGCTGACGTGGCGCCAGACGATCAGGCGGTCCAGCCGCTCGTTGGTTTCATTGGCTTCACGGGCCTCGCGGGTGTGCATCTTCACGCAGAAGCCGCACTGGTTGATCTGCGAGGCACGCAGGTGCAGCAGGTGTTTGAGGGTCGGGTCGAGGTCGTGGCTGTCGAGGGTGACGTGGACCTGGGTCAGGCTCTCGAACACCTGAGGAATCGATTGCAGAAGGTTGACCGGTTGGGTGTTGGACGACATCGTGTTGCTCCACTGTTTGGGGGATTCAACAGGATGACGATTGAGGATTCGGGTTTGTGACGTGCGCTGTTTTTTCAGCGCACGTCATGCATTTCAAGCGGCCAATTCACCACTGGCAATCGCCGCCGACGCCGCCAGCATCGCCCGCAACAACACCGCACACCCGGCCGCCAGATCATCCGGCGCGGCGTTTTCGATTTCGTTGTGGCTGATACCGCCTTCGCACGGTACGAAGATCATCCCGGCCGGGCCGAGTTCGGCGAGGAAGATTGCGTCGTGCCCTGCTCCGCTGACGATGTCCATGTGCGACAGGCCCAGCCCTTGAGCAGCGCCGCGTACCGCTTCCACACAGCCTTTGTCGAAGTACAGCGGAGGGAAATCCGCAGTGGGTGTCAGTTCGAAGGTCAGGCCGTGTTCCTCGCAGGTGGTTTCGATGACTTCACGGACTTCGGCGATCATCGAGTCCAGGCGCGCCGGTTCCAGATGACGGAAGTCCAGGGTCATGCGCACTTCGCCGGGGATGACGTTGCGTGAGCCGGGATAGGCTTGCAGGCAGCCGACGGTGCCGCAGGCGTGAGGTTGATGACCGAGGGCAGCGCGGTTGACCGCACCGACGATCACCGAAGCGCCAACCAGAGCATCCTTGCGCAGGTGCATCGGCGTCGGGCCGGCGTGGGCTTCGACGCCGCGCAGTTTCAGGTCGAACCATTTCTGCCCGAGGGCGCCCATCACCACGCCGATGGTTTTGCGTTCGTCTTCAAGGATTGGGCCTTGCTCGATATGGGCCTCGAAATAGGCGCCGACAGCATGGCCGCTGACCTTGCGCTCGCCAGCATAGCCAATGGCGTTCAACGCTTCACCGACCGTGACGCCCTCGGCATCGACCTTGGCCAGGGTTTCTTCAAGGGTGAATTTTTCCGCGAATACGCCGGAGCCCATCATGCACGGGGCGAAGCGTGAGCCTTCCTCGTTGGTCCAGACCACCACTTCCAGCGGCGCTTCGGTTTCCACGCCCAGGTCATTGAGGGTGCGCAGCACTTCGACGCCGGCCAATACGCCGAAGCAACCGTCGAACTTGCCGCCAGTGGGTTGGGTGTCGATGTGGCTGCCGGTCATCACCGGTGGCAGGTTCGGGTTGCGGCCCGGACGACGGGCGAAGATGTTGCCGACGGCGTCGATGCTGACGGTGCACCCGGCCTCCTCGCACCAGTTGACGAAAATGTCCCGGGCCTGGCGGTCGAGGTCGGTCAGGGCCAGCCGACAGACGCCGCCCTTGACCGTGGCGCCGAGCTTGGCCAGGTCCATGAGCGACTGCCACAAGCGGTCGCGGTTGATGTGCTGATGGGTGGACTGCAGAACGTCTACGGCAGCGTTCATGATGATCTCCTCAGGCAGTTGTTATAAGTTTCTTCAGGCTGATCGTTGTCGTTTATGAGGCCGTCTTCGCGAGCAAGCCCGCTCCCACAGGGGAATGCATTTCAAGTGTGGGAGCGGGCTTGCTCGCGAAGGGGCCATCCCTCACACCGTGGATTTCGCGATTGATGGGCTAGGTCGCATCGAGCACAACCCGTAATAAATCAGCCCGCCCAGTGCCGAGCCGGTGAACCAGCCATAGTCGTAGAACCAGCTGAATGCATTGCTGCCGAGCGACAGCAGCGTCAGCGCCACCGGCACACCAAACGCAATAAACCCGAACCAGTTCCACGCCGGGTAAACGTCATCGCGATAGAGGCCGGCCAAGTCCAGTTGCTGTTTCTTGATCAGGAAATAGTCCACCACCATGATCCCGGCGATCGGGCCCAACAGGCTCGAATAGCCCAGCAACCAGTTGGAATACACCGTTTCCAGGCTCAAATCCGAGACGATCAGTCCGAGCTTCTTCAACAGCTCATGGGCCATCAGCGCCAAGCCGACCAGGCCGGTGAGCATTACCGCTTTGGTGCGGTTGATGAACTTGGGCGCGACGTTCTGGAAATCGTTGGTCGGCGACACGATGTTGGCCGCGGTGTTGGTCGACAGCGTGGCGATGATGATCAGCGCCATGGCCAGCGCGACCCAGACCGGGCTCTGGATATGACCGATCAGGGTGACCGGATCGGAGACGGTGACGCCCACCAGTTTGACCGAGGCGGCGGTCATCACCACCCCCAATGATGCGAACAGAAACATGGTCAGTGGCAGGCCGATGATCTGCCCGACAATCTGATCCTTCTGGCTTTTCGCGTAGCGGCTGAAATCCGGAATGTTCAGGGACAAGGTGGCCCAGAACCCGACCATGGCGGTCAGCCCGGCGGCAAAGTAACTGACCACGCTGGCCCCTTGTGGACGTTTGGCCGGGATCGCCAGCAACTCGGTCATCGACACGTTCGGCATCGCCCATACCAACAGCCCCACGCCCACCAGCACCAACAACGGTGCAGAGAGGGTTTCCAGCCATTTGATCGAGTCCGCGCCGCGAATCACCACCCACAAGTTCAAGGCCCAGAACACCATGAACCCGATCACTTCACCGGTACCACCGAGGGATTTCCAACCGTCGAACACCGAGCCGAGAAACAGGTGAATGGCCAGCCCGCCGAACATCGTTTGAATGCCGAACCAGCCACACGCCACCAGCGCCCGGATCAGGCACGGAATGTTGGAGCCGAGGACGCCGAAGGACGAACGCAGCAACACCGGAAACGGAATGCCGTACTTGGTGCCGGGGAAGGCGTTCAGGGTCAACGGGATCAGTACGATGATGTTGGCGAACAGAATCGCCAGCAGCGCTTCGCCGACGCTCAGGCCGAAATACGCGGTGAGCACGCCGCCGAGGGTGTAGGTCGGCACACAGACCGCCATGCCGATCCACAATGCGGTGATGTGCCATTTGTTCCAGGTTCGTTCGTGCACCTTGGTCGGTGCCATGTCGTGGTTGTAACGGGGGCTGTCGAGGACGTCACTGCCGGCTTCGAGCTCAAACAAGCCGTCGCGTTCGGTCACTTGCGATCTGATCTGTTGCATGGCCGCTCCACTGTTCTTTTGATTATTGTTGCTCATCAGGGGCTGGTGGCTTCAATTAACGTGCCGATTACCCCGTTTGCGCATCGGGCAGTTCCATAAAAACTTTGTAACCAACTGATGTTTATCAGTTTTATTTACATAGCCGATGAGTCACCGGTTACTTGCTTGTTCACTCAGGCCAAACGCCAGGCAAGTTGTCCGAACCGTCAGGACTCAATCTGGTGCATATCACTTTTTTTCAACGTCGCGCATCAACCATAGACCATCCTCAACCGGCTGATTTCACATAAGAAATCTCGTCTATTTTTAGAACCTGTCAAGTGCGTCAAAATGGTGAGAGGCCTCACCATTTTGGTGATTTACGTATTTAATCGTTATTTATCAACACGTTAAAACAGATATAAGCTTATAAAAAATATTCTTGCTCAATCCTCAAACTCAGACTAGCGTTTATTCCTGACAGCGCTGACAGGAATACACCTGTTTGCGTCGGCTTCATATAAAACATTTAGAACCGGCACAAGTCGGTCATTGCCTGCGAGGAACTCGGAATGTCTCTGTTGATCCGTGGCGCCACCGTTATTACCCATGATGAAAGTTATCGCGCCGACGTCTATTGCGCCGACGGCGTGATCAAAGCCATCGGTGAAAACCTTGATGTTCCCGCCGATGCCGAAGTGCTCGACGGCAGCGGCCAGTACCTGATGCCCGGCGGCATCGATCCGCACACGCACATGCAACTGCCCTTCATGGGCACGGTGGCCAGTGAAGACTTCTTCAGCGGTACTGCGGCGGGACTTGCCGGTGGCACGACGTCGATCATCGACTTTGTGATTCCCAATCCGCAGCAATCCTTGATGGAAGCCTTTCATCAGTGGCGCGGCTGGGCCGAGAAGTCGGCGTCGGATTACGGTTTCCACGTCGCGATCACCTGGTGGAGCGAACAGGTCCGCGAGGAAATGGCCGAGCTGGTCAGCCAGCACGGGGTCAACAGCTTCAAGCATTTCATGGCCTACAAGAACGCGATCATGGCCGCCGACGACACGCTGGTGGCGAGTTTTGAGCGCTGCCTGGAACTGGGCGCGGTGCCGACCGTGCATGCGGAAAACGGTGAGCTGGTCTATCACCTGCAACGCAAGTTGATGGCCCAAGGCATGACCGGCCCTGAAGCGCATCCGTTGTCGCGCCCTTCGCAGGTGGAAGGTGAAGCGGCCAGTCGGGCGATCCGCATCGCCGAAACCCTGGGCACGCCGCTGTACCTGGTGCACGTCTCGACCAAGGAAGCCCTCGACGAAATCACCTACGCCCGCAGCAAGGGCCAACAAGTCTACGGCGAAGTCCTGGCCGGGCATTTGCTGCTGGACGACAGCGTTTATCAACACCCGGACTGGCAGACCGCCGCCGGTTACGTGATGAGCCCGCCCTTCCGTCCGCGCGGCCATCAAGAGGCGCTTTGGCACGGCCTGCAATCGGGCAACCTGCACACCACCGCCACCGACCATTGCTGCTTCTGCGCCGAGCAAAAAGCCGCCGGCCGTGACGATTTCAGCAAGATCCCCAATGGCACGGCCGGTATCGAAGATCGCATGGCGGTGCTCTGGGATGAAGGGGTGAACACCGGACGTTTGTCGATGCAGCACTTCGTGGCGCTCACCTCCACCAACACCGCAAAAATCTTCAACCTCTACCCGCGCAAAGGCGCGATTCGCGTCGGTGCGGACGCGGATCTGGTGCTGTGGGATCCGGAAGGTACGCGGACGATTTCGGCGAAGACTCACCATCAGCAAGTTGACTTCAACATCTTCGAAGGCAAGACCGTGCACGGCGTACCGAGCCACACCGTCAGCCAGGGCCGGGTGGTGTGGGCCGATGGTGATTTGCGGGCCGAGCGTGGTGCCGGGCGGTATGTCGAACGGCCGGCGTATCCGGCGGTGTTTGATTTGCTGAGTAAGCGGGCTGAGATGAACAGGCCGACCGCAGTGAAACGCTGAAATCGAGGCCTTCGGCCTTCGCGAGCAAGCCCGCTCCCACATGGGAATGCATTTCAAATGTGGGAGCGGGCTTGCTCGCGAAGGCGGCTGCCCTGACGACGAAAAACTCAATGCCCATCAGAGGCATCACCTCAATTAACCGTGAGGCCAACACCGTGATCAAGACTCTGAACCATCTCCCGCATCCGCACGAGAATGCGGCCGCCCTCGCCGGCCATTTCACCGATCTGGCCCCGCCACTCAACGACCGTCAGGCCCATCTGGAAGCCTCGCGTTGCCTGTACTGCTATGACGCGCCCTGCGTGAATGCCTGTCCGAGCGAGATCGACATTCCGTCGTTCATCCGCAATATCCATCAGGAAAACGTTCAGGGCGCCGCGCAGAAAATCCTCTCGGCGAACATCCTCGGTGGCAGTTGCGCCCGGGTGTGTCCGACGGAAGTGCTCTGCCAGCAAGCCTGCGTGCGCAACAACGACCATGAATGCGCACCGGTGCTGATCGGCCTGTTGCAGCGTTACGCCGTCGACAACGCACACTTCAGCGAACACCCCTTCACCCGTGCGGCATCAACCGGCAAGCGCATCGCCGTGGTCGGCGCCGGTCCGGCCGGTTTGTCCTGCGCTCACCGCAGTGCCATGCATGGTCATGACGTGGTGATTTTCGAGGCACGGGAAAAGGCTGGCGGCCTCAACGAATACGGGATCGCCAAGTACAAACTGGTGGACGACTACGCGCAGAAGGAGCTTGAATTCCTATTGGAAATCGGCGGGATCGAAATCCGCCACGGGCAGAAACTTGGAGAGAACCTGACCCTCAGCGATCTGCATCAGCAGTTCGACGCGGTGTTCCTTGGGCTCGGACTGGCCGCCAGCAAACAGCTGGGGCTTGCTCATGAAGATGCGCCCGGTCTGCTGGCCGCCACCGATTACATCCGCGAACTGCGTCAGGCCGATGACCTGACCCAACTCCCCCTCGCTGACCGTTGTATCGTTTTGGGCGCCGGCAACACCGCCATCGACATGGCCGTGCAAATGGCTCGCCTCGGTGCACGCGACGTCAACCTGGTGTACCGCCGCGGCGTTGAGGAAATGGGCGCCACCGACCACGAACAGGACATCGCCAAAGCCAATCAAGTGCGTTTGCTGACCTGGGCGCAACCCGAAGAAGTCCTGCTCGATACTCAAGGCCAAGTACGCGGCATGCGCTTCGCTCGGACCTGGTTAGTCGAAGGTCGCCTGCAAACCACTGGCGAAACCTTCGAACTGGCCGCTGACGCGATCTTCAAAGCCATCGGCCAGGCCTTTGATGGCAGCGCCCTCGCCGATCCGCTGGCCCGTGAACTCAAGCGCCAGGGCGAGCGGATTCAAGTGGACGAAAACCTGCGCACCAGCATCCCCGGCGTGTACGCCGGCGGCGACTGCACCAGTCTCGATCAGGACCTCACCGTGCAGGCCGTGCAGCACGGCAAACGGGCCGCCGAGGCCATCAACGCCCAACTCATGCTCAACGTGGAGGCTGCGTAAATGGCCGATCTCTCGATTGTCTTCGCCGGCATCAAAGCCCCCAATCCGTTCTGGCTGGCCTCCGCGCCACCGACCGACAAGGCCTACAACGTGGTCCGCGCCTTCGAGGCTGGCTGGGGTGGTGTGGTCTGGAAAACCCTGGGTGAAGACCCGGCGGCGGTCAACGTGTCGTCGCGCTACTCGGCGCACTTCGGGGCCAACCGTGAAGTGGTGGGCTTCAACAACATCGAACTGATCACCGATCGTTCGCTGGAGATCAACCTGCGGGAAATCACTCAGGTCAAAAAAGACTGGCCGGACCGCGCGTTAATCGTGTCGCTGATGGTGCCCTGCGTCGAAGAATCCTGGAAATTCATCCTGCCGCTGGTGGAAGCTACCGGCGCCGATGGCATCGAGCTGAACTTCGGCTGCCCGCACGGGATGCCGGAGCGCGGCATGGGCGCGGCGGTCGGCCAGGTGCCGGAGTACGTCGAGCAGGTCACCCGTTGGTGCAAGACGTACTGCTCGCTGCCGGTGATCGTCAAGCTCACACCGAACATCACCGACATTCGCGTCGCCGCCCGCGCGGCCCATCGCGGCGGTGCGGATGCGGTGTCGCTGATCAACACGATCAACTCGATCACCAGCGTCAACCTGGAGCGCATGGTCGCCAATCCCGCCGTGGGTAGCCAAAGCACCCATGGTGGTTATTGCGGTTCGGCAGTGAAGCCGATTGCACTGAACATGGTCGCCGAAATCGCCCGCGATCCTCAGACGCAAGGCCTGCCGATCTCGGGCATTGGCGGCATTAGCAGCTGGCGCGACGCGGCGGAGTTTATTGCGCTGGGCAGCGGCTCGGTGCAGGTGTGTACGGCGGCGATGCTGCATGGTTTCCGGATTGTCGAGGAGATGAAGGACGGTTTATCGCGCTGGATGGACAGTCAGGGCTACGCCAGCGTGTCAGAGTTTTCCGGGCGTGCGGTGAGCAACACCACGGACTGGAAGTACCTGGACATTAACTATCAGGTGATTGCCAAGATTGATCAGGAGGCCTGCATTGGTTGCGGTCGTTGCCACATTGCTTGCGAAGACACTTCGCACCAGGCGATTGCGAGCCTTAAGCAGGCGGACGGGACGCACAAATATGAAGTGATTGATGATGAGTGCGTGGGGTGCAATCTGTGTCAGATCACGTGCCCGGTGCAGGATTGTATCGAGATGGTGCCGATGGAGAACGGGAAGCCGTTTCTGGATTGGAATCATGATCCGAGGAATCCTTACCACGTCGCTGTTTGATCGTTGAAGATCAAGGGATCGCAGCCTCGTTTCACTCGACAGCTCCTACAACGGATTGCGTAAACCTGTAGGAGCTGTCGAGTGAAACGAGGCTGCGATCTTTTGATTCACGGCTCCAACCCAATCCCCCGCAAGATCACACTCGTCACCGTCTGCACCGCCCGCTCGAACTGCATGTCCGACAACGGCTGATGGTCATTCAGAATATTCACCTGATGATCAAAGTCGGCGTAATGCTGGGTCGACGCCCAGATCATGTACAGCAGGCTCGAAGGTTCCACCGGCAGGATGCGTTTGTCGTCCACCCACTGGCGAATTTTCGCTTCTTTCATCTTGGCCCAGTCGTACAGGCTCACGTCCAGCTTCTCACCCAGGGTCGGTGCGCCGTGGATGATTTCGTTGGCCCAGACTTTGGAGCCATAAGGCCGGCTGCGGGAGTGGTTCATCTTGGCGCGGATGTAGCTGCTGAGCACCACACGCGGGTCGTCGAACATCTCGAAGCACAGGGCATCCTGTTTCCACACTTCCAGCAAACCCAACAGCACCGCGCTGTACAGCTCACTCTTGGTGCTGAAGTAGTAATGCAGGTTGGAGCGCGGCAGTTGCACTTCGGCGGCGATGTCGGCCATGGCGGTGCCGCCGAAACCTTTTTCGGCGAACACCTTTTCGGCCCCCAACAGAATTTTCTCGACGTTACTGCGACGAATCTCGATCTTGTGATTGCCCATGAGGGCTCCCTGACAACAGCGTTGCCCAAGACTAGCATCCGCTCTATCTCGCGGCGACAAGGGAAAACGAAACTTCGTACACACAGCTTCTCGCAGGTAAACTGACCGCCTTTTCGAACCCACCTCAGAGGTATTCCAAGATGCAGCTCAAGAAAACCCTGACCACCGTCGCCCTGCTCGGCTCGCTGTTCGCCGCGTCATCGGTGTTTGCCCACGCCCATCTGAAAAGCCAGACCCCGGCCGCCGACAGCACGGTGAGCGCGCCGTCGGAACTGCGCCTGGTGTTTTCCGAAGGTGTAGAAGCGACCTTTTCCAAAGTCACGATCAGCAAGGACGGCGTCCCCGTACCGGTGAAAAGCCTCACCACCGAAGGCAGCGACAAGAAAACCCTGATCGTCACCCCGGCCGCACCGTTGGCAGCGGGCGCTTACAAAGTCGAATGGCACGCGGTGTCGGTCGATACCCACAAAAGCGAAGGTGCCTATAGCTTCAAGGTTGGCCAGTAATTCATGACGAG
The DNA here is from genome assembly GCF_001424925.1 of Pseudomonas sp. Root329. Classification (NCBI taxonomy): domain Bacteria; kingdom Pseudomonadati; phylum Pseudomonadota; class Gammaproteobacteria; order Pseudomonadales; family Pseudomonadaceae; genus Pseudomonas; species Pseudomonas sp. Root329. Next base: position 337,203 of record NZ_LMCV01000012.1, on the reverse strand, counting down.
CGCGATGGTGCTGTGCCGCTTTCTGCATTTCACCGTCGTGCTGATGCTGTTCGGGGCGTGGGTGTTCAGGCCTCTGCTGGTCAATGGCGACGCTGGACATCTGGATCAGCGATTGGCCAGAACAAGCCGCTGGCTGGCTGCGGTAGCCTTGGTCACTGGCGTTAGCTGGTTGCTGCTGATCACCGCCAGCATGGCCGGTTCGTGGGACGCGGCATTCGATCCGTCGACCCTGCGACTGGTGCTGGGCAATACATTTTTCGGCCAGGTCTGGCGCTGGCACTTGCTGCTCAATGCGTTGTTGGTCGCGCTGCTGATGACGCCCTTGCGTTCAAACCTGCCCCTGCGAATCGGCCTCGCCAGCCTACTGCTGGCCACCCTCGCCCCGGTCGGCCACGGTGCCATGCTCGACGGCCTCAACGGCCAATTGCTGATCCTCAATCAAATCATTCACCTGACCTGCGTCGGCGCCTGGCTCGGCGGCTTGATGTTGTTGGTGATGATTCTGCGGCAGCCGGCAGAGCATTCAATCAAAGCGACCTTGCAACGCTTCAGCGGCATTGGTTACGTATTGGTGGCCGGGTTGGTGATGACCGGGCTGATCAATGTTCGGGTCCTCACCGGGCAGTTCTGGCCGACGCCGTTGCTGTCCGGGTTTGCGCTGATTCTGTTGATCAAGGTTCTGCTGGTCGCCGCGATGCTGGGATTGGCGTTGTTCAATCGGCTGCGAATCGATGACTGCGAGCAGCGGCTGGCCATTCTGAAAAGCAGCGTAATTCTCGAATGGCTGCTCGGGATGGGAGCGGTGGCAGCCGTTTCGTTGCTGGGCACTCTGCCCCCGATGATCGTGAGCTAAAACACAAATCCCTGTGGGAGCGAGCCTGCTCGCGATGACGGTAGAACAGACACCACTGTAGTGAATGTCAGACCGCTATCGTCGGAACGCCGCCCGGAGCAGGCTCACTCCCACAGGGGTTCTTCGACATACCATAAAACCGCACCAAGTCATCGTACAACTTCTGATTGACATTCCCCGTAACACTTGCAAATAATCCGCCCCGATGTTGTACGACGACGTATAACAAAAAATAAAAACAACAAGAAACACGGGAGCGTCACTGTGAGCAAGCTCGTCCGCAATTCCTCCGTCAGCACCCCTCGCCCAACCTTCGCACGCCGTCACACCCTGAGCCTGATCGGTTGCAGCAGCCTGGCCCTCGCCCTGCCCATGACCAGTCATGCCGAAGGTTTCGTCGATGACGCCAAAGCCACGCTGAACCTGCGCAACTTCTACATCAACCGCAACTTCACGAACCCTGCCTACCCGCAGGGTAAGGCTGAAGAGTGGACGCAAAGCTTCATCCTCGATGCCAAATCCGGATTCACCCAGGGCCCCGTCGGTTTCGGCATGGATGTGCTGGGCCTGTACTCGGAAAAACTCGACGGCGGCAAAGGCACGGGCGGCACCTCGTTGCTGCCGATTCATGACGACGGCCGCCCGGCCGACAACTTCGGGCGCCTGGGTGTGGCGCTGAAAGGTAAAGTCTCGAAAACCGAATTGAAGGTCGGCGAATGGATGCCGGTGTTGCCGATCCTGCGCTCCGACGACGGTCGCTCCCTGCCGCAAACCTTCCGCGGTGGACAGGTGACGTCCACCGAGATCAGTGGCCTGACGCTCTACGGCGGCCAGTTCCGCGCCAACAGTCCGCGCAACGATGCGAGCATGGAAGACATGTTCATGAACGGCAAATCAGCGGCATTCACCTCGGACCGTTTCAACTTTGGCGGCGGTGAATATGCGTTCAACGAAAAGCGCACCCAGGTCGGCGTCTGGTACGCACAGCTCAGCGACATTTATCAGCAGCAGTATTTCAACCTGAGCCACAGCCAGCCCATCGGAGACTGGACCCTCGGCGCCAACCTTGGCTACTTCATCGGCAAGGAAGACGGCAGCGCCCTGGCCGGCGACCTCGATAACAAAACCGCGTTCGCCATGCTCTCGGCCAAGTACGGCGGCAGCACCTTCTTTGTCGGCCTGCAAAAACTCACCGGCGACGATGTCTGGATGCGGGTCAACGGCACCAGCGGCGGCACCCTGGCCAACGACAGCTACAACTCCAGCTACGACAACGCCAAGGAACGATCCTGGCAGCTGCGCCACGACTACAATTTTGTGGCGCTCGGCATTCCCGGCCTGACGATGATGAACCGCTACATCAGCGGCGATAACGTGCACACAGGCACCATCACCGACGGCAAGGAATGGGGCCGCGAATCAGAACTGGCTTACACCGTGCAGAGCGGCGCGCTGAAGAACCTCAACGTCAAATGGCGTAACGCGTCGATCCGCAAGGACTTCAGCACCAACGAATTCGACGAAAACCGCATTATCATCAACTACCCGATCTCGTTGCTGTAAGCCGAGGGGCCGGGGGGATCAACACGAGCCCTGTGGGAGCGAGCTTGCTCGCGATGGTGGCGTTACATTCAACATCAAGGTATTTGACATAAAGCCATCGCGAGCAAGCTCGCTCCCACAAAGTGCTTCGTGTTGTCAGCGGATGCGGGAATGACCCTCCGTCAATTTCAACCGATGACGCGTTGACAACAACCTGAGACCCTAACGATACTTCGACCTAGTCGTACGACAACCTACAACAAATTCAATAACAATGACTGCTTGTTCAGGGACTTCCATGACCATCACAACTAACGCCCGCGCTCCTTTCAATCGTCTCCTCCTGACCGGTGCCGCCGGTGGCCTCGGCAAAGTCCTGCGCGAACGCTTACGGCCCTACGCCAATGTGATTCGCCTGTCGGACATCGCCGATATTGCCCCGGCCATCGATGACCGTGAAGAAGTGGTGCCCTGCGACCTGGCAGACAAGCGAGCAGTCCATCAGCTGGTTGAAGGCGTAGACGCGATCCTGCACTTTGGTGGCGTATCGACGGAGCACTCGTTCGAAGAGATCCTCGGCGCCAACATCTGCGGCGTGTTCCACATCTATGAAGCCGCTCGCCGCCATGGCGTGAAGCGGGTGATTTTCGCCAGCTCCAACCACGTGATCGGCTTCTATAAGCAGGATGAAGTCATCGACGCCCACTCCCCTCGCCGCCCGGACAGCTACTACGGCTTGTCCAAGTCCTACGGCGAAGACATAGCCAGTTTCTACTTCGATCGCTACGGCATCGAAACCGTCAGCGTGCGCATCGGCTCCTCGTTTGCGGAACCACTGAACCGTCGAATGATGAGCACCTGGTTGAGCTTCGGCGACCTGACTCAATTGCTCGAATGCGCGCTGTACGCCCCCAATGTCGGTCACACAGTGGTCTACGGCATGTCCGACAACAAGAACGTCTGGTGGGACAACCGTTTCGCCACCTGCCTGGGTTATGAACCTCAGGACAGCTCCGAAGTGTTCCGCGAAAAAGTCGAAGCCCAACCGATGCCGGCCGCTGATGACCCGGCACGGGTCTACCAGGGTGGTGCGTTTGTCGCATCCGGCCCCTTCGGCGACTGAACCCGCGTACATCACTTGATCCCAACAACAAAAACCCGAGGGGATGAGTTGTCATGCATGCCGAATTGATTGTCGATGCCCGTAACGCAGTCGGTGAATGCCCGGTCTGGGTCCCCGAGGAAAACGCCCTGTATTGGGTGGATATTCCTGCCGGCGGACTTCAGCGCTGGAGCGCCGAAACCGGCCATGTCCATGCCTGGAAAGCGCCGGAGATGCTCGCCTGCATTGCACGTCACAGCAACGGCGGCTGGGTTGCCGGGATGGAAAGCGGGTTCTATCATCTGCACCCGCATAACGATGGCAGCCTCGACAGCAACCTCCTGGCTCCGGTCGAACACGCCCGCACAGATATGCGCCTGAACGACGGTCGCTGCGATCGTCAGGGGCGCTTCTGGGCCGGCAGCATGGTGCTGAACATGGGCGCCAACGCTGCCGACGGCACGCTTTATCGCTACAGCGCCGGGCAACGCGGGCCACTCGAGGCGCAACTCAGCGGGTTTATCGTGCCCAATGGTCTGGGTTTCAGCCCGGACGGGCGAACGATGTACCTGTCTGACTCTCATCCCCTGGTCCAGCAAATCTGGGCCTTCGATTACGACATCGATAGCGGCACGCCGTCCAACCGCCGGCTGTTTGTCGACATGCATCAATTCCCTGGTCGTCCCGACGGGGCGGCGGTCGATGCCGAAGGCGGCTACTGGATTTGCGCCAATGACGCCGGGCTGATTCACCGTTTCACGCCCGACGGCCGACTGGACCGCTCCCTCGTCGTGCCGGTAAAAAAACCGAGCATGTGCGCCTTCGGCGGCAGTCGCCTGGACACCCTGTTCGTGACCTCGATCCGCCCCGGTGACGACCATGACGAACAGTCACTGGCCGGCGGTGTGTTCGCCCTCAATCCCGGCGTGAAAGGTTTGCCGGAGCCGTTGTTCCAGGGATGAACCAGGTCCCCATGTAGCAGCTGCCGAAGGCTGCGTTCGGCTGCGCAGCAGTCGTCAATCCGGTGAATGCGGTTTCCTGATACACCGCGCAGTAAGGTTTTACGACTGCTTCGCAGCCGAACGCAGGCTTCGCCAGCTGCTACAAGGCTCAGCGGTGTTCTCACATCAGAGCTCAATTGAAATGACGCCAGCGTTGCTTAACCTCGAAGACGAATTCACCCATCTCACCCTCGCCCCGCAACTCGGTGGCAGCATCGTCAACTGGAGCGTGCGCGGCACGGGTCTGCCGCTGTTGCGCCACAGCGATGCTCACGCGCTGAATACCGGCCTGCCCGGCAAGCTCGGCTGTTTTCCCTTGGCACCGTGGTCGAACCGAATTTCCGAAGGCGGCTTTGAATGCCCCGAGGGCTGGCTGGCACTGACACCCAACAGCCTCACCGATCCCATGCCGATTCACGGCAGCGCCTGGCAGCAACCGTGGCAGGTGGTTTCGCAGACGCGCGATGAAATCGTCCTGCAACTCGACAGCACCACGCCCTTCACCTATCGCGCCCGGCAACGATTCCATCTGAGCGACGGCAAGCTGAGCCTTGATCTCAAGGTCACCCATCTGGCCGAAAGCCCTGCCTGGCATGGGCTCGGTTTGCATCCTTACTTCCCGCGTACCACGGGCACCCAGTTGCAGGCGCAATCCCGGCACGTCTGGTTGTGTGACGGGACCAAACTGCCGACGCACCTCAGTGCGTTGCCAGCCGAATGGGATTTCCGGTCACTCAAGGGGTTGCCCGAGACATTGGTCGACAACGGTTTCTGCGAATGGGACGGCCACTGCCTGATCCGCCAGCCAGCGTTGGGCTATGAGCTGGAATGCCGCGCCACGGGCAGCGATTACTACCTGCTCTACTGCCCGGTGGGCCTGGATTTTTTCTGTATCGAACCGGTGAGCCACCCGGTCAACGCGCATCACCTGCCCGGTCGTCCGGGGTTGCGATTGCTGGAGCAAGGCGAGTCAGCCGAGCTCGGCTTCAGCCTGCAATTTCGCTACCCCAGCAACTGACTGAGCACCGCGCGCAACTTCCCGGGTTTCACCGGTTTGTTCAGCAGCGGTGCGTCGAGTCTCTGCAATGAGCGCCGACATTGATCCGTGCGGTCAGCAGTGATGATGACCGCCGGAATCGCCTGGTGGTAATGCTCACGCAAATGCCTGACCACATCACAGCCCACCACCCCGTGATCGAGGTGGTAGTCCGCCAGAATCAGTTCCGGCGGTCGCCCCTGCAAGGCGGCCAGCGCGGAGAATTCATCGGTGGCCGTGACCACTTCGCAACCCCATTGCCCGAGCAGCGCGCTCATGCTTTCGAGGATGCTCACTTCGTTGTCCAGCACCAGCAAACGCCGACCCGGCAACGGATTGCCGGTGCCGGGTAGGGGTGCCGCCAGGCTGATCGGCAGCGGAATTTCATGGGAAATCGGCACGTCGATGCTGAACATCGAACCGCGCCCGGGCAACGAATGAACCCCGACTTTATAGCCGAGGATCTTGGCGATGCGTTCAACGATGGCCAGCCCCAAGCCCACACCCTTGCGGTCGGCGGCGCGGCCGACGTCCAGTTGGTTGAACTCGAGGAAAATCGAATCCAGTCGATCCGCCGCGATCCCGCGCCCGGTGTCCCAGACTTCCAGGCGGAGCATTTCACCGCGGCGTCTGGCACCCAGAAGAATGCTGCCTTCGTCGGTGTAGCGGCAGGCGTTGCTGAGGAAGTTGCGCAGGATCCGCGTCATCAGACGCAAGTCAGTGCTGATGGCGTAATCGCCCATGTGCACCCGCAGGTTCAACCCTTCAGCCTGGGCCACTGACTGGAACTCCGACACCAGCGGCGAGAGCAATTCATCGAGGCGGTACAGCGCAATGTCCGGTTTGACCGCCGCCTGATCGAGCCGGGAAATATCCAGCAAATCGGTGAGCAAATCTTCCGCCCCTTCCAGCGCCTGGTGCGTACGCTCCACCAGCACCTGTTCGACGTCGGGCAACTTGCGCTCGCGCAGGGTCGAGATCAACAAACGCGCGGCGTTGAGCGGTTGCAACAGGTCATGACTGGCGGCGGCGAGGTATTTGTCCTTGCTGCGATTGGCGGCCTCAGCGGCGTCCCGGGCATCGCGCAAGGCTTGGGCGATCTGTTTACGCTGGGTGATCTGCTGTTGCAGGTTGCGGTTGGCTTCCAGCAACTCGTCGGTGCGCGCGGTGACGCGCTGTTCCAGTTCGTCGTTGAGTTGCTGCAGGCGCTGCTGGGCGAGTTTGCGTTCGGTGATGTCAGCGACAAACCCTTCCACCAGCCCTTCCTGATCGGGCTTGAGCAACAGGTTCATTAGCACGTCGAGGCTGCTGCCATCCTTGCGTCGCAATTGGGTTTCGTAGCCATGCAGGCTGCCCTGGTGCCTGAGGATTTCGCCGATATTTTCCAGTTCCTGTGCACCACCGACAAACAGGTTGCTCGCCAGATCGGCCAGGGAAAACAGCACTTCCTGGGGATTGTCGTAACCGAGCATCCGCGCCAGTCCCGGATTGGCGGCACGCATGCCTTCCAGGAGGCTGGCCTGGAAGATCCCGTGGACCGCGTTCTCGAACAGCCATTTATAGCGATTGCGCTCGGTTTCCAGCTCGTCGAGGCGCGCGGCCAGTTCCGGGTAATGACTCTTGCGCGCCGAGTGGCTGCCTAATCCCAGTAACCCTGCCAGCGCCCGTTGCTGTTCGTCAGAGGGCTTCGCCATAGACGACCTCGACATCACGCTGACTGGACTCACGCGGGTTGGTCAGGATGCACGGATCGTGCATGGCGTGTTGCGACAGGAACGGAATGTCCGCGGTGCTGACCCCGTGCAATCCGAGGGTTTCGTGGAAGCCGATCGCGTGTTTCAACGCAATCAGATGTTCCACCAGACGCCCGCAAATCTGCCGGTGATTCAAGCCACGGCAATCGATGCCAAAGGTCTCGGCGATCACCTTGAAGCGCTCGGGTGCGGAGCTGTAGTTGAACGCCACCACGTGTTCCACCAGCACCGCGTTGCACAGCCCATGAGGCAAGTCGAGAAAGCCACCGAGGCTGTGGGACATGGCATGCACCGCGCCGAGGATCGCGTTGGAGAACGCCAGCCCGGCCTGCATGCTGCCGAGCATGATTTTCTCGCGCAGGGCAATGTCGTTGGGGTTAGCGATCATCTGCACCAGGTTGCCGTTGATCAGGCGCATCGCCTCCAACGCATGGGGGTCGGTCAATGGCCCGTGACCGGTGGAAACAAACGCTTCGATGGCATGCACCAACGCATCGATGCCGGTACAGGCCGACAGGAACGGGTCCATGCTCAACGTGGTTTCCGGGTCGATCAACGACACGTCCGGCACCACCGCCTTACTGACGATGGAGAACTTCATGCGTTCTTGCTGGTTGGAGATGATCACGAATTGCGAGACATCGGCCGAGGTCCCGGCGGTGGTCGGAATCAGGATCAGCGGCGGGCTCGGGACACGGATGGTGTCCACGCCTTCGAATTCGAGGATGCTGCGTCCATGGGCAACGACAATGCCGATGCCTTTACCGCAATCCATCGGACTGCCGCCACCGACGGCCACGATCACATCGCAATGATTTTCCCGGTACAGATCAGCGCCGAGCATCACTTCTTCGACCCGCGGGTTGGGCGAGACTGCGCTGTACAAGACGTACTCGATGCCTTGGGCTTGCAGGCTGGCCTCGACATCGGCAACCCAACCAGCGGCAATCACACCGGGATCGCTGACCAGCAGCACCTTGCGGGCACCAAAGGTTTTGGCGCAATTGCCGACGTTGTGCCGGCAGCCGGCACCAAAGATGATTTCAGGCGAAACGAATTTACGCAGTTGACTAAGACTCTGGCTCATTGGAAAGCCTGTTTTTATTGTTTTGGAAGGTAACGTCCACACTAAAGCATCCGGCTGTGAATGCAATCAGACCAATGGGTAGCAGGCTGGGGTGTACTCAAATCTTGAATTCACCAGAATACCCCTGTGGGAGCGGGCTTGCTCGCGAAAGCGGTGGGTCAGTCCACATCAATGTTGAATGTAGAGCCGCCTTCGCGAGCAAGCCCGCTCCCACAGGGGATTTGTGTCGTTTGATTCATCCGCGGTAGATCAGTCGCGAAGCCTTCTCGTTACGCAACGTCAGGTGTTCCATGCCTAGCCCCGGTGCCTCGGCTTCCTCGCGGGCCTTGAGAATCACACCGTGGTGCGGGGACTTGCTGCACACCGGGTCCGCGTTGGCGGCGTCGCCGGTCAGCATGAATGCCTGGCAGCGGCAGCCGCCCAGGTACTTGTGCTTTTCATCGCAGGAGCGGCACGGCTCCTTCATCCAGTCATCGCCACGAAAGCGATTGAAACCGAAAGAATCAGTCCAGATGTGCTCGATACTGTGCTCGCGCACATTGGGAAACTGCACCGGCAACTGTCGGGCGCTGTGGCAAGGTAACGCCGTGCCGTCGGGGGTGATGTCGAGAAACAGATTGGCCCAGCCGTTCATGCAGGTCTTGGGGCGTTCTTCGTAGTAATCCGGGGTGACGAAGATCAGCTTGCACGGGTGGCCCTGCGCCTCAAGACGCTCCCGATACTCATTGGTGATGCGCTCGGCACGCTGCAATTGCTCACGAGTGGGCAACAGGCCAACCCGGTTGAGTTCGGCCCAGCCGTAGAACTGACACGTCGCCAATTCGACGAAATCCGCTTCCAGTTCCAGGCACAAATCGATGATCTGCGCGATCTGGTCGATGTTGTGCCGATGGGTGACGAAGTTCAGCACCATCGGATAGCCCTGGGCCTTTACCGCCCGGGCCATCGCGAGTTTCTGCGCGAAGGCTTTGCGCGAGCCGGCGAGCATGTTGTTCACCGCTTCGTCGGCGGCCTGGAAGCTGATCTGGATGTGGTCCAGCCCCGCGACCTTGAAATCGCGCACTTTCTGCTCGGTCAGGCCGATGCCCGAGGTGATCAGGTTGGTGTAGTAACCCATGTCCCGGGCGGCCTTGATCAATTCGGCCAGGTCTTGGCGAACCAACGGTTCACCGCCGGAAAAACCCAGTTGTGCGGCGCCCATCTCCCGGGCCTCGCGGAACACCCGGATCCATTCCTCAGTGCTCAACTCTTCGCCTGATTGGGCAAAGTCCAGCGGGTTGGAGCAATACGGGCATTGCAGCGGGCAACGGTAGGTCAGCTCCGCCAACAGCCACAGCGGCGGACCCGGACGCGAGTCACTCGATCCAGAATTGAGCATGGGCCACCTCCAGAAATGCCAGCACGTCTTCGTCGATCCCCGGTACGCCGGGGAAACTCTCAGACAGTCGATCAATGATCGCCGCAACGCTGCGCTGGCCGTCCACCAGATCGAGGATCTGCCCGGCACTGGTGTTGAGTTTGATCATGCCTTCGGGGTACAGCAGCACGTGACAGTCCTGACGAGGTTCCCATTGCAGGCGAAAACCCTGGCGCAGCGACGGTGATTGCTCGCGGTTGATCAGGATCACAGGACAATCCCCCGGTGCCAGACTTTCTCCGTGGTGACGGTGTGATACGGCGGGCGCTCCAGTTCGTAGGCCATGCTCATGGCGTCGAGCATGCTCCACAGCACGTCGAGCTTGAATTGCAGGATTTCCAGCATGCGTTGCTGGCCTTCGACCGTGACGTAGTGCGCCAGGGTGATGCGTAAGCCATGCTCGACATCCCGTCGTGCCTGACTCAGGCGATTACGGAAATAGTCGTAACCGCCGACGTTGATCCACGGGTAATGGGCCGGCCAGGCATCGAGCCGGGATTGGTGGATCTGTGGCGCAAACAGCTCGGTCAGCGAACTGCTGGCGGCTTCCTGCCAACAGGCGCGACGGGCGAAATTAACGTAGGCGTCGACGGCGAAACGGACACCGGGCAGCACCAATTCCTGTGAAAGGATTTGCTCGCGATCCAGCCCCACCGCTTCCCCCAGCCGCAGCCAGGCTTCGATCCCGCCTTCGCTGCCGGGTGCACCGTCGTGGTCGAGAATTCGTTGCAGCCACTCCCGGCGCACGTCGCGGTCCGGGCAATTGGCGAGAATCGCCGCGTCCTTCAGGGGGATGTTCACCTGGTAGTAGAAGCGATTGGCGACCCAGCCTTGAATCTGCTCGCGGGTTGATCGGCCGGCGTACATGGCTTGGTGGAATGGATGGTGGATGTGGTAGTAGGCGCCTTTGGCGCGCAGGGCCGCTTCGAATTCGGCGGGGGACATTGCTTTGTCAGTCATTGCGGTTCTCCTGGTAGCTCTGCGGTGTTTGCTCTGGCGCCTTCGTCGGAACGCCGCCCGGACCAAGCCCGCTCCCACAGTGGAACGCGGCACCCTTGTGGGAGCGAGCCTGCTCGCGATGAGGCCATCCGCTACAGCTCAATACTCATGCCGTCGAACGCCACTTCGATCCCGCGCCGATCCAGCAACGCCCGCTCGGCCGAGTCTTCATCAAGGATCGGGTTGGTGTTGTTAATGTGGATCAGCACCTTGCGCTGGCGGGGGAAGCCTTCAAGGATGTCGATCATGCCGCCAGGGCCGCTTTGGGACAGGTGACCCATTTCACTGCCCAGGTTCTGGCCGACTTCGCAGACTCGCATCTCGTCGTCGCGCCACAAGGTGCCGTCCAGCAACAGGCAATCGGCGCGTTGCATCCAGCTCAGCACCTCGTCGTCGACCTGTCCCAGGCCCGGCGCATAGAACAGCGAAGCACCGCTGCGTCGGTCTTCGATAAACAAGCCGATGGTGTCGCCCGGCTGCGGATTGCCGCGATTGGGCGAGTATGGCGGTGCGTTGCTGACCAAGGGGATCGCGCGAAATCGCAGGTGCGCGCACGCCGGGATGCTGAACGGTTCGCGGTCGAGCCCGACCGGTTGCCACTGCAACCCGCCGTTCCAGTGCTTGAGCATGGTGAACAACGGAAAGCCGCTGCTGAGGTCTTCATGGACCCGTTCGGTGCACCAGACCTGATGCGGGCAACCTTCGCGAAGGCTCAACAGGCCGGTGCAATGGTCGATCTGGCTGTCCAGCAGGACGACGCCGGCAATCGCCGTGTCACGCACCCGGCGTGCCGGTTGCAGCGGCGCGAAACTCTCGAGTTGCGCGCGAATGTCCGGTGAAGCATTGCACAGCACCCAATCCACACCGTTGTCGCTCAGGGCAATCGAGGACTGGGTGCGCCGTTGGGCCCGCAGGCTGCCATTGCGCATCGCGGCGCACTGGCGGCAGTTGCAATTCCATTGCGGAAAACCACCGCCAGCGGCGGATCCGAGAACGCGAATGTGCATGGGCAATGCTCCAGAAGGCAGGCCCGGCCAACGCAACAGCTGGCCGGGTGAACAATCAGCGGTTGGCGAAATACATCGTCACTTCGAAGCCAATGCGCAGATCGGTAAACGCGGGTTTAGTCCACATGGGTCAATCCTCTTCTTATGCCGGACGATTCCGGTAAAGCCATTAATGCACGGGGCGCCAGGCACCCGAATGCTACTTTCGAACGAGGTGGCGGCGTGCATTGGTAGGGGGTGTGCGGCGATCTTCAGAAACACACAAAACCAATGTGGGAGCGGCGGTGCGACGATTCGACTTGCTCGCGAAGGCGGCGTCACATCCAACACATTGGTTGACTGACAGACCGCTTTCGCGAGCAAGCCCGCTCCCACAGGGTTTGCGGTGTGCTTACGGAGTTAGAAGAACCCCATCGGATTGATGTCGTAGCTCACCAGCAGGTTTTTGGTCTGCTGATAATGGTCGAGCATCATCTTGTGGTTTTCACGGCCGACACCGGACTTCTTGTAGCCACCAAACGCGGCGTGGGCCGGGTACAGGTGGTAGCAGTTGGTCCAGACACGCCCGGCCTTGATCGCCCGGCCCATGCGGTAGGCACGGTTGATGTCGCGGGTCCACAGACCGGCGCCGAGGCCAAACTCGCTGTCGTTGGCAATCGCCAGGGCTTCGGCTTCGTCCTTGAAGGTGGTGATACCCACCACCGGGCCGAAGATTTCTTCCTGGAACACGCGCATTTTGTTGTGGCCCTTGAGCAGGGTCGGCTGGATGTAATAACCCGTCGACAAGTCGCCCTCAAGACGCTCGGCCGCGCCGCCAGTGAGCAGCTCGGCGCCCTCTTCCTGGGCAATTTTCAGGTACGAGAGGATCTTGTCGTATTGCTGCTCGGACGCCTGGGCGCCGACCATGGTTTCGGTGTCCAGCGGGTTGCCGCGCTTGATCTTGACGATCTTCTGCATCACCACTTTCATGAAGTCGTCGTAGATCGACTCCTGCACCAGCGCTCGCGATGGACAGGTGCAGACTTCGCCCTGGTTGAAGAACGCCAGCACCAAACCTTCGGCGGCTTTCTCGATGAACTGTGGCTCGGCTTGCATGATGTCTTCGAAGAAGATGTTCGGCGACTTGCCGCCCAGTTCAACGGTACTTGGAATGATGTTCTCGGCCGCGCATTTCATGATGTGCGCGCCAATCGGGGTGGAACCGGTGAAGGCGATCTTGGCGATGCGCTTGCTGGTGGCCAACGCCTCACCCGCTTCGCGACCGAAACCCTGAACGATGTTCAGCACGCCGGGTGGCAGCAAGTCGGCGATCAGTTCAGCGAAGACCATGATCGACAGCGGCGTCTGTTCGGCGGGTTTGAGCACCACGCAGTTACCGGCTGCGAGGGCCGGGGCGAGTTTCCACGCGGCCATCAGCAGCGGGAAGTTCCACGGAATGATCTGCCCGACCACGCCCAATGGCTCGTGGAAGTGATAGGCGGTGGTCAGCTCGTTGATCTCGGCGGCACCGCCCTCTTGAGCGCGGATGCAACCGGCGAAGTAACGGAAATGGTCGGCAGCCAGTGGCACGTCGGCATTCAGGGTTTCGCGCACGGCTTTGCCGTTGTCCCAGGTTTCGGTGACGGCGAGGATTTCCAGATTCTGTTCGATGCGATCGGCGATTTTCAGCAGCACCAGGGAGCGGTCCTGCGCCGAGGTTTTGCCCCAGGCATCGGCGGCGGCATGCGCTGCGTCGAGGGCTTTTTCGATGTCGGCGGCGCTGGAGCGAGGGAATTCGGCGATCACTTCACCGTTGACCGGCGAAGAGTTGGTGAAGTACTCACCATTGACCGGGGCGACAAACTCGCCGCCGATGAAATTGCCGTAGCGCGGTTTAAACGTAACGACGGCGCCAGGTGTACCAGGTTGTGCGTAGATCATAGTGGGCCTCTGTCTGGGTCGATGCCTGTCGGGCAAACAGGCGATGAACCGATAGTAGAGAGCCCTGCGCGTCAGACGAATGCGCCGTTGGCAGGAGGACTCTCGTTATTTGGTAGTAGATATTGCACAAACCCAATGTGGGAGCGGGCTTGCTCGCGAAAGCGGACTGTCAGTCAACCGATGTGTTGAATGTGACGCCGCCTTCGCGAGCAAGCCCGCTCCCACAGGGGTTATGTGGTGGACTTGGGTCAGTGCTTGGCCACTACAAGGTCTTTCGGCAGCTTGAAGGTCCAGAGCATGCCGCCCTGGTTGAAGTCCTTGATGCGCTTGGCCACTTCGCCGCCCCACAGCGGTACGGCGCCGCCCCAACCGGAGAGAACCGAGACGTACTGTTCGCCGTCCATTTCCCAGGTCACAGGCGAGCCGAGTACGCCGGAGCCGGTCTGGAATTCCCAGACTTTCTCGCCGGTCTTGGCATTGAACGCTTGGAGGAAACCTTCCGGCGTACCGGTAAACACCAGATTGCCCTTGGTGGTCAGCACGCCGCCCCACAGCGGCGCGTAGTTCTTGTGGCGCCAGACTTCCTTGCCGGTTTTCGGGTCGATGGCGCGCAGCACGCCGATGTAGTCTTCATTCAATGGCTTGATGGTGAAACCGGCACCGAGGAACGCCGCGCCTTTTTTGTAGGCGATGCCTTCGTTCCAGATGTCCATGCCCCATTCGTTGGACGGCACATAGAACAATCCGGTGTCCTTGTTGTAGGCCATCGGCATCCAGTTTTTCGCGCCGAGGAATGCCGGGGCTACGAATACCGAACTGCCTTTGGCTTCGGTGCCGGGCGCGCCTGGGCGGCTGGCTTCGTTGTAGATCGGCCGACCGTCTTTATCCAGGCCGGTGGCCCAGGTGATTTTGTCCACGAACGGGAAGCCGCGGATGAATTTGCCGTTGGTGCGGTCCAGCACGTAGAAGAAACCGTTACGGTCAGCGGTCGCGGCGGCTTTGATCTCTTTGCCGCCTTCGGTGTAGTTGAACGAGACCAGCTCGTTTACGCCGTCATAGTCCCAGCCGTCGTGAGGCGTGCTCTGGAAGTGCCACTTGATGGTGCCGTCATCCGGATTGAGCGCCAGACGCGACGACGAGTAGAGGTTGTCGCCAGGACGCAGGTGCGAGTTCCACGGCGCCGGGTTGCCGGTGCCGAACAGCAGCAGATTGGTTTCCGGGTCGTAGTAACCGCCGAGCCAAGGGGCGGCGCCGCCGGTTTTCCAGAGATCGCCAGGCCAGGTCTTGCCGGCTTCACCGCCGGAGATGCCGTTCTCTATCGCTTTGCCATCCTTGTAGGTGTAGCCCATGTGGCCTTCGACGGTGGGACGGGTCCACAGCAGGTCGCCGTTTTTCGGGTCGTAGGCTTCGATTTTGCCAACCACCCCGAACTCGCCACCGGCGACACCGGTAATCAGTTTGCCGTTGATCACCAACGGCGCGGCGCTGATGGAATAGCCTTCCTTGTGGTCGGCGACTTTCTTGCTCCAGACGACTTTGCCGGTGTCTTTGTTCAGGGCCACGAGCTTGGCGTCGAGGGTGCCGAAGATCACCAGGTCGCCGTACAGCGCGACACCACGGTTGATCACGTCGCAGCAAGGGCGGATGTCATCGGGCAGGCGCGCATCGTATTGCCAGAGTTTCTTGCCGGTGCGCGCATCCACCGCAAACACCCGCGAGTAGGAACCGGTCATGTACATCACGCCGTCCTTGATCATCGGCTGTGCTTGCTGACCGCGTTGTTTTTCACCGCCGAAGGAGAACGCCCAGACCGGCCGCAAGTCCTTCACGTTGTTGACGTTGAGCGTATCCAGCGGACTGTAGCGTTGACCCTGGACGCCCAAACCGTTGGTGACGATCTGCCCCGGGTTCTTGGGGTCCTGGAGGATGTCTTGATCAGTGACGCCGGCCAATGCCGAGCCAGACAACAGCATGGCACTGAGCAGCACACTCAAGACGAAGGGTTGGCGACGTGCGGGTTGGGTCATGACGGCTACCTCTGCAGTTTTTGTTATACCCGGGAAATTTTCCCGGTCTGGTGCAGATTCTTGGGCGCCGCCGCCCTTGGAACAATTGCCCGCAGTGCTGAGATTGCTAGTTCCTTAGTACCGGGTCGGAGGAGATGAGCGCCGGATATGTAGATCGACACAAGGCCCAATGTAGGAGCGGGCTTGCTCGCGAAGGCGGTGTGTCAGGCAACATCAATGGTGAATGTAAGGGCCTCTTCGCGAGCAAGCCCGCTCCCACATTGGATTTGTGTTGCTCACTTTTGCGCGGCGGAATCGACACGGGGCATTTGTGCGCGCTCATAGCGGGGGTACAGATGGCTGACGCTGCGGATCAACTCGTAACGGCTCAGAGTAATCCCCGCAAACCGTTCGGGAATGGGGCTGCGGATCATCTCGGCCATATCACTGCCATTGGCGGCGCCATCGCGCATCAACTGGTCGAGCCAGCTGAGGTAGTCGCGCATTTGCTCGAACGGCTGTTGATCGCTGGCCACAGGTCCATGGCCGGGGACGATCAGCGTCCACGGCAAGCCTTGTAAGGTGGCGATGTCCGCCAACCACACCGCCAGCCCCGGACTGTTGGGCGTGGTCAGCGCCCGTTGGTAAAACACCAGGTCCCCGGCAAACAGCACGCCGGTTTTCTGGTCGAGAATAGCCAGATCCGCGCCCGTGTGCCCACCCAGGCCCAGCAGACGTAGATCGTGATTCCCAAAACTTTGCACGCCGGGCG
This sequence comes from Pseudomonas sp. Root329, assembly GCF_001424925.1. Lineage (NCBI taxonomy): Bacteria > Pseudomonadati > Pseudomonadota > Gammaproteobacteria > Pseudomonadales > Pseudomonadaceae > Pseudomonas > Pseudomonas sp. Root329. The sequence continues at coordinate 320,707 of NZ_LMCV01000012.1, read as the reverse complement.
TCAGCGTGCGGGTCGGCAACACCACTTCGGTGCCGCGCATCCAGTCGCCCACCAGTCGATACATGTTCTCGGCCATGGCATCGCCCTGCTGATGCAGCAGCTCAGTAGTGCCGGCCAGCGCACCGATCGGCACGTCACTGAAAGCCTGGTTACCGAGCACATGATCAGGATGATGATGGGTCAGCAGCACCTCGATCACCGGTTTGTCGGTGATCGAGGCAATCGCCTTGCGCATCGCTTCGCCGTAGCGTTTCGACGGTCCGGTGTCGATCACCACCACACCCTGTTCGGTGACGATGAACGCGGTGTTGACGATGTTGCCTCCGTTGGCCTTGGCGAAATTATCGGTGCTGCCTTCCAGCAGCCAGGTGTCTTCTGCGATCTGCCGGGGCTTGAGTGTGTATTCAAGATCCGCCAAGGCCGGCAGGCTCAAACCGAGGAACAACAGCAGCATCCAGCGCATCACGCGCTCCTTTGGGTCAGGGTATGGCCGCATCGAATTGATTGCCGCTGTTGTCGCGCAGCATCAGGCGCGTCTGCCCTGCTCCTTCGATGTCGAAGGCCAGGTTGGGGTTTTCGCTGACGGCGGGAAACAACTCAAGACGGGCCAACAGCTGATCGTTCTGATCCCGCAGTTCGGCATGGTTGATGAAGAATTCCGGGATGCCGCTGACCATGCCGTTGTCCATCGGGTGCGCCACCTGCAAGCGCACGCGACTGAATTCGCCACGGGGATAACGACCGCCCAGCACTTCGCCGATATGCTCTTCCCAGCCCGGCTGAGTGCGCACCACACTCGGCGCCGTGCAACCGCCGCCCGCCGCATCGATCAGGGTCGAGCCGACATGCCACAACCCATCACGGGTCAGCACTGCCGCGCGCAACGGCGTGGCCTGTTCGATACGGATGCGAATCGACAGCCACGGCAGCACCCGGTCCAGCGGCTGAAAATCGACAATTTTCGGCAGCGGGTTGAGCTCAGCCCAGGCGAGAATTTTCACCACCTCGCCCTTGAACGCTCGCGCATCGATTTCCAGCGGCACCTGCCGGGCGTCTTCGGCGAAGGGCGGCGCCAACAGCTTGACCCGATCGTCGAACACGAACGGCGCATCGCCGAGCATTTGCTTGTGATAGAAGGCCCACATCACCGACGGCACCGGGTCTTTTCCCGGGTCGATGTCCACGGCGTGCGCGGCGATGGGTAACCAACAGGCCAACAGACAACCCGCTCGCCAGTTCACTATTGATACATCTCGGGCACGTCATAGCGCAGGCCGTAATGCCCATAAATGGTTTTGACCGAGCCATCACGGATCAAGGCTTCCAGCGCCTCTTCCACGGCATAGGCCAGTTGACGGTTGCTTTCGTGCACCGCCATGCCGATCTCCCACAGCTGCTTGCCCATGTTCGGGTAGGCGTTTTCCGCCAGCGCCACTTGCGGGTCCGCCGCTTCATGCACTTGCCAGTCGATCTCGCCGCGCATGGCCATGACCGCGTCGACTTCACCGGCCTTCATGGCAGCGAACGCTTGAGGCACACCGGGATAGTGATGCGTTTTGGCGGCGAGCATCCCGCTGAACACCGAGGTCAGGTAGAACGAGGGCACGCTGTCGACTTCGACGCCGATCGGGTGATGCTCGAACACGGCGACGCTACCGACTTTGTCCAGCCGGCGGCGGTCATAGGCAACCTGCCATTGTTCGTTCTGGTACGGCCCGAACATCACCACATGGCCGTTTTCCAGCTCACCCAGTTCATTGCGCTTCTGCGCGTAATCGCGGTCGTACGGCACGCGCATCATCAGGTCAGCCAGTTGCAGATCGTGCAACTGACTGGCACGCCAGATGTAATCGCGCAGGTCATCGTCGAGTTTCTCGCCGGCCGGCGCCCAAATCAAAGTGAGCCGCACGCCGAGGGCCTTGGCCAACGCTTCGGCGAGTTCGACATCAACGCCACGGGCCTGGCCGGCGTCTTCGAAACTGTAGGGGGCGAAGTCCTTGTAGACCGCCACTTTCAGTTCCCTGGCGGCGATCATTTCATCATAGGTACGGACCTGCGCCTGCGCTGCCTGGCAGCACAGCAACACAGCACTGATCAACACAGTGAGCAGGCGCATGGGTTACTCCTCGACGTGAACACTGTCCAGATAGGTGCGTACCGCCCACAAAGCTTCCTGGCTCAGGTAGTCGGCCATCTTCGGCATGTAGACCCGGCCGTCACGCACGGCGCCATGGCGCACGCGTTCGACGAACCACTCATCACCGGCATCAGCGACATCGAGCAGGCGCAAATCGGGGGCGATGCCGCCGGATTTGGCTTCCAGGCCATGGCAGGCTGCACAATTCTGGTTGTACGCCGAGGAGCCGATTTCCAGGGCCTTATCATGTTCCGGCGAAGTGCGGTAAGGGTTCACCGATGCCCAACCATCGGCATCGACCTTGACGCCTGCGTCCTTGATCGGGGTCAGGCCCGGGGTGGCGACAGCCTGGGGGACCACATTGCCGTGGGCCCAGACGGAACCTGCGCTGATAAAACCGGCCAGCAGTCCGGCAACGAGTAAGGCGTTGCGTTTTGTTTTCATTGTTATGCCCTCTTGATTGCACGCAAAACCTCTGTGAAGAGGCTATGGCACCCATCTTAGGAAGGGCTTCGCACAAGCCCCATGCTGCTTTGGTGGCCGCCGTCTAGTTCCTTGGTAGTAGGGCTTGTGGCGCACACCTGAATCAGGTGCCTGCGGGAATTCTTCCCGGCCAAAAGAAGCAGACAGATCAAAAGATCGCAGCCTTCGGCAGCTCCTACAGTTGATCGGTGTACACCCACTACTCAACAGGCCGAGCGTTAGCTCGCCTGCAGCTTTTGATGTTGACGCACCGCCCCCTCGAGAGGCCGAGCGCAGGTTCTGCGCAGTGGGCAACCCGGCATGGATGCCGGGTTAGCCGCCCCCGGCCATGGATGGCCGATGGCGGCGAGCCCACGGAGCAGGACCGGAGCGAGGGCATGCCGAGCCACAGCGAGGCACCGAACGAAAGGGGCAAGAGCCCTTGGTTACTTGGGGCTCTTCCAAGTGACTCGCTGTAAGAGCGAAACCAATAGCGGCCGCAACCAAAAAAACGGATATACACACAAAACCCAGCAACACATCCCACCAAGTCAGCTGATTGACGACAGTCGTGCCACTGCAACAACCCAGAGCTTGATCCGCCACAGCGCCGACACGCCTAGCGCCCCGGTGTCATGGGCAAGACCAGCAACGGTGCTGGACGCGGGCCGTGGAGCTTGTCGACGCCGATCAAGGTCAGGATCAGCAGCAACGGCAGAAGCAGCGCTTTGAGAATACGCATGATCGATCGCCTCCAATGTAATGGCCGTTATTGCCCATGCTAAAACCGCGCCGCCCCGGGCGAGTTACTACCTTGGTATTGGCTCATTGGTACTTTCTGCATATTTCCTTCTGCCTCACAGCGTTCCTATGCTGGCGCTACCTGTAATGGAGTGCCTTATGCGCCAGCTTGCCCCTTATGCCCTGATCTACCTGTTGGCGATTGCCTGCGCCGCCGGGCTGGCGACCCAGAGCCAGGCCGCCGACGCGCCGTTGCAGGTGCAGATCGGCTACCTGGGCTATCGCCCCGACCCGGGCCCGTTGCTGTCGAACGTCATTCCCGAGCCGGTCGATGCAGGGCTGCGTGGCGCCGAACTGGCAATCACCGACAGCAACAGCACCGGGCGCTTCCTCAACCAGAGTTACAGCCTGGTCAGCGCCAACGTCGACAATCCCGATGCCCTGGTCGAAGCGGCCAAGGCTCAACATGAACAAGGTCTGCGCCTGTTTGTCGTCAACGCACCGGCCGCCAGCCTGCGCCGGCTCAGCGCCGTGCTACCCGACAGCTTGTTGTTCAACGCCGGCAGCCCCGACGACAGCCTGCGCACCACCGACTGCCTGCCGAACGTGCTGCACAGCCTGCCGAGTCGGGCGATGCTCGCCGATGCGCTGGCGCAATTTCTGGTGGTGCGCAAATGGCAACGGGCGCTGCTGATCGTCGGCCCTACCCCGGACGATCAAGCCTATGCCGCCGCCCTGCGCCGCGCGGCCAAACGCTTCGGCCTGAAACTGGTCGCGGAAAAAGCCTGGAGTTTCGACAACGATCAGCGTCGCAGCGCCCAGGCTGACATGCCGCTGTTCACCCAGACCGCCGAGTACGACGTGGTGCTGGTGGCGGATGAACGCGGCGATTTCGGCGAATACGTGCCCTACCAGACCTGGTACCCACGGCCGGTTGCCGGCACTCAGGGGCTGACCCCGGTGGGTTGGCACAAAACCGTGGAAACCTACGGCGCCGCCCAGTTGCAGAAACGCTTCGAAGCCCTGACCGGACGCTGGATGAATGACCGCGATTTCGCCGCCTGGATCGCCGTGCGCAGCATCGCCAGTGCCGTGAGCAAACTGCGTCAGGTCGATGCGATGGCGATCCGTACGCTTGAAATCAGCGATCAATTGCCGCTGGACGGCTTCAAGGGTCGCAAGCTCAGTTATCGGCCGTGGAACGGCCAGTTGCGCCAACCCATTCCCATCGTGCAGCCCCGGGCGCTGGTCAGCACGTCACCGCAAGACGGCTTCCTGCACCCCTTCAACGAAATGGACAGCCTCGGTTACGACAAGCCTGAGGTCAGCTGCAGCTTTCCCTGATCCAACTTTCCATAAAAACCACAACAAAAAAAAAAGGAATCCGCCATGCGCCGCACCCTGCTCTGCCGCTCCCTGCTTTTCTGGGCCCTGCTGCTCGCCGCCGGGCAGGCCGCGGCCAGCACCGCCTGGGTCTCCAACGAAAAGGACAACAGCCTGAGCCTGATCGACCTGCAGACCCTGCAAGTCACCGACACCCTGCCCGTCGGCCAGCGCCCGCGCGGTCTGCTGCTGTCCCACGACAATAAGCTGCTGTACATCTGCGCCAGCGACTCGGACCGGGTCCAGGTGATGGACGTCGCCACGCGCAAGATCATCAAGGAGCTGCCCTCGGGCAAGGATCCTGAACAATTTGCCCTGCACCCGAATAATCGTTGGCTGTACGTTTCCAACGAAGACGATGCGCTGGTGACGGTGATCGACACCGAAACCTCCAAGGTGCTGAGCCAGATCAACGTCGGCGTCGAACCCGAGGGCATGGCCGTCAGCCCCGACGGCAAGTGGGCGGTGAACACCAGCGAAACCACCAACATGCTGCACTGGATCGACACCAGCACCCAGACCCTGGCCGACAGCACGCTGGTGGATCAACGACCGCGTTTCGTCGAGTTCACGCCGGATGGCTCGAAGCTCTGGGCCTCGGCGGAAATTGGCGGCACGGTGACCATTCTCGACGTCGCCACCCGCAAGATCCTCAAGACCCTGACCTTCCAGATCAAGGGCGTACACCCGGACAAAGTCCAACCGGTAGGGATCAAGCTCAGCGCTGACGGCAAGTACGGTTTCGTTGCGCTAGGCCCGGCCAATCATGTGGCGGTGATCGACGCCAAGACCTTCGAGATTCTTGATTATCTGCTGGTCGGGCGGCGTGTCTGGCAGATGTCGTTTACCCCGGATCAAAAACAATTGCTGGCCACCAACGGCGTCAGCGGCGACGTGTCGGTGATCGATATCGACAGCCTCAAGGTGACCAAGTCGATCAAGGTCGGGCGCTATCCGTGGGGCGTGGTGGTGACACCATGAACGCACTCGAAGTCAGCGAACTGAGTTTCGCTTATGGTGCGAAAGAGGCGTTACGCCAGGTGAGTTTCAGCCTGGCACCCGGCCGTTTCGCTGCGCTGCTGGGGCCAAACGGCGCGGGCAAATCGACGCTGATTGCCCTGCTCACTCGACTCTACGATGTGCAGCGCGGTGACATCCGCGTCGGTGGCTGTTCATTACGCAACGCGGCGCGTCCGGCGCTCAAGCAATTGGGTGTGGTGTTTCAGCAAAGCACGCTGGACCTGGACCTCAGCGTCGAGCAAAACCTGCGCTATCACGCTGCGCTGCATGGGATGTCCCGGCGTCAGACCGGTCTGCGGGTCGACGCCGAACTGGCCCGCCAAGCCTTGACCGAACGCCGTCGCGAGCGGGTCCGCGAACTCAATGGCGGCCACCGTCGCCGGGTGGAAATCGCCCGCGCGTTGCTGCACGAGCCGCGCCTGCTGCTGCTCGATGAGGCCAGTGTCGGCCTCGATCCGGCCAGTCGGCTGGCGCTCAATCAACACATTCGCAGTTTGTGCCTCGAGCAGAACATCAGTGTGCTCTGGACCACCCATTTGCTGGATGAAGTGCAACCGAGCGACGACTTGCTGATCCTTCATCAGGGCCGGTTGGTCGCCAGCGGACAAGCCGACGCCCTGAGCCTGGAACACGGTGGTGACCTGGGTTCGGCCTTCACTCGACTGACGACTTCAGGAGCCGCCCAATGAATGCCTACTGGCAATGTTTCAGCGGCATCGTGCTGCGCGAATGGCTGCGCTTTGTGTTGCAACGCACGCGGTTTCTCAGTGCGCTGGTGCGTCCGTTGTTGTGGCTGCTGGTGTTCGCTGCCGGTTTTCGTGCGGCACTCGGGATCGCGATCATCGAGCCCTATGACACCTACATTCCGTATGAGGTGTACATCATCCCCGGGCTGGCCTGCATGATCCTGCTGTTCAACGGCATGCAAGGTTCGCTGTCGATGGTCTACGACCGGGAAATGGGCAGTATGCGCGTGCTGCTGACCAGCCCCCTGCCCCGGACTTTCCTGCTGTGCAGCAAGCTGTTGGCCACCTCGCTGATCTCGCTGTTGCAGGTCTATGCCTTTCTGGCGATTGCCTGGGTGTATGGCGTGCAACCACCGGCGATGGGGCTGTTGATCGCCTTGCCGGCGTTGCTGCTGGTGGCGTTGATGCTCAGCGCGTTGGGCTTGTTGCTGTCGAACGCGATCCGTCAGCTGGAGAACTTTGCCGGGGTGATGAATTTCGTGATCTTCCCGCTGTTTTTCCTGTCATCGGCGCTGTATCCGCTGTGGAAGATGCGCGAGTCCAGCGAGTGGTTGTACTGGTTGTGCGCATTGAACCCGTTCACCCATGCGGTGGAACTGGTGCGGTTTGCCTTGTATGAACGCTTCAATCCGTTGGCACTGGCGGTGTGCGTCGGGCTGACGCTGTTATTCGCGCTGCTCGCCGTGTTCACCTTCAACCCGCAACACGCGGCCCTGCGCAAAACCAACTAACAACACAGTCAAGGCGGTGTATCAGCCAACGTAAATGTTGAATGCGAAGCCGCCTTCGCGAGCAAGCCCGCTCCCACAGTTGATCTCCATTGAACAGGGTGAAATTACTACTTTAGTACTGGTTTTCCTGTCTATCGTCGCATTCCAATCGCACCGAGACTGGCATGTAATAGGTTCATAACTATAAGGATTGAACCCCCATGCCGCGTGCCCGACGTCGTCTGCTACGCCCTTCTCTCGCCGCGCTATCGCTGAGCCTGTTGCTGGGCGTCGCGCAGGCCGAAACACCGCTGTTCTCCGCTGACGGCTATCGCATCGGTCTGTACCGCAGCCCGACCCCGAATCAAGTCCAGGGCGCCGGCATCATCGATACCGCCGCCCTGCAAACCCTGCTGACCCAGACGCCGCGTCCAGTGCTGATCGACGTCTACCGCCGCCAGTGGTTGCAAGGACGTTTCATCGAGGACCAGCCCCACGAAAACCTCCCCGGCAGCCATTGGCTGGCCAATACCGGCGACGGTGACCTGACGCCCGACTGGCAGGACTATTTTGCGCGTAAGCTGAACACATTGACCGCAGGCGATCTCACGCAACCGCTGGTCTTCTACTGCCGCTCCGATTGCTGGCTGAGCTGGAACGCCGTGAAGCGCGCCGCCGCCATAGGCTATAAGACTCTGTATTGGTATCGCGACGGCCTGGACGCCTGGCAGGCCGCCAACCTGCCCGTATCGCCGGCCCAGCCCGAGCCCTTCCCCTGACCGTTACGCGTGCGAGTTGTTGCCACACCCTAATCAAAATAATGAGGTGAAAGGCTATGTACAAAATTCTGATTGCCGACGATCACCCGCTGTTTCGCGAAGCCATTCATAACGTCATCAGCGATGGTTTTCCGGGCAGCGAGGTGATGGAAACCGCCGACCTGGACAGCGCCCTGGTGCTGACGCAGGAACACGACGACCTGGACCTGATCCTGCTCGACCTGAACATGCCCGGCATGCACGGCCTCAATGGCCTGATCAACCTGCGCAACGAGGCGCCGACCATTCCGGTGGTGATCGTCTCGGCCGAACAGGACAAACAGGTCGTGTTGCAAGCCATCACTTACGGCGCGGTGGGTTTCATCACCAAATCCTCGCCACGGGTGCAAATGACCGAGGCCATCCAGCAGATCCTCAACGGCAATGTCTACTTGCCGCCGGACATCATCCGCACGCAAAAATGCGGTACAAGGCGCATGAACGATGCCCCGAGCTTCCCGCCGGAACTCCTCCAGGCCTTGACCCGCAAACAGTTGCTGGTGCTCGAACGCATGACCAAGGGCGAGTCGAATAAACAGATCGCCTACACCCTGGAAATCGCTGAAACCACGGTTAAGGCTCACGTCTCGGCGATCCTGCGCAAACTCAATGTGCACAACCGGGTGCAGGCGATTTTGAGTGCCGGCGACATAGATTTCGGATCGTATTTACGGCGTTGAGACCGAGTCGCCCCATTCGCGAGCAAGCCCGCTCCCACAATTGACCGAGTTCACTCAGATCCAATGTGGGAGCGGGCTTGCTCGCGAAGGGGCCAGCACAGACACCAGAAGATTCAAGGCCTGCCGAGCAAATGACTCATCGCGGTCTTGAGTTTCATCGGCCGCACCGGTTTGTGCATCAGGGTGTGGCCCAGTTCGCGGATCTGCTGTTTGAGTTCATTGCTGTAGTTGGCGGTAATCATCATCGCCGGAATCGCCGAGCCGCGTCGGGCGTTGATTCGGGCCACGGCATCGACACCGTTCTGATCGTCGTCCAAGTGATAGTCGGCAATCAGCAAATCGGCTTCTTCGTGATAGTTGTCCACTTGCCGCGCCAGGTCCTGCTCCGACAGTGCCGTGACCACCAGACACCCCCACCCTTCGAGCAACGTGCGCATGCCGGCGCAAATGGCCGCGTCGTTATCCAGCACCCACACCCGCGCTCCACGCAGACGTTCAAGCATTGGTTCACTCATCAGCAGACTCGGCAGCGCCTTGGGTGCGGTGGCGCTGAGCGGCACTTCGACCGAGAACATCGAGCCCTTGCCCGGCCACGAACGCACGTGAATGCGGTGGCCGAGAATTCCGGCGATTTTTTCCACGATCGCCAAGCCCAGACCTAACCCGCGATCCTGATCTGGACGCTGCACGTCACCGCGTTTGAACTCCTGAAAAATCTCCTCGAGGCGGTTTTCGGCAATGCCCATGCCGCTGTCCCAGACCTCGATCGACAGGCGCTGGTGATGACGCCGGCAACCGAGCACCACCCGACCGCTGTAGGTGTAGCGAATGGCATTGCTCAACAGATTTCGCAGGATCCGCGCCAGCAACTGAATGTCGCTTCGCACCAATGCGGAACACGGGATGAAATGCAGTTCCAGGCCTTCGCTGCGAGCCACCTGGGTGTACTCGGCCGCAAGGTTCTCCAGCAATTCGCTCAGGGCGAACGGCGCAATGTCGGCCTTGATCACCCCGGCATCCAGTTTGGAGATATCGACCAACGTACCTAGCAGGTTCTCCACGTCTTCCAGGGAGTTGCTGACATTACGCACCAAAATCGCATTGGCCACCGGCTCCCGCCGTTCGAGCAACGCGCTGGTAAACAGCCGCGCGGCGTTGAGCGGTTGCAGCAGGTCGTGACTGACGGCGGCGAGAAACTTGGTCTTCGACAGGTTGGCCTGTTCGGCTTCGAGTTTGGCTTCACGCAGGCGAGATTCCGCCCGCCGACGTTCATCGATCTCGCGCAACAACTGGTCATTGAGCGTGGTCAGTTCCGCCGTGCGTTCGCGCACCCGCAACTCAAGATTCTGATAGGCCTGGTGCAGCGCTTCAGCGGTGCGACGGCGTTCGGTGATGTCGCGGATCAACACAAAAATCCCCACCACTTCCCCGGTGGCCAGGCGATTGGGTACGTAGGAGCGCAGCATGTAGCGCTCCTGGTTGTTGATATTGGTTTCGGCGAACTCGAACGTCACGCTCTCACCGGCCAGGGCCCGGGCCACGTAGGCTTCCAGGCGTTGGTAATGCTGCTCGCTGTGGACTTCGCGCAGGCTCTGCCCGAGCATCACGCCCCGAGGCCAGCAGTACCATTCTTCATACACCTTGTTGGTGAACTCGTAGACCAGATCAGCATTCAGGTAGGCAATCAGCGCCGGCACATGGTCGGTGATCAGGCGAATCCAGCGCTCGCTTTCGCTCAGCGCTTCGGCGTGCTGGTAGCGTTCGGTGATATCGGTGAAGGTGTTGACGAAACCGCCGGTGGGCAACGGATGGGTGCGGATTTCCAGCACTCGGCCATCGTAGAGACGCTGCTCGCATTCCTGCACGTGCCGCCCGTTTAAATCCCGACTGGCCGGGGTCAGCAGGTTCAACTCGCTGTCGCCGATCACTTCGGCAAACGGACGATGAGCCGCCACCGGGGCCAGGCCGCTGAGTTCGAGGAAACGCCGGTTCCACAACTCCAGAATGCCCTCGGCGTTGACCATGGCCACGCCTTGGGAGAGGTTGTCGACCGCTCGTTGCAACAAATGGGATTTTTGCGCCACCGCCTGCTCGCGGCGCACGGTTTCGCTGAGTTTGACGTCGGTAATGTCGGTGAACAGGATCACCCGCCCGCCTTCTTGGGTAGGTCGTTCGCTGACTTGCAACCAGCGACCGTCCTGCAGACGATAGAGCAGATTTTCGTCGGCATGCCCACGCGGTTCTTCAGTGAACAGCCCGGTGGCGGACATCAACCGCTTGACCTCGGCCAGGCGCATGCCGGCGTTGATCCGCACCCGGCTGTTGCCCCAGAACGCCTTGAAACGGCTGTTGAACAGCACGATTCGCTGGTCCGCATCGAACAGCACGAACGCATCGGAAATGCTCTCGATCGCATCGATCAAATGCTGATGCGCGGTTTCCGCCCGCAGGCGTGCCTCGCTGAGCAAATGATTGCCCGACTTGAGTTCGGCCATGGCCTGATTCAACGCGTCGGTGCGCTCACGCACCTGCTCGGCCAGCACCACCGAATGCTGGAACGCCGCGTAGGGGTCATTGCCGCGGGTGATGCCAGACTCGATCCGCTCGATCAGCGCGCCATTGATGCGGTGCAGTTTGTGGTTGTCGCGCTGCAGGCTGGCGATCTGCGCCTGAAGCTCAACGGTGTCCAGGGGACCGGCCTCGGGCAATGGCAACCCCGGTGAAGGTCTGGTTGATGTGCATGCCATTGAACTGTTCTCCGTAGGTGTTAAAACCCATCACCCGCTGGTCACGCAAAAACGTTCCGATCTGCTCCAGACTGCCGCCGTCTTCGAGTTCCAGACGCCTGAGAAAGCAGTCGCAGCCGATGGTCAGCAACAGATCGCCGAGGCGCTCCTGCAAGCCTTCGAACAGGGTTTGCAGGTTCGGCAGCATCGGGCCTGGCGTCATGACCGTGAGAACGATGCCGTTTTCCACCGCGCAGTAGAAACTCAGGCTCAGGTCCGGGTGAACCTGCTGGATCGCCCGCACGTAATACTGATCGTTGATCCGCACCGCCAAGGGGTGCGCGGCGAAGATCCGATGATCGAGCTCCGCCACCGATACGCCGATGTGTCGGGCGTACTCCTCGGCGGCCGGCTCGGCATTCAGTTCAAAGACCCGGCGCGAGGCGCTGTCGGCCCCGGTGACCACCAGTTTTTCCGCCCTCGGCAAGATGTGGTGAGTGGTGAACACCTCGAAATCCAACCAGGTATTGACCAGCACCACCACCGCCGCGCCGCTGTGAAACTCGCCATTAAAATAGACGTGGGTGTGGGTCAGGTAATTGTCATCGCCGGCCGAACCGCCGAAATGTGGAATGTCGCCCAACGCCGCACTCAGGGCGGCGAGGACCATTTCTTCACGACTGGACAAGCCATCGAGCAAGGTCAACGCAAAGCTGTTGCCCTTGATCGGCGCGAGGGTGTTGCTGCGACAGCCACCGACCAGTCGCTCGACCATTTGCTGGGCGTCGATCAGGCTGAAGCGCTCCATCTCGGAGATCAGTTCGGCGTCGATGGAAAAATGGCGATGGTCGAAGCCCACTGCGGTCACGCAGTTGCGACCGTAGCCCAAGGGCGTGATTTCCCCGGCGCTGGTGCAACCCACCAGGCGAATGCCGCCGAAGCTTTGTTGCAAGGCCTGGCCCAGCGCCTGCAAGTCGTACTCGGCGGAACAGAAGAACAGCACGAAGCCCAAGTGCGGGTGCAACAGTTGTCGTGCCAGCTCCTGGGCCACCTGTTGGGCATCGGTGGCCTGGGACATTGCACTGACCACACCTTCACTCTGGACCTGCTGCATCGTCGCCTCCCGCAGGTGCGCATGTATGAGGCTCGAGTGTACGAAGCCTGTGAGCTGCTACGTATGCTACTTGGGTAGCGGGTAGCCGCTTCGATGGGATGAGAACGGTGTCGACCCTCGCCGCGATGCGCGCAGCGAAGGTCGCCACCAAAGGCTTACCAGGTCAGCACCGCCCCCACCGCAAAGGTGTCGGTGTCTTCGTCCTGGGCATTGGTGTCGTGGCCGTTGATTGCGAACTGGTTGTACTCGGCCACCAGCTTGAGGTTGTCGTTGACGTCATGGAACAGCGCGATGCCGCGCGTTTCGTAGTCCGCGCCGCTGCCGACCACGCCATTGCCGTCGTCGTTGGTCTTGCCGTAAGACAAGGCCAACCGGTTCTTGCCCAGTTTGTAGGAGCCCTGCAACAGGTAACCGTCGCTGTCGACGTTACGCAGGGTCGGTTCGCCGGCGTTGTTGGTGAAGAACGGGTTGATGCCCTTGGCCTGGAAGCCGGAACCGGTGAGGGACAAGCCGCCCATTTTTGCCTGCACGCCATAGCCGACGCCTTTGGAGGTGACGGACTGGACGGTGGAATCGGTGTTGTCCGACGTCTGGTAGCTGCCGTTGACCCAGCTGTAGATCTTCGCCCCGGCGAGGTCGAACTGATAGGTGATCTCGCTTTCGGTACGCGGGTTTTCTTGGTAAGCCTTGCCTGTCGGGCTGCTGTCGTTGGTGTCCACCGGGTCCATGATCCCCACGGCCACCCGCAAACCCTCCATCACCGGCGTGCGGTAGGTAATCTGCGACGTCGGGAACGGGTACGGATAACCCGTGCCGATGTTGCCGAACGACACCCCGCCACCGTCCACCAGGCCCAGGGAATCGCTGACCTGACCGTAACCGGCGAGCATTTCATCCAGCAGGATGTTGGAACGGGCGAACAGGCCGAAGTCCTTGCCGATCAGCACTTCGCCCCACTCCGGGTTGGCCACCGTGCCGTAGAACTGCCGCACATCGATAGCGGTGTCGGTGCCGTTGGTTTCGCTGTCGTTGATGGTCACCCAGAAGGAAGACCGTGCGCCAAGCTTGAGGTCGTCGATCTGCTTGCTCATGTTGAAGCCCAGATAGTTGGGCAGAAAACCCATCTTCACACGCGCCTGCCGCCGGTCGAACTGGTCGCCGGCACGGTCCACTTTGCTGTTCACATAGAAGGCGTTGATGTAGCCGTCGGTGGAAAACGTGGTCTGGTCCTTGTCGTACAGCACGATCTCGGCTTGGGCCATCGAGCTCAATCCGAGGGTCGACAGGCTGGCGATGAAGGCAGGCAAGAAACGATGCTTGATGTTCTTATTGTTGTGCATGACGCGCTCCGCAGCGGGGGACTGGATGTCGGAGGCGATTATCGAAAGCTGACCGGCGGCGTCATACGCTGCCTTGGAGGCGGTTATGAAGTGCTTTGGAGTGGCAGGTGATGCGCGGCAAGTTCGGTGTAAGACCGTCCGTCGACGAGGCCCGGAACTTAGGGTGTACGCCTGTGGAGCGGACTGGCATCCACAGGAACCGGTACTTGCTAGACGCCCGCTCTAAACAGCATGTAAGCGGCGACCACGACACAGATGCTGGCGAAGCCGATCTGCAATCCCCGGGCCGGTACTCGCGCGCAAAGTCTTCGACCAATGATCATGCCGACGATGCTCGCGACGATAAACGCCACGCCCAAACCGTCGATTCGCACCCCGGCCTGAAACGCGCCGATCACGCCGATGGCGGAAATCAGGCTGATCACCATCAAGGACGTGGCGACGATTCCGCGCATCTGCACATCGGTCAGCTGCTTGAACGCCGGAACAATCAGGAAGCCGCCACCCACCCCGAGCAGCCCAGAGACCACCCCGGTCACCGCGCCCAGTGCCGCGAGGGTCGCGGTGCACTTGGCGGTCCAGGAGAAACGCCCGGTCTGCTGATCGAGCATGCAGTTCTTCTGGCCCCAGTTGGCGTGGCCGTGGTCGCTTGGACCTTCGTCCTGGCGCTCACGACGCAGCATCCGCCAGGCCACCATGACCATCAGCAGGCTGAACAGGATCATCAGCATTTTTTCCGGCAACTGATGGGCGAAGTAGATGCCGACCGGCGAAAAAATCGCCCCCAACAGGGCGATCAGCAACGCTGCGCGGTAGCGCACCAGGCCATGGCGCAACCCGTCAATGGCGCCGACAGCCGCCGCACTGCCCACCGCAAAAAGTGCGACCGGTGCAGCCTGGGTCATGGTCAAACCCAGCCCCAGCACCAAGGCCGGCACCGCAAGAATGCCGCCACCGGCGCCGGTCAAACCCAGTACCAACCCCATCACCACGCCAAAGAAACTTGCCAGCAACATAAAACACTCGTGATCTGCAAAAAAAGCCGGGAGCGCCCGGTATCGATGACTGACAGGATAGAGCCCGCACAGTTTTTTTCATTAATTGAATTGATGCGGGCTGGTCAGCGCAGGGAAAATGAAACTACCCTCAAGGCTTAACCAGAAAGAAACGGCCACCATGTCCGCCTTGATTGAAGCTTTTTTAGACCCTGCCTCATCGACCTACAGCTACGTGATCTACGAGCACGATGGCGGGCACTGCGCCATCGTCGACCCGGTGCTCGACTACGACCCCGCCGCCGGGCGAACCGGCACCACCCAGGCCGACAAAATCGTCGCTTTCGTTCGCCAACATCAATTGCAAGTGCAATGGCTGCTGGAAACCCACGCCCATGCCGATCACCTGTCCGCCGCGCCTTATCTGCGTCGTGAACTGGGTGGGAAGATTGCTATCGGCGAATCCATCAGCAAGGTTCAGGGCGTGTTCAAGACCCTGTTCAATCTTGAACCGGAATTCTGTATCGATGGTTCGCAGTTCGATCATCTGTTCGCGCCGGATGAATCGTTCAGGATCGGCAATCTGAAAGCCACGGCGCTGCATGTGCCCGGCCACACGCCAGCGGACATGGCTTATCTGATCGACAGCGATGTGATTCTGGTGGGCGATACGCTGTTCATGCCGGATGTGGGCACCGCGCGCTGCGACTTTCCCGGCGGCAACGCCAACCAGATGTTTGCTTCGATTCGCAAACTGCTGGCCTTCCCTGCCGGCGTTCGACTTTATGTCTGTCACGATTACCCGCCTGCGGGCCGTGAACCTCAGTGCATGAGCACGGTGGGCGAGCAGCGCAAAAGCAATATTCATATCCATGACGGAATCGACGAAGCCGCGTTCGTCGCCATGCGCACCGGGCGCGATGCGGGGTTGGGCATGCCGACGCTATTGCTGCCGGCGATTCAGGTGAATGTACGGGCGGGGAATTTGCCGCCGGCCGAGGGCAACGGCATGACCTACCTCAAAATCCCGATCAACAGACTCTGAGTTTCCCCTCGTAGCAGCTGTCGAGCACCGCGAGGCTGCGTTCGGTTTGGGCCGCATTCGGACGAAGCAGTCGTAGAACCTGTAATCGCGTTCTTTCTGACAGACCGCAGACGCAGCCTCGCGGTGCTCGACAGCTGCTACAGGGGATTTGCGTTTAGTTGTTGAGGGTCAAGCCATTGGCCGGCAATGGCAGCGCGGTTTTATAGCGCACCTGCTTGAGTGCAAAGCTCGAACGGATGTTGGCAACGCCGGGGACTTTGGTGAGGAAGTCCATCATGAAACGCTCCAGCGACTGAATAGTCGGCACCAGTACGCGAATCAAATAGTCCGGGTCGCCGGCCATCAAATAGCACTCCATCACTTCCGGGCGATCCGAGATCGCCTCCTCGAAATGCTGCAACGCCTCCTCCACCTGTTTTTCCAGGCTGACGTGAATGAACACGTTGACGTGCAGCCCGAGCAGTTCGGCATCCAGCAGGGTCACTTGCTCGCGAATCAGGCCCAATTCTTCCATCGCCTTGACCCGGTTGAAGCACGGGGTTGGCGACAGGTTGACCGAGCGTGCGAGGTCGGCGTTGGTGATGCGCGCGTTCTCCTGAAGGCTGTTCAAAATGCCGATATCGGTACGGTCCAGTTTGCGCATGAGACAAAACCACCTGTTTTTTATGTTTATGCAGATTTTTTATCCTCAAATGATCGCCAACGCAACGAAACAGAGAGAAATATTCTTCTTGGCCCGGCCTATGATTGTTGTAGGACAAGATTTCTTTCATCGAAGAATGACGGTCAGCTCACTACAAGAAATTCACAAGATCGAGCGTAGAAGCCATGAACCAAGCGTACGAACCGCTG
Source organism: Pseudomonas sp. Root329 (assembly GCF_001424925.1). Lineage (NCBI taxonomy): Bacteria > Pseudomonadati > Pseudomonadota > Gammaproteobacteria > Pseudomonadales > Pseudomonadaceae > Pseudomonas > Pseudomonas sp. Root329. The sequence continues at coordinate 303,938 of NZ_LMCV01000012.1, read as the reverse complement.
CAACTGCACGTACCCGAACCATCGGGCCGTCCTGGCTGCAAAACCGACTTCTCCTACCTGCGTCTGACCGACGCCGGCACGGTGCGCAAACCCCCAATCGACGTTGAACCGGCCGACACCGCTGATCTGGCCAAGGGCCTGATTCGCGTGCTCGATGACGAGGGCAATGCCCTCGGTCCATGGGCTGAAGGCGTACCGGCCGAGATCCTGCGTAAAGGCATGCGTGCCATGCTCAAGACGCGGATCTATGACAACCGCATGGTCGTCGCTCAGCGCCAGAAAAAAATGTCGTTCTACATGCAGAGCCTTGGCGAAGAAGCCATCGGCAGCGGCCAGGCCTTGGCGCTGAACGTCGATGACATGTGCTTCCCGACGTACCGCCAGCAAAGCATCCTGATGGCGCGAGACGTACCGCTGGTGGACCTGATCTGCCAACTGCTGTCCAACGAGCGTGATCCGCTCAAGGGACGTCAGCTGCCGATCATGTATTCGGTCAAAGACTTCGGTTTCTTCACCATTTCCGGCAACCTCGCCACCCAATTTGTACAAGGCGTGGGCTGGGGCATGGCCTCGGCGATCAAGGGCGATACCAAAATCGCCTCGGCCTGGATCGGCGACGGCGCTACCGCTGAATCCGACTTCCACACCGCCCTCACCTTCGCTCACGTTTACCGTGCGCCAGTGATCCTCAACGTGGTCAACAACCAGTGGGCGATCTCCACCTTCCAGGCGATTGCCGGTGGTGAAGCCACCACGTTCGCCGGTCGTGGCGTCGGTTGCGGCATTGCCTCCCTGCGGGTCGATGGCAACGATTTTGTCGCGGTCTACGCCGCCTCTGCCTGGGCCGCCGAACGTGCGCGCCGCAACCTCGGCCCGACCATGATCGAATGGGTCACCTACCGCGCCGGCCCGCACTCGACTTCCGATGATCCGTCCAAATACCGTCCTGCCGACGACTGGAGCTACTTCCCGTTGGGCGACCCGATTGCGCGCCTGAAGCAGCACCTGGTGAAAATCGGTCAGTGGTCCGAAGAGGAACACGTCGCCGTCAGCGCCGAACTCGAAGCCGAAGTGATCGCCGCGCAAAAAGAAGCCGAACAGTACGGCACCCTCGCCGGCGGCCAGATTCCAAGCGCCGCGACCATGTTCGAAGACGTTTATAAAGAGATGCCGGAGCACTTGAAGCGCCAGCGTCAAGAGTTGGGGATCTGACATGAACGATCACAACAACAAAATCGAGTTGGAAACCGCCATGACCACGACCACCATGACCATGATCCAGGCCCTGCGCTCGGCCATGGATGTGATGCTTGAGCGTGACGACAACGTCGTGGTGTTCGGCCAGGACGTAGGCTACTTCGGCGGCGTGTTCCGTTGCACCGAAGGCCTGCAGAACAAGTACGGCACCTCCCGGGTGTTCGACGCGCCGATCTCCGAAAGCGGCATCGTCGGCGTCGCCGTCGGTATGGGTGCTTATGGTCTGCGGCCGGTGGCCGAGATCCAGTTCGCCGATTACGTTTACCCGGCGTCGGACCAGATCATTTCCGAAGCCGCCCGCCTGCGTTATCGCTCGGCCGGCGAGTTCACCGCACCGATGACCCTGCGCATGCCTTGCGGCGGCGGCATCTACGGCGGCCAGACACACAGCCAGAGCATCGAAGCGATGTTCACCCAGGTCTGCGGTTTGCGCACGGTCATGCCGTCCAACCCATATGACGCCAAAGGCTTGTTGATCGCCTCCATCGAAAACGATGACCCGGTGATCTTCCTCGAGCCAAAACGCCTGTACAACGGCCCGTTCGACGGTCACCACGAACGCCCGGTTACCCCGTGGTCGAAACACCCGGCTGCACAAGTGCCGGACGGTTACTACACCGTGCCGCTGGACGTCGCCGCCATCACCCGTCCGGGCAAGGACGTGACCATCCTGACGTACGGCACCACGGTTTACGTGTCGCAAGTGGCGGCTGAAGAAACCGGTATCGACGCTGAAGTCATCGACCTTCGCAGCCTGTGGCCGCTGGATCTGGACACCATCGTCAAGTCGGTGAAGAAAACCGGCCGCTGCGTGATCGTTCACGAAGCGACCCGCACCTGCGGTTTCGGCGCCGAACTGGTCGCCCTGGTGCAAGAGCACTGCTTCCACTACCTGGAAGCGCCTATCGAGCGCGTCACCGGTTGGGACACTCCCTACCCGCACGCACAAGAGTGGGCGTATTTCCCTGGTCCGTCCCGAGTGGGCGCGGCTTTGCATCGGGTTATGGAGGTCTGAATGGGCACGCACGTTATTAAAATGCCGGACATTGGTGAAGGCATTGCAGAAGTTGAATTGTCGGTATGGCACGTCAAGGTTGGCGACATGGTCGTCGAAGATCAGGTACTGGCCGATGTCATGACCGACAAGGCGATGGTCGACATCCCGTCGCCGGTGAACGGCAAGGTGATTGCGCTGGGCGGTGTGCCGGGCGAAGTCATGGCGGTTGGCAGCATCCTGATCAGCATTGAAGTCGAAGGCGCGGGCAACGTTAAAGAGTCGGCTCAGCCTGCACCTGTTAAAGAAGCGCCGGTTGCGGCACCAAAAGTTGCCGCCGCTGTTGAAAGCAAACCGGTCGCTGCTGCAGCGCCGCGAGCTGCCGTATGCCAAGGTCCGATGGTCGCTCGCGAAGCTGATGAGCGTCCGCTGGCCTCCCCGGCGGTACGCAAACATGCGCTGGACCTCGGTATCCAGTTGCGTCTGGTGCGTGGCACCGGCCCTGCCGGTCGGGTGCTGCACGAAGATCTCGACGCCTATCTGGCCCAGGATCAGCAGCCGCAATCGACCGTTGCCGCCGCTTACGCACAGCGTAACGACGAAGAACAAATCCCGGTCATCGGCATGCGCCGCAAGATTGCCCAGCGTATGCAGGACGCCACTCAGCGCGCCGCTCACTTCAGTTACGTCGAAGAAATCGACGTCACCGCCGTGGAAGAACTGCGCGCGCACCTGAACGAAAAACACGGCGCGACCCGCGGCAAGCTGACCTTGTTGCCGTTCCTGGTCCGCGCTCTGGTTGTTGCCCTGCGCGACTTCCCGCAGATCAACGCCCGTTACGACGACGAAGCCCAAGTCATCACCCGTCTCGGCGCGGTGCATGTCGGCGTCGCCACGCAAGCCGATATCGGTTTGATGGTGCCGGTGGTCCGTCACGCCGAAACCCGCAGCTTGTGGGACAGCGCTCAGGAAATTTCTCGCCTCGCTACCGCTGCCCGTAATGGCAAGGCCAGCCGCGATGAACTGTCCGGCTCGACCATCACCCTGACCAGCCTCGGCGCCTTGGGCGGTATCGTCAGCACCCCGGTGCTGAACCTGCCGGAAGTGGCGATTGTCGGGGTCAACAAAATCGTCGAACGCCCGATGGTTGTCAAAGGCCAGATCGTGATCCGCAAGATGATGAACCTCTCCAGCTCCTTCGATCACCGCGTGGTCGATGGCATGGACGCGGCGCAATTCATCCAGGCCATCCGTGGCTTGCTCGAACAACCCGCCACCCTGTTTGTGGACTGATTATGAGTGGAGCAGGCATGCAAACTTTAAACACCACGCTGCTGATCATCGGCGGCGGCCCTGGCGGTTATGTGACGGCGATTCGTGCCGGTCAGCTGGGCATCTCGACCATTCTGGTCGAAGGCGAATCCCTGGGCGGTACCTGCCTGAACATCGGCTGCATTCCGTCCAAGGCGTTGATCCACGTTGCCGAACAGTTTCACCAGACTCAGCACCACAGCCAGCATTCGGCGCTGGGCATCAGCGTGTCGGCGCCGACGCTCGATATCAGCAAGAGTGTCGAGTGGAAGGACGGCATCGTTGATCGCCTGACCACTGGCGTTTCGGCGCTGCTGAAAAAGAACAAAATCCAGGTTATTCAAGGTTTTGCGAAAGTTATCGATGGTAAAACCGTAGAAGTCGGCGACACGCGCATTCAGTGCGAGCACCTGGTGCTGGCCACCGGTTCGAAAAGCGTGAACCTGCCGATGCTGCCGATTGGCGGGCCGATCATTTCCTCCACCGAAGCCCTGGCGCCGACGTCCGTGCCGAAACGGCTGATCGTGGTCGGTGGCGGTTACATCGGTCTGGAGCTGGGGATTGCCTATCGCAAGCTCGGCGCCGAAGTCAGCGTGGTCGAGGCTCAGGATCGTATCCTGCCGGCCTACGACGCCGAACTGACGCAGCCTGTGCATGACGAACTGAAAAAACTCGGCATAAAGCTTTACTTGAAGCATAGCGTCCAAGGCTTTGATTCTGTTAGCAATACACTGCAAGTTCTTGACCCGGATGGCGATACCCTGAACCTGGAAACCGATCAGGTGCTGGTGGCCGTTGGCCGCAAACCGAACACTCAAGGCTGGAACCTCGAAGGTTTGAACCTGGACATGAACGGCTCGGCGATCAAGATCGACAACCGCTGCCAGACCAGCATGCGCAACGTGTATGCCATTGGCGACGTGAGCGGCGAACCGATGCTGGCGCACCGGGCCATGGCTCAGGGCGAGATGGTTGCCGAACTGATCAGCGGTAAATCCCGCGAGTTCAACCCGACTGCCATCGCCGCCGTGTGCTTTACCGACCCGGAACTGGTGGTGGTCGGCAAGACCCCGGACGACGTTAAGGCCGCGGGTCTGGACTGCATCGTTTCCAGCTTCCCGTTTGCGGCCAATGGCCGGGCGATGACGTTGGAATCGAAAAGCGGCTTCGTGCGGGTCGTGGCGCGGCGTGACAATCATGTGATTGTCGGCTGGCAGGCGGTCGGTGTGGGCGTGTCTGAATTGTCGACGGCGTTCGGTCAGAGCCTGGAAATGGGCGCCCGACTGGAAGACATCGCCGGCACCATCCACGCGCATCCGACGTTGGGCGAGGCTGTGCAGGAAGCGGCGTTGCGTGCCCTTGGCCACGCGTTGCACCTGTAAAGACGCACACAAAACCCTGTAGCAGCTGTCGAGCACCGCGAGGCAGCGTTCGGCGACGAAGTCGTCGTAATTCGCCCCACGCGGTCTACATGAAAGAACGCGATGGCCGGTTTTGCGACGACTTCGTCGCCGAACGCTGCCTCGCGTTGCTCGACAGCTGCTACATCGGGTGCATCGATGGTCGCAGAGATCGAATTGCGGGCTGCGAAACAGGCCCGGAATGAAGTATTGTTGTCCCCATCCAGAAAAACGTCAGAAGCCTTGAACCGTTTCGGCGGTTGTTAAGTGATAGAGGGTGTCATGGGTAACGAAAGCATCAATTGGGACAAGTTGGGTTTTGACTACATCAAGACAGACAAGCGCTATCTGTCGCACTGGCGTAATGGCGAGTGGGACAAAGGCACCCTGACCGAAGACAATGTGCTGCACATCAGCGAAGGCTCTACTGCCCTTCACTATGGCCAGCAATGCTTCGAGGGCCTGAAGGCCTATCGTTGCAAGGACGGTTCGATCAATCTGTTCCGCCCGGATCAGAACGCCGCACGCATGCAACGCAGCTGCGCGCGCCTGCTGATGCCTCATGTGTCCACCGAGCAGTTCGTCGAAGCGTGCAAGGAAGTGGTCCGCGCCAACGAGCGTTTCATCCCGCCTTACGGCACCGGCGGCGCGCTGTACCTGCGTCCGTTCGTGATCGGCGTGGGTGACAACATCGGTGTGCGTACCGCCCCCGAGTTCATCTTCTCGATCTTCGCCATCCCGGTCGGTGCCTACTTCAAGGGCGGCCTGACCCCGCACAACTTCCTGATCTCCAGCTATGACCGCGCCGCCCCACAAGGCACCGGTGCAGCCAAGGTCGGTGGTAACTACGCGGCCAGCCTGATGCCAGGTTCCCAGGCCAAGAAAGCCCACTTCGCCGACTGCATCTACCTGGACCCGATGACCCACACGAAAATCGAAGAAGTCGGTTCGGCCAACTTCTTCGGGATCACCCACGACAACAAGTTCGTGACCCCGAACTCGCCGTCGGTCCTGCCGGGCATCACCCGTCTGTCGTTGATCGAGCTGGCAAAATCGCGTCTGGGTCTGGAAGTGGTCGAAGGCGACGTGTTCATCGACAAGCTGTCCGACTTCAAGGAAGCCGGCGCTTGCGGTACTGCTGCGGTGATCACCCCAATCGGCGGCATCAGCTACAACGACAAACTGCACGTGTTCCACAGCGAAACCGACGTCGGCCCGGTCACCCAGAAGCTCTACAAAGAGCTGACGGGCGTACAGACCGGCGACATCGAAGCGCCAGCGGGCTGGATCGTCAAGGTTTGATTTGACGGGACCTGATCCCAAGCGGCACATAGCCCACCCATCGCTTTGGCGATGGGTGGGTTTTTTATTGCGTTAATTGCACCCGCTGGAACCTTACAGTTCTCGTATGCGTTCAAGCATGGTTTCTGGGCAATGTTTTTTTAGGGCTTCCACGTCAATCGGCTTTGAGGGTGAAGCTAAAAACCGAGAAATAGCCTCCTTGTCGAATTTTTCAAAAATATGGAAGCGACTAGGATCATAAAAGTACAATTCCTTGACGGCTTTGTTAGTAGTAATTAGTTTTTTGTCAAAAAATGCAGCCTCTAAGGCTCGAAGCGTGAGGCCAGATTGCCCTGGTTGGTTGATCTCTATTAGCACGTCAGCATCAATTACTTTCTGAAGGTTTTCCTCATACGGCAATACTGAATCAGTATGATATTTCGATAGTGAGATGGATGACTCATCCTTCACGATTTGAAATTTAATGCTACAACCCAAGCTCTCAAGATCATTAGCAATACTTTCTATCAGGTGAGCGCGACCTTTATCCCTGCCAAGAAAAAAACAAGTGATACGGTGGCTAGGCTCCAGCCTTTTTGTATTTAGCTTTCTTGCTGCTTCTGCATTGAAAGGAAAGAACTGTTCCAGGTAGTCGATACCAAATGAACGGCACTGATCCGGGTCGAAGCTGTAGATTCTGTCGAAAAGCTTCCTCATTTCATCTACAAAGGCCGCATCCACCAGATCTCTGATCAGAAGGACCTTTACGCCTTTGAAAGTGCTGATAACACTAGGGTTCAATCCGCGCTTAGCTTGCCCCTCATTACAAATCAGTATGTCTTTAGCACTTATGGATTTACTCGCATTGACCCACTTCCCGAGCCAGGACGTTGACATATTCAGCGGGATTTTTTTTTGAAGTGATCTTAAAGTACGGTTGATTCTTTTGGCGTAAGCCGGGATGTGGAATTTATGAACATCATGCTTTTCAGCAAGACCATCGATCATAATCTGCTCATATCGAGCTTTCCATCCTAAAAAAAACACTCTCATATCATATTTCTCAGGTGCATAGCACATGGCCATTCAGCAAGTAGTTTGACACAACACCCTCCAAGTGGTGAAGCCAGCTTCACCACGCAAGTGTTCGATAACATCAAGTACCTGCTGGTGTGTGCTCATCCTCAGCAATGCGGGCAAACAACCACTCCACAAACACCCGTGTCTGCACCGTCACGTCCGGCGCGACACCGTAGTAATAACGCGGCAATGGCATCCGCAACTCGGGCAACGGGCAAATCAGCCGACCGCTCGAGAGATGGGTGCCCAGCAAAGAGGTCGGGCACAAGGCAATGCCCTGTCCATCCACGGCGGCCTCAAGCACCAGGTGCATGTGATCAAACTGCCGGGTGACCTGAGTGGCTGACTTGCCTTGACCAAAATGCAGTGCCCAGTTGTGCCAATCTTCGCGACGCGCCTTGGCGGTCAGCAACGTGTGCTGGCTCAGGGACGCGAGGTCTTCAAGGGCCAGGCCCTCGATCAGCGATGGCGCCGCGACCAGCAACAGTTCGTCTTCGAAAAGTGCTCGCGCCTCAATCGCCGGGGCCCAATCGTCACGACCACGGCGAATGACGATGTCGAACCCGTCGCGCGCATGATCGGGGGCCTGGGTTTGGGTGATCACCTGCGGCTTGATGTCCGGGTGCTGCGCAATGAAATCCACCAGCCTGGGCGTTAGCCAAAGCATGGCAAAGGACGGACGGACATTGATCTTCACGGTCGGTAGCGAGGCGTGCTGCTTGAGTTCAGCCGCGGCGTTGGCGATCTGCGCCAGCCCGGCACTGACCTGCTCATAAAAGCGCTGACCGGCCGGCGTCAGCACCGATTGACGGATACGCCGCTCGAACAGCAGCACACCCAGGTGCTCCTCAAGCAATTTGATGTGCCGACTGACGGCACTGTGACTGACATGCAGCTCTTCGGCCGCCAGGCTGAAACTCTGATGGCGAGCAGCAACGGCGAAGGCGCGAACAGCATTAAGCGGCGGTAGTGGATTTGTCATGCGTCTAATTTAGTCACATATGCACCGCAATTAAAGCGTTTGTCACGCCCACGTCGCCACGCCAATCTGCCCGCACGCAGCCAGCGCCACCTGACGGAGCAAGACATGAACAGCTACGGACTTTTTCTACTGTTTGCCACCCTGACCATTTTGAGCCCCGGTCCTGGCGTGCTCCTGACCCTGTCCAACGCAGCTCGCCACGGCTGGACGGGGGCCGTGCCGGGCATTCTGGGGATCGCGTCGGGAGCGTTTATCGTCGCCGCCATCAGCGCCACCAGTGTCGGCCTGATCCTCAGCACCTCCGCGAACGCCTTTACCGCGTTGAAATACGCAGGGGCCGCCTATTTGTTGTACCTGGGTTACAAAAGCTGGCGTTCGGCTGGTTTCAACACGCTGCTTGAAACGCGCCCCTCAAGCCCGGGCTACCGCTTCCTTGAAGCGGCTTCGATCCAGTTTTTGAATCCCAAGGCAGTGTTTTTCTTTCTGGCGGTGTTCCCGCAATTCATCGACACCTCGGCGCACTTCTCCAGCCAGTTTTTCAAGCTGGTCGCCTCCTACGGCGTACTGGTGATCCTGGTGCATGGCAGCTATGCCTTGCTCGCCAATGCTGCCAAAGGCTGGTTATCCAGCCCGAAGGGGTCCTGGCTGGCGGCGAAAGTCTCTGGCGTGACCTTCGCCAGTTTCGGCGTGCTGATGGCCTCGGCCAGTCGCTAAGGCGCAGAACTGGCGATCGCTCGGCGTCTGGTCTCGGTGGAAGCGGGTTGTGTTGTCGATACCTGAACCGGCAGTTCAACGGCAAACCGGCTGCTGAGTTCCTTTCGCCCCGTCGCGGTCAACGCCAGCGCGCGACTGTCCAGGTCCTGAGTTACCCATTTGCGCTTGATCGCCGTTTGCAACAACGCCGCCCCCAACGAACCGCCCAGATGCGGCCGGCGCATGCTCCAGTCCAGGCATGGGCAGGCGAAGCGGCGACGCAGCGTGCTCAGGTCCTTGACCTCGATACCCAATCCTTCAAACAACGCCTCACCGCTGTCGCTGAGCTGATAAACCTGTTCATCGGTTTCCAGCAGCCACCCCGCGTCGATCATCCGGTCATGCAGCAGCACCGCCAACGTGCCGGCCATGTGGTCGTAGCAAGTGCGGGCAAATTGCAGGCGATCCGGAGTGCGCGAATTGAAGGTCGGCGCGGCGTTCTGGCCGATCACCATCAGCGCTTCCAGTGCTTGGGCGACGCGCTTGTCCGTCAGGCTGTAATAGCGATGTCGGCCCTGCACGTGCAGCCGCACCAGCGCCAAATCCTTGAGTTTGGCCAGGTGCGCGCTGGCGGTGGAGGCGCTGACCTCGGCAATCGCCGCCAGCTCGGTGCTGGTGCGGGCGTGGCCGTCCATCAGCGAACAGAGGATTTTCGTCCGGGCCGGTTCCGCGATCGCGGCGGCCACCTGAGAGACGCCGATGTCGTGCTGTTCTACGTTCATATTTCGCTCCCGGACGAATCAAGGCCCTTTCGGACTGGAGATAGTAGCAACACTTTTCCAACCACGAACAAGGCTGCGACCCATGGACCCGATCATCGCTGCGACTCATGCCGATCCTTATCCCTATTACGCACAACTGCGCGCGGAGGGCGGGCTGGTTTTTCACCAAGGACTGAACGTGTGGGTGGCGAGTAGCGCCCGAGCCGTTGCGGCCGTGCTGGCGCACCCTGACTGCCATGTCCGACCGTCAAACGAGCCGGTGCCCAAGGCGATTGTTGGCGGGATGGCCGGCAAAGTTTTTGGTCAGTTGATGCGGATGAATGAGGGCGAACGGCAGCGTTGCCCAAGGTCGGCAATTCAGCCAGGGTTGGCGTTGATCGATGTCGATGAAGTCAATGCGCTGGTCGGTGCTCGGCTGATCACTCCGGGCGCCGATGGGTTGTACAAGGCGATGTTCCGCGGGCCGGTATGCGTGGTGGCTGCATTGCTGGGGTTCTCTCCGGCTCAGGGCCGGGCTATCAGCGAGCTGACCGGGGACTTCGTCGCGTGCCTGTCGCCCCTTGGCGATCAGGCGCAACGGGATGCAGCGCACGTTGCCGCGGAACACTTGAGCGGCTATTTCGTTGAGTTGCTGGATGACCCGAACAATCAGAGCGCCCTGCTCGCTGGGATCCGCCAGCGCTTCGCGGCAACCTCTGGCGACTCGGAAACGTTGATCGCCAACCTGATCGGGTTGTTCTCCCAGACCTATGAAGCCACCGCCGGGCTGATCGGCAATACGCTGTTGGCGTTGATTCGAACCCCGTCGCTACACAGCGAATCGACACCCGTGGACGACTTGATCGCTGAAGTTCAGCGCTTCGATCCATCGGTACAGAACACCCGCCGGTTTGTCGTTGCGCCTTGTGAAATCGACGGGGTAAGCCTGAACCCCGGCGACGTGATTCTGGTGCTACTGGCCTCGGCCAATCGCGATCCACTGCTCAATGACCGTCCCGACGTCTTTCTTCTGGATCGTCCAGACCGGCGCAGCTTCACCTTTGGTGCGGGGCGGCATCAATGTCCGGGGCAGAGATTGGCGCTGGGGATAGCCAGTGCAACGCTGCATCAGATTTTGGCAATGAAACCCTCACTGGACCGATTGGCCTGGCACTACCGCCCTTCCCTCAACGGCCGCATCCCGCTATTCAGCGACTGCCCCTGAGGAGGCATCAAGCGTTGCGATACTCGACGGTCAGGTGAGACAACTCATGAACCGGCGCCAGACGTTCGCGAACGTTGTCGGCACTCACTCCCGCTGCCGCCACTACGCTGACAATCGCTGCCCGCGCCTCAGGCCCGACCTGCCAGACGTGAAGGTCGCTGATGTGCACGTCACCTGATGACTCCAGCAGTTCACGAATTTCAGCGGCCACGTGCTCATCGGTGGTGTCGAGCAGCACCGCAGCACTGGTGCGCATCAGACCATAGGCCCACTTGGCGATGACTATGGCGCCGACGATGCCCATCACCGGGTCCAGCCAGACCCAACCAAGGTAACGGCCGGCCAGCAAGGCGGCGATGGCCAGCACCGAAGTCAAGGCGTCGGCGAGCACATGGACATAAGCTGAGCGCAGGTTGTTGTCGTGATGGTGATGATGACCGTGGCCGTGATCATGGCCGTGATGCCCATGATTACCCGCCAGCAAAAACGCACTGACGATGTTTACCGCAAGCCCCACCACCGCAATTATCGTCGCCTCCGTAAAAGCCACGGTGGTCGGCTGAAACAGTCGCAAGATGGATTCACCGGCGATACCGAGCGACACCAGCCCCAGCACCATGGCCGAGGCAAAACCGGCCAGATCACCGACCTTGCCGGTACCGAAACTGTAACGGGCGTTGTTGACATTGCGTCGGGCAAAACCGTACGCCGCCGCGGCAATGCCCAAGGCACCGGCATGGGTCGCCATGTGAAAACCATCGGCCAGCAGTGCCATGGAGCCGGTGATGTAACCGGCAGTAATCTCGCCAATCATCATGGCGAAGGTCAGCGCCACCACCCACAACGTGCGGCGAGCGTTTTCATCATGGGAGGCGGCGAGAAACATGTGATCGTGAGAAAAACTCGAAGCTTGCGGCGTTTGTGTCATGTGTCCGGATCTCTATTTCGAGTAACGACGGATGGCTTGCAGCAACTCTTCCAGGCCTTCGGCGCGCTCTTCGTCGCTGAGGCCAGGACGGGCGACGTGTTCACGAGCGTGGGCGTCGATGAACTGATCCATCAAACCGTTAACCGCACCGCGGACAGCCGCGACCAAATGCAAGGTCTTGGCGCAATCGGTGTCGGACTCAAGCGCCCGCTCTATGGCCTGGACCTGACCTGAAATGCGCCGAACCCGGTTGAGCAAGTCATCTTTGTGTTCGTGGATGTGCGCCATACCTATACCCCCTACCCCTATATGGCGCGCATAGTCACCGATCCCGATAGAACTGGCAAGACGACAATCAGCGAGGGCCTATCGAAACCCTGCTTAAAAATCCGAATCCGCAACGGTCACGCCAGACGCGCCGCAACAAAATCGATAAAGGCTTTCAGCTTGGGCAGTGATTTGCGCGAGCGTGGATAAACCATCTGCACCGGCTTGGGCGGCGGAGCATAGGCGTCGAGGATCCGCACGAGTTCGCCTTTGGCCAGCGCGGCCGACACCAGGAAATCGGGCTGCATCAAAATCCCTTCTCCGGCCACCGCCGCCTGCAACAGCACTTGACCGTCATTGCTTTTCAGCACCGCCCCTTCAGGCCAGGGAACCTCGCTGGCGCCGTTTTTCAAAGGCCATGCAAACCGATTGTTCCAGGACGTGTGGGTGAGAATTCTGTGTCGGTGCAGGTCTTCGGGGGATTGGGGCTCCTGCCATTTTTCCAGGTACCGGGGCGATGCGCAGATCACCATTCGATACGGTGGCAATGGCTTGGCCAGCAGGTTCACGCCGATCAGTTCGGAGATCCTGAACGCCAGATCGAATGACGTCTCGTACAGGTCCACCACTTCGTTGCTCAGAATCAGCTCGACCTGGATCTGCGGATAACACTGCATGAACTCGGACACCAGAGGACCGACCAATGCCACGCCGAGGGTCATCGGCGCGGTGATTCGCAACAGTCCGCTGGGCTCCGGGCTCGACGCCTCCACCCGGCTGAACGCGTACTTCACCTGCTCCAGTGCCCGCTTGGCTTCTTCATAAAACAACCGCCCTTCCCCGGTGATGGATTGCCGTCGGGTGGTGCGTTGAATGAGCTGGGTGTTGAGAGTTTTCTCCAGGCTCTGGATATGCCGTCCAACCATGACCGCCGACATCCCGATGTCACTGGCCGCATCGGCAAAGCTGCCCGCCTCGACCACGGCGACGAAAACTTCCATTTGCCTGAGTTTGCTCATGACCATGCCTTGTGAAGGGAGGAAACGGAACGCTTGATTAAGTACATCAGGTTAAAGGAGTAATAACCGGCGATGCGTTTATCACGAAGGGCTTTCTCCCTAGAGTCACTTAATTAAAGTGAACAACGAGGCTCCATTGATGCAAACCCTACTGGACACGTCACTGAGTTCTTTTGCGCGGGCAGACCTTCTGCAAGGCCCCACGCCCATTCAGCGCGCCGAACGCCTCGAACAGCTGCTGGGCTTGAAGTCGCAGGGAATCGGCCTGTTTCTCAAGCGCGACGATCATATGCTGATTGGCGGTGGCGGTAACAAACTGCGCAAACTCGAATTCCATATCGGCGCAGCGCTGGCGGCCGGAGTCGACACGGTGATCACCGTGGGCGGCATTCAGTCCAACCACGCGCGCCTGACCGCCGCGGTGTGTGCGCGACTGGGCCTTGCCTGCGAACTGATCCTGACCCGCGCGGTACCCAAAACCGATGTGGATTACGAACTCAACGGCAACGTTCTGCTCGACCAATTGTTTGGCGCAAACCTACAGGTGCTTGCCGGGGGCAGCGACTCACTCGCCGTGGCCGAAACACGGGCCACACAACTTCGGGATTCGGGACACAACGTGCTGGTGATTCCCACCGGTGGCTCAACGCCCCTTGGCAGTCTCGGTTATGCACGCTGCGCGGCAGAGATCGCGCAGCAGGAGACGGAACTCGGCCTCGCCTTCAATCAAGTCGTGGTGCCCAACGGCAGCGCAGGCACCCACGCTGGGCTCGCGGCGGGCTTCCAGTTGCTGGGCCGAGGTACCTCGATCGTCAAGTCGTACTCGGTTTTGTCCGATCGAGACACGTCAGCGGCCAGAACCCGGCAATTGACCCAGGACGCACTGTCGCTGTTGGGCAGTAGCGCCATTGTGCAGGCTGAAGAGATCGCTATTGATGGCAGTCAGTTGGGCGACGGTTACGGTCTGCCGACGTCCGCCATGCAGGAAGCCGTGCGCCTGATGGCTCGGGCCGAAGGCTTGTTGATCGACCCGGTGTACTCCGGCAAAGCGTTCGCTGGCCTGTTGGCCGATCTCAGGCAAGGACGCTACCGTTCTGGGGACAATGTGCTGTTCGTGATGACCGGTGGAACACCGGGTCTCTATGCCTACCGGGAAACGTTTCAGTCCTAGCGGTTAATCATCGCGCGTCAGCACTTCCAGCAATTCATAGAGTTTCAGACCCGTCCTACATCTATCAAATGTCCTTTGATATAGCGTCCGCATCGTTTTCAAAAGATGAAACAAGGACGCTCATGGCTCGCAAAACAGGCATACCCAGGATTCAAAACCCACCGTCAGGCGACGGGCACCACGTCACCAGCCGCTACATGAACGCCACCGAACTGGCTGAGCGGGACGCCAGACAAAAAACATATGACGACATGTTGGCCCGACAACAGGCATATGAAGACCGTTTCGTCAGACAACCTCAACAAAATGACCCTCCGGGCTCCAGCGGGTGCGTGTTCGCCAAAAGCTGCAACCTCCCGGACGGCGTAATCAATCACGACAACCCAGCCGGGTTTGTCCCGGTCGAGAAATTGGCCGACTACGGAAAGTTCTCGCTTTTAGGTGGCCGTGAAAGGGATGAAGCAGGAAACATACCTCTCAAAAAAATCAGTGGTAGCGCATTACCTCGCTCATTCGGAACACTAATTTTGGGTGGCGTAGGAGCTGCTGGCTCTGGGGCGGCTGCAAGCGGTGCGGGGGTAGTGACGGCTGGTGTTGTTGCTGGCGCTTTGGCGGGAGTCGTTGCGTTGCTCTGGCCATCGACGCTCGGGGACAGTTCCCTGTATTCGGAAGAACAGCTCAAATCAATCAAAGAAGGTCGGACCCGAGTTCGCCTGCATATTGAACACCAGGCCAATGGCACCTTGAAGGCATACGGATACAACACTCAAAAGCGCAGCGACTGGGAAATGATTCCTGTCGTGCAGTTTGTAGCTCAAGGCTCTCAGCAAGTAGCTGACTTTGGTAACGGGCGCTGATATGGACACCAGCCGTAGATCCGTCGAGCACTTCGGGAGTCCCGCCGCTAGAAGGAGCTCCACAAGCTCCGCAAATCTGGATTTATCCGCCTACACCAGCGGCTGACAGCATCATTGTTAACCCAATCTACCCGCCTGAGTACAAGGACTTCATCCTTGTTTTTCCGGCTGATTCCGGCATCAAGCCTCTTTACATTGTCTTTTCCCTGCGATTTCATGCTGCCAGATACCATGGAAAGACGGATACACCAGTTAAAAGTAAGGGTCCCGAGAATGGCCAGGAAGCTTTGGATAATTCGGTACAGGTAAAACCTACATCGGAACGCAGGGTTGGTATTGATCCCAAAACCAACGAGTTTGTCGTCTTTGATCATACGGGAGTGGACGACTACCACGGACATGTCAGAGCATGGAATAAACTCCATCAAGATATGAAAAATGTATTGATCAAGGCAAAAAAAGCCGACACCAAGGGAAACATCCTGGGAGCTAAACAGTGAGTCTTATCTACCACGATCCGTCGATTAGCCATGACGAAGCAGTCAGTCTCTTTGATAGCGGCTTAGAAAAAAACATTGTCACCGCGCTGATTTCCATCGGATTAAATGAGCAAGACAGTGCCTGGGCTCAAACCATTTGCCTGAAACATCTCGAGAGTGGCACTCAGTCGGTGGCTGCGGCAGCAATCACCGCACTCGGCCATGTAGCCCGCAGATTCGGTGAGCTTGAAATGCAAGTCGTGATGCCCGCCCTTGATTCCGTAAAAG
Source organism: Pseudomonas sp. Root329 (assembly GCF_001424925.1). Lineage (NCBI taxonomy): Bacteria > Pseudomonadati > Pseudomonadota > Gammaproteobacteria > Pseudomonadales > Pseudomonadaceae > Pseudomonas > Pseudomonas sp. Root329. The sequence goes on along the minus strand of NZ_LMCV01000012.1, from coordinate 287,945 downwards.
GAAAATTTCCTGCACTTGAAGCCACAGTTGCTGACACGCTCGACGATATTGAAATGTTCACCTGACTCGCTAAATCAAAACCAGAAATCACCCTCCCAACACATACAAACCCCACCATTTCTTCTAACAGAGATGGCGGGGTTCGCCATTTCAGCCCATACCCAACAAATCAATCATCACGCGTCAGCACTTCCAGCAATTCAATCTCGAAAATCAGGTTCGAGTTCGGCGTGATCTTGCCCATGGTCCGTTCACCGTAGGCCAGATGCGCCGGCACCAGCAACTTGCGCTTGCCACCAACCTGCATCCCCATAATCCCCTGATCCCAACCCTTGATCACCCGACCTGTGCCAATCACGCACTGGAAAGGTTTACCACGGCTGTAGGAAGAGTCGAACTCGGTGCCGTCTTCCAGCCAGCCACGGTACTGAGTGGTGATCAGCGCGCCTTTAATAGCGGCTTTGCCGTCGCCCACCTGGATGTCGATTACCTGAAGCTCGTCATTCATTGCATGCACTCGTGTGTTCGTTTGCCCGAAAGGCTTAATGGGCGCCGTTTTCCCAGATTTGCGGTCGATTGGCAACCATTCCGATCGCCTGGCAAGGGGTTTAAACCTGTTTCCCGCAGTGGCCGTGAACTAACATATGCAACACCTACCCGTACGGATCAACACGCCATGATGGCAACACCTGAATGAATCTGGTCTGGACCAGCGCAATCATCGGCTCAGTGATGCTTGCCCTGATCATCACGTTGATCTGTCGCGAGCGCTCGCTGCAAAAGCAGCTGGCCGAGTATCGCGCGCTGATCACCAGCCTGACTGACGGACAAAACATCCGCCAGGACGGCGACGTCGAACGCTTCAAGCGCAGCCAGTACTTCGCCCGCATCGGTACGTGGGACTGGGATGTCGACACCGACAAGCTCTACTGGTCGGACGCGATCTACGGCATGTTTGGCTTCAAGATCGACGAAGTAACGCCCTCCTACGCCCTGTTTTGCTCATGTGTTCACCCCGACGATCGGGCCAAGGTCCGGGCCGGGGAATTGCGCTGCCTGGAAACCGGCGACAACCATGACGAGGAATACCGGGTGGTCTGGCCCGACGGCACGATCCGCTGGCTTCGGGAAACCGGCAATGTGGTCAAGAACGTCCACGATGCAACGATCAAGATGATGGGCGTGGTACGCGATATCACCGAGGAAAAAGCCTCGGCCAGCTACCTGCAACACCTGGCTCACTTCGACCCGCTGACTGGTCTGCCCAATCGTCTGGTGCTCGAGGAGCGTCTGTCCGAAGCGCTGGAACAGGCGCGCATCAGCGCCACGAGGGTTGCGCTGGTGTTTGTCGACCTCAACGGTTTCAAGGCAATCAATGACCATTACGGCCATGCCGCCGGCGACCGGGTACTGATCACCACCGCCACCCGCCTGAAGAAAATCCTGCGTTCAACCGATACCGTCGCCCGGATCGGTGGCGACGAATTTGTGGTCATCCTTCAAGGCCTGCCCCAAGGCAACAGCCTGCAAGACGAAGCGCGCAGCATCTGCCAGAAAATATTCGTCGAACTGTCGCCACCGGTGACCATCGGCAATGATCAACGCCACATCGGCACCAGCCTGGGGGTCGCGGTGTTCCCGGACCATGCGCCGAGCATGGACCGGTTGATTCACATTGCGGATCTGGCGATGTATGAGGCGAAGCGCAGTGGGAATAATCAGTATCGGTTGGGTGAACAAATTTTGAGCCCTAGCCGGGTCGAATGACCCGTTCAGTGCTTGCGCTGACCAAAAGGAACACCATTGAAGGTGTGGGTACAGCAATAACAGTTAGGCGTCATGCGCTCGGCCGTCAGCTCGGGATTGACGATCCGCAGACACCCTTGATCATCGACATACAAGCCACTGAAGTAGCTCGACTCCCCCAAACGCACCTGCTCCTGCCTTTCGTTTTCATGCAGAGCCACCATCCAGAACACCGGTTCAGGCCGATCGAGGCGAGCCACCGCTTCGCTGAACACTTCATCCCACCGCCCACCGACGCGGGACAGCAAAAACCGGAACAACGGCGTGTAATCGAACCCGTGCCGACGAGTTCCATGCATCGAACCCCGAAGCTCAACGTTTTGGATTTCAGTCTTGGTATTACGCTGATGCCGGTAATGCCCCGTGATTTCGTTACGCCGGACACCCCAAGTACGGGTATTGACCTTGCGGTAAAGGGGTTTCTTTTCCAACGAGCCACTCCTGACATCCAGTCAATGAAATCGCCGGCGAGCTTTACCGGAACCGCAGGCGATTTCAATCAGCCTTCAATGGCTAAATGTTGCTTGCGGCCTAACGCTCCACTGGCGTGATATCAATAATCGTCCCGTTGGTGATCATCACCATCATGTACTTGTCGTTGATCTGCACCCACTGCGCCTGAGCCTTCGGCGCTTTCAGGCCTTTTTGCTTCCAGTTGACCAAGGCTTTTTCGCTGCGCTGGTAAACGTCGGGGGCACGATCACCCATCACCAGTCGGCGGGAGTTGTTAACCCCCGGCTGGACGGTTTTTTGCGGTGAGTCATCCGCTTGAACAATGGGACTGATACCGGCAACGCCGGCAGCAATGGCCAAGGCGGCGATGAGGGATTTGCTGTTCATGGGGAGATCCTCCTGTGATGTCGCGCTACCAGAACTCCGACTGCATATACAGCGAATCATTCCTTACGGGCCACATTGATCCGCTTCACGCATTAATGCATGCCAACAATGCAATTAACATATCGATCACCCTGCTCCACTATCCGCCCCAATAAGAACCGTGCGCCGCGTCCAGGCGGTGCACGTCATAAAAGCGGTGGAGTACACGTCTATGACAGCATCAACCCAACGGCCCGCGACTTCCGGTCGCTCCCGGGCCAGTGCGATTTTCCGGGTCACCTCGGGCAACTTCCTCGAACAATTCGACTTCTTCCTTTTCGGCTTTTACGCCACGCAGATTGCTGCCGTGTTCTTCCCGGCCAGCAGCGAGTTCGCCTCGCTGATGATGACCTTCGCGGTGTTCGGCGCCGGCTTTCTGATGCGACCGTTGGGCGCCGTGGTGCTGGGTGCCTACATCGATGATGTGGGCCGGCGCAAAGGGTTGATCGTCACCCTGTCGATCATGGCCAGCGGCACGATTTTGATTGTGCTGGTGCCCGGCTATGAAACCATCGGGCTGTTCGCCCCGGCCATCGTGTTGATCGGCCGTTTGCTGCAAGGCTTCTCGGCCGGCGCAGAAATGGGTGGCGTCTCGGTGTACCTCTCGGAGATCGCCACGCCCGGCAACAAAGGCTTCTTCACCAGTTGGCAGTCGGCCAGCCAGCAAGTGGCGATCATTGTCGCTGCGGCGTTGGGCTATGGCCTGAACCAATGGATGGCGCCGGCGATGATTGCCGACTGGGGCTGGCGGATTCCGTTTTTCGTCGGTTGCATGATCGTGCCGTTCATTTTTTTCCTGCGCCGCAACCTTGAGGAAACCGAAGCGTTCGCCGCCCGTAAACACCGCCCGAGCATGGGCGATGTGTTCCGCACGTTGGCGCAAAACTGGGTGATCGTGTTCGCCGGAATGATGATGGTCGCCCTGACCACCACCGCGTTTTACCTGATCACCGTGTACGCACCGACCTTCGGCAAAACCGTGCTGCACCTGAGTACTTCTGATGCGCTGCTGGTGACCTTGCTGGTGGGCGTTTCGAACTTCTTCTGGCTGCCGATTGGCGGTGCACTGTCGGACCGCATCGGCCGTCGCCCGGTGCTGATCGCCATGGCCCTGCTGACATTGGCCACGGCATATCCGGCGCTGACGTATCTGGTGCAGGCGCCGAGTTTCATCAACATGCTGTTGGTGCTGCTGTGGTTGTCGTTCATTTACGGGTTGTACAACGGCGCGATGATTGCCGCGCTGACGGAAATCATGCCGGTGGAAGTTCGGGTTGCCGGTTTCTCCCTGGCTTATAGCCTGGCCACGGCGGTGTTCGGTGGTTTCACACCGGCGATATCGACCTTCCTGATCCAGTACACCGGCGACAAGGCTGCGCCCGGCTACTGGATGAGTTTTGCCGCGCTCTGTGCCCTGTGCGCGACGCTGTATCTCTATCGCCGTTCGACCGGTCGCTTGCAGCCGTCGATGTCCTGAACCCTTTGAGCGCACATGACCATGAAGAAACTATTCAATTTTGCTGCCCTGACTTTGCTGGCCAGTCTGGCTCTGAGCACCGTCGCCCAGGCCGAAGAGATTCGCGTGATGACCTCCGGCGGTTTCACCGCCGCCTACAAAGTCCTCGGCCCGAAATTCGCCGCCTCCACGGGTAACACACTGGACACCGCCCTCGGCCCTTCGATGGGCAAGGCGCCGGAAGCGATCCCCAATCGCCTGGCTCGCGGTGAAAAGGCCGATGTGGTGATCATGGTCGGCTACGCCCTCGATGACCTGATCAAGCAAGGCAAAGTCGATCCCGCCTCACGGGTCGAGCTGGCTGACTCGCGGATCGGTCTGGTGGTGCGCGAAGGCGCGCCGAAGCCGGACATCAGCTCTGTCGACGGCCTGAAAAAGACCTTGCTCGACGCGAAGTCCGTGGCCTATTCCGACAGCGCCAGTGGCGTGTACATCGAGGAACAATTGTTCAAACGGCTGGGCATCGAAGACCAGCTCAAACCCAAGTCGACGATGGTTGCGAAAATCCCGGTGGGCTCAGTGGTTGCCACCGGTGACTATCAACTGGGCTTCCAACAGGTCAGCGAGTTGCTGCCGGTGCCGGGCGTGAGTTTTGTGGCGAAGATTCCAGAGTCGGTGCAGTCGGTCACGCGTTTCGCCGCCGGCATTCCGGTCGGTGCGCAACACCCGGCCGAGGCCAAGGCATTGCTGGACTACCTGGCCTCCTCCGCCGTTCAGCCGGATGTGAAAGCCACCGGGCTGGACTCAGTCAGTCACTGACCTGGACTTTCATTTCCACCACCAGCCGTTCCAGTTCCAGTGCTGCCGGGGTCAAGGTACGACCCCGGCGCTTGATCAAACCGACACTGCGCATCACCTGCGGATCGGTCAGCGGCACCCGCGTCAGGATCGGGTGATCCGCCGCCGGCATCGCCATCAACGGCACCGCTGCCACGCCCAACCCCGCTTCGACCAAACCAATCATCGTCGTCACATGCCGGGTTTCGCAGATGCTCGATCGCTGCGGCACGATGCCCGTGAGCGCCTGATCCAGCAGAAAGCGATTGCCGGACGTCTTGTCCAGCGAGATATAGTCCTGCTGATAAAACTCATCCCACGTCACGCTGCTGCGCCCGGCCAACGGATGATCGCGCCGGCACGCCACCACATAACCTTCCTGTACCAGCGGCTCGAACTCCACTTCCGCCTCCAGGGTGCCCATGAAACTCAGGCCGAAATCCGCCTCGCCGTTGACCACCGCGCTCAGCACCTCATGGGCGCTGGAATCGAGGACCTTGACCTTGATCCGTGGAAACTGCCGGTGGTAGTGCGCAATCACTCGCGGCATGAAGTAGTACGCCGCTGAAGGCACGCAGGCGACGGTGACATGACCGAGGCGGGTCGAGGCGACTTCGCTGATGCCCAATAACGCCACGTCCAGGTCGTCCAACAGACGCTCGACGCTCGGCATAAAACCGCGTCCGGCCTGGGTCAGGCTGACCTTGCGTGTGGTGCGCTCGAACAACCTCACACCGAGGGCGTCTTCGAGCTTTTCGATGCGCCGGCTCAGGGCTGGCTGGGAGATCCGCACCGCGTCGGCCGCCTTGCGAAAGCTGCCCTGCTCCACCACGGCGCGGAAGGCTTGCAAGTCGTTAAGGTCGAAGTTGATGGCCATGGTGCGTACTCGGGAACGGGACAGATTGATCAGCCTATCCTATAAATGTAACCAATTGATGCAACATGTAACGAAATCTATTTCTCCTGATCCACCGCTTTCGCGAGCAAGCCCGCTCCCACATTTGATCAGCGTCGCCCACGAATTCCATGCTCGCTGGAGATCCACTGTGGGAGCGGGCTTGCTCGCGAAGGCGGTGCATCAGGCAACATCGTTGTATGTTCATGGCTGACGCATCAAGCGCCAGCCTTTATCCTTGTCACCCCCGCCGTACCGAGTTAATGGAGTTTTTGTCATGCCCCATGAAGGCAACCTGTTGCAAGCCGCTGTCGTGTTTCTGTTCGCGGCGGTGCTCACCGTTCCCTTGGCCAAGCGCCTGCAACTGGGGGCGGTGCTGGGTTATCTGTTTGCCGGCGTGATCATCGGGCCATCGGTGCTGGGCTTGATTGGCAATCCGCAAAGCGTCAGCCACATTTCCGAACTCGGGGTGGTGTTGCTGCTGTTCATCATTGGTCTTGAACTGTCGCCGCGACGTTTGTGGGTGATGCGCAGATCGGTGTTCGGCGTTGGCCTGGCGCAAGTGCTGCTGACGGGCTCGGTGATTGGTGTGCTGGCGTTGTTCGTGTTCGGCCAACCGTTGAACAGCGCGATCGTGCTGGGCTTGGGCCTGGCGCTGTCGTCCACGGCGTTCGGTTTGCAAAGCCTGGCCGAGCGCAAGGAACTGACCAGCCCCCACGGGCGCTTGGCATTCGCGATTCTGCTGTTCCAGGACATCGCCGCCATCCCGTTGATCGCCATGGTGCCGTTGCTGGCGGGCGGTGATCACACCAGCAGCGCTGGCGAAGGCCTCAATCACGGCTTGCGCGTGCTGGGCAGCATCGCGGTGGTGGTGATCGGTGGGCGGTACCTGCTGCGCCCAGTGTTCCGGGTGGTGGCCAAGACCGGTTTGCCGGAAGTCTCGACCGCCACTGCGTTGCTGGTGGTGATCGGCACGGCGTGGTTGATGGACCTGGTCGGCGTGTCCATGGCACTGGGAGCGTTCCTCGCCGGATTGCTGCTGGCGGACTCCGAATACCGCCACGAACTGGAAGCGCAAATCGAGCCGTTCAAGGGATTGCTGCTGGGGCTGTTTTTCATCAGCGTCGGCATGGGCGCCAACCTGAGTCTTCTCCTGAGCGCGCCGATCACGGTGCTGGGCCTGACCCTGTTGCTGATCGCAATCAAATTGCCGCTGCTGTTTGTCGTCGGTCGGTTGGCCGGTGGCTTGGGCAAGGTCAGTGCGATTCGCCTCGGCATCGTGCTGGCGGCCGGTGGTGAATTTGCGTTTGTGGTGTTCAAGATCGGCCGCGACCAGGGACTGTTCGAGCCGCGCCTGTACGACTTGCTGGTGCTGACCATCACGTTGTCCATGGCGGTGACGCCGCTGCTGTTGCTGTTGTGCGCGCGACTGGTCAGCCCCAGGGTTCAACCGGTGGTGGTGCCGGAGAAATTCCGCGAGATCGATACCGACACGCCACGCGTGGTGATCGCTGGCATGGGCCGTATGGGGCAGATTGTTGCGCGGATTTTGCGCGCGCAGAACATCAAGTTCGTCGCCCTCGACACCTCGGTGGAAACCATCGAACTGTCGCGCAGCTTCGGCGGTGTGCCGGTGTTCTACGGCGACCCGATGCGCCCGGAGATCCTCAGTGCGGCCAAGGTCGAGCAGGCGGAATACTTTGTCATCGCCACCGACGACCCGGACACCAACATCAAGACCGCCGAGTTGGTGCACAAACTCTACCCGCACATCAAAATCATCGCCCGGGCGCGTAACCGTCAGCATGTGCACCGGTTGGTGGACCTTGGCGCCGAGGCCATTCGGGAAACCTATTATTCGAGTCTGGAAATGAGCCGGCGCACGCTGGTTGGCCTGGGTTTGACCCAAGCCCAGGCCGATGCGCGAATCAAGCGCTTCAAGCATCACGACGAGCAGGTGCTGGAAGCCCAGCATGCGATTTATGACGATGCGGCGAAGGTATTGCAGACGGCGCAGGAAGCCCGGGTGGAACTGGCGAGGTTGTTTGAGTCGGATCAGTTGGCAGAGCAATCGGACAAGGTTTGAGCCTCTAACGATCGATTTAGGAATAGGAACCTACTATGGCTGACCAACCCGCTCCCGCCCTGAAAGAAATCTTCAACGCCGACCGCCTCAAACACATCGCCACCGAGATGACCGCCGTCTACCCAGCGTTCAACGCCAAGGCCTTCCTGAAACTGGCCAACGACGGGCTTGCCGAGTTATCGATCATGCAGCGCATGGCCCGGGTCAGCGAATGCCTGCACGCGGTGCTGCCGTTGAGTTACGAAGAGACGCTCGAGGTGCTGCGCGCCCTCGCTCCGCGGCTGAACAGCGGTTTCGTCAGCATCTCACTGCCGCATTACGTCGCGACCTACGGCGGACATGCCTTCGAGCAGTCCATGGACGCGCTGAAATACTTCACCACCTTCGGCTCCTCGGAATTCGCGATCCGCCATTTCCTGCGCAGCGACATCGAACGCTCACTGGCGGTCTTGCACGAGTGGTCCCTGGACGAAAACGAGCATGTCCGCCGCCTGGCCAGCGAAGGCAGCCGACCGCGCCTGCCATGGTCGTTCCGACTGGAACAGATCCAGGCTGACCCAACATTGGCGGCGGCGATCCTCGACAACCTCAAGGCCGACAACAGTCTTTACGTGCGCAAGTCCGTGGCCAACCACCTCAACGACATCACCAAGGATCATCCCGAATGGGTGCTGGACCTGATTGAAGGCTGGTCGCGGGACAACAAACACACCGCATGGATCGCCAAACACGCCCTGCGCAGCCTGATCAAACAGGGCAACCAACGCGCGCTGGCGATCATTGGCGCGGGCGGCAAGCCTGAGGTCGAGATCATCGATGTGAAGGTGCAACCGGCGGTGATTCGTCTGGGTGAAAAAATCACCCTGTCCTTCGCCGTGAAATCCACGGTCCAGGACAGTCAGCGACTGGTGATCGACTACGCGATCGATTACGTCAAAGCCAACGGCAGCACCTCGGCGAAGGTGTTCAAGCTCAAGGCGCTGACGCTTTCCGGTAAAGCTACCGAGACCATTGCCCGTAGCCAGCAGATCAAGGAACTCACCACCCGCAAACACTACGTGGGCAAACACGCCGTGCACGTGCTGGTGAATGGAGAGCGCCTGGCCAGCACCTCATTCGAAATCCTCGCCTGAAACACGCCCCCCTGTAGGAGCACTTACAGGTGCCTCACGTTTTAGCGCTCGCTAAATAATGCGCAACCAACGCATTCGCATGCCCATGCCCCATACCGTGTTCAGTCTTCAGCCACGCCACCATTTCCATATGCTTCTTTGCGCTCACTGTTCCCAGCAGATCCAGCCAGTGACTGATTGGCTGCCCGTACTTTTTCTCGATTGACGGGAAGTACGACGCCGGGCCTTTCACTTTTGTATCTTCGGTCATGCTGCAAGCTCCCTTTATCGCGACGGAGTGTCGGATAACGCTCCTTGTCGTCATTCAATAGACTGGACGACAAACCTTATCCCAGCAACAACGCCTGCTCGGCCTCACACAACCCCACCACGTAATCCCACAACACCCGCAACCGCACGGATTTGTGCAGCTCACGCCGCGTGCTGATCCAGTAGCTGCGCTGAATACTCTCATCCGGCAGCAACGGCACCAGGCCGGGATCGGCGCTGGCCATGTAGCACGGCAGCACGGCGATCCCCAGTCCTGAGCGCGCAGCCTGTTGCTGGGCGATGACGCTGGTGCTGTGAAAGACCACCTGCGGATTGCGGCAGAAGCTGTTGAGGAACATCAGTTCCTGGCTAAACAGCAAGTCATCGACATAGCCAATCCACGCATGACGAGCGAGGTCTTCGCGGCTGCGCAGCGGTGGCGAACGGTCGAGATACTCCTGGCTGGCGTACAGCGCCAATCGATAGTCAGTCAGTTTGCGCGTGACCAGCATGTCGGCCGCCGGGCGTTCGAGGTGGATGCTGATCTCGGCCTCGCGATTGAGAATGCTGACAAAGCGCGGCACCGCCACCAGTTCCACTTCCAATCCCGGATAGCGTTCAAACAGGCCGTTCATGCGGCTGGCGAGGAACATGATGCCCAACCCTTCGGTTACGCCAACGCGGATCTTGCCTAACGGTGCACTCGACTGAGTGATTTCTTCCTGAGCCAGCAACGCGACGTTTTCCATCGCTTCGGCGTGCTTGAGCAACGCTTCACCGGCCGGGGTCAGCTCATAACCCTGGGCGTGCTGAACAAACAGCGCAGTACCGAGGCTCTTTTCGATGGCCTCGATGTGCCGGGCCACGGTGGCGTGGGTGGTGTTCAAACGGCGGGCAGCGGTGAGCAAACGCCCGCTGCGCTGCAACTCGAGAAAAAACCGCAGGTCATTCCAGTCGAACATGAACCGTCCTTGAGGTGGGGCTGTTTAAAAACGCACAGCGGCTGCGCAAAAACTAACATTCTTTTGACGAAAGCTAACAACTAGGATGACCGACAACAAGAACAACAACATGAGGTCACGGATGCAGACTTCCCTGGATGAATACGACTACATCGTGGTCGGTGCCGGCCCGGCCGGTTGTTTGCTGGCCAATCGGTTGTCGGCCGACCCGCAGAATCGGGTGTTGCTGCTCGAAGCCGGCGGCCGCGACAACTATGCGTGGATTCACATCCCCGTGGGTTACCTGTTCTGCATCGGCAACCCGCGCACCGACTGGTGCTTCAAGACCGAAGCGCAACCCGGCCTGCAAGGTCGCGCCCTGAGTTATCCGCGTGGCAAGGTGCTCGGCGGCTGCTCCTCGATCAATGGCATGATCTACATGCGCGGCCAGGCCGGCGACTATGACGGCTGGGAGGCCCAGGGCAATCCCGGCTGGAGCTGGCAAGACGTCCTGCCATTGTTCAAAAAAAGCGAAAACCACTTTGCCGGCGACTCGGAATTCCACGGTGCTGCCGGTGAATGGCGGATCGAACGTCAGCGGCTGTCGTGGCCGATTCTCGATGCCTTCCGCAGCGCCGCCGAGCAAAGCGGCATCGCCAGCATCGATGACTTCAACCAGGGTGACAACGAAGGCTGCGGCTACTTCCAGGTCAACCAGAAGGCCGGGATTCGCTGGAACGCGGCCAAGGCGTTTCTCAAACCGATCCGCAACCGCCCCAATCTCACCGTTCTGACCGATGTCGAAGTCGACCGCGTGCTGCTGGAAAACGGCCGTGCGTCAGCGGTCAGTGCGCGTTGGCAGGGTCAGGCGAAAACCTTCAAGGCGCGCAAGGAAATCGTGCTGTGCGCCGGTTCCGTCGGCTCACCGAGCATCCTGCAACGTTCCGGGATCGGCCCTCGCCCGCTGCTGCAACGCTTGGGGATCGGCGTTGCCCATGAGCTGCCCGGCGTGGGTGGCAATCTGCAGGATCACCTGCAACTGCGCCTGATCTACAAACTGGAAAACGCCCGCACCCTTAACCAAATCGCCGGCAGCCTGTGGGGCAAAATGGGCATGGGCCTGCGTTACCTGTATGACCGCAGCGGTCCGCTGTCCATGGCGCCGAGCCAACTCGGGGCCTTCGCCCGTTCGGGGCCGGAGCAGACATCGGCGAATCTCGAGTACCACGTTCAGCCGCTGTCGCTGGAGCGCTTCGGTGAGCCACTGCATGCCTTCCCTGCCTTCACGGCGTCAGTGTGCGATCTACGCCCGCAAAGCCGTGGCCGCGTCGAGATCCGCTCCACCGATCCGCAGGAAGCGCCGCTGATTCAGCCCAATTACTTGAGCCATCCGGAAGACTTGCGGGTGGCAGCGGATGCCATTCGCCTGACCCGCCGCATCGTCGCGGCACCGGCCCTGCAAGCATTCAATCCGGTCGAGTACTTGCCCGGCGACAGCTTGCAGAGTGAAGAGCAATTGCACGAAGCCGCCGCCCGCATCGGCACCACCATCTTCCATCCGGTCGGCACTTGCCGCATGGGCAATGACGCGGACGCCGTGGTCGATGCGCAACTCAAAGTCCACGGCATCCCGGGCCTGCGCATCGCCGACGCCTCGATCATGCCGCGCATCACCTCGGGCAACACCTGTTCGCCTACGCTGATGATTGCCGAAAAAGCGGCACAACTGATCCTTACCACCCCTGCAATCACTCCCCTTGTGGGGGCGAGCCTGCTCGCGAAAGCGGTAGACCACCAACATTGATGTGCACTGATACGACGCCTTCGCGAGCAGGCTCGCTCCCACAAGGAGTCGTACTAGATTTACGGACGTTGAAATACCGCTACAAGGACTACGCAACACCAGTGGAACAAAAAAAACAATCACTGTGAGGGATACCGATATGTCAGAACATGTTCAGCCTCTGGAAGCCGTGCGCAGCGCGGGCACCAGCAAGGAAACCCAGAAAGTCATCTTCGCCTCGTCGCTCGGGACGGTCTTCGAGTGGTATGACTTTTTCCTCTATGGCGCCCTCGCGGCGGTGATCAGCAAACAGTTTTTCGCCGGGGTCAATGACACCACGGCGTTCATCTTTGCGCTGATGGCCTTCGCTGCCGGCTTCATCGTGCGGCCGTTCGGCGCCTTGGTGTTTGGCCGGTTGGGGGACATGATCGGGCGTAAATACACGTTCCTTGCGACCATCATCCTCATGGGCCTGGCGACCTTCTGCGTCGGGCTGCTACCGACCTACTCGAGTATCGGCATTGCTGCGCCGATCATCCTTGTGGTGCTGCGCATGCTTCAGGGCCTGGCCCTGGGCGGTGAATACGGCGGCGCTGCGACCTATGTCGCGGAACACGCACCGATGGGAAAACGCGGCTTCCACACCAGCTGGATTCAGTCCACCGCGACCCTCGGCTTGCTGCTGTCGCTGCTGGTGGTGCTCGGTTGCCGCTACTTCACCGGTGACCAGTTCGAAGTCTGGGGCTGGCGGATTCCGTTCCTGTTCTCGATCATTCTGCTGGGCATCTCGACCTGGATTCGCATGAGCCTGCACGAGTCGCCGGCGTTCGTGAAAATGAAGGAAGAAGGCAAGCTCTGCAAATCGCCGCTGCGCGATTCCTTCGGCAAATGGGAAAACCTGAAAGTCGTCCTGATCGCCCTGTTCAGCATCAACGCCGGGCAAGCCGTGACCTTCTACGCGGCGCAGTTCTACGTGCTGTTCTTCCTCACCCAGTTCCTGAAAATGGACCCGGCGCTGGCCAATAGTCTGTTGATCGTCAGCGTGATCATCGGCGCACCGTTCTTTATTTTCTTCGGCTGGCTGTCGGATAAAGTCGGGCGCAAACCGGTGCTGATGATCGGCCTGTTGCTGGCGACTGCACTGTACTTCCCGATCTTCAAGTCCATCGCCCACTACGCCAACCCGGCCATCGACCAGGCCAGCCGTCAGGCACCGATCACCGTGCTGGCGGACCCGGCCACCTGCACCTTCCAGTTCGACCCGGTGGGCAAGGCGAAATTTGACAGCCCGTGCGACAAGGTCAAAACCTTCCTGGTGAAACAGGGCCTTCCTTACAACAGCGAAGCCGCACCGGCCGGCAGCGCCGTGCAGGTCAGCGTCGGTGAAGTGAAACTCGATGGTTACGATGAAGCGGCCCTGCGTGGCGCCGTGACCCTGGCCGGGTATCCGTCAAAAGCCGACACCCAGCTGGTCAACAAACCGATGATCGTGGCGCTGATCGTCGCTCTGATCATCATCTCCGCCATGTGCTACGGCCCGCTGGCAGCGCTGATGGTCGAACTGTTCCCGACCCGCATTCGCTACACCTCGATGTCCCTGCCGTACCACATCGGTAATGGCTGGTTCGGCGGTTTCCTGCCAACGGTGTCGTTTGCCTTGGTGGTGTACACCGGGGACATCTTCTACGGGCTGTGGTACCCGGTGCTGATTACCGGGGTGAGTCTGGTGGTGGGCATGATCTGTTTGCGTGAGACCAAGAACGTAGACCTGGATACCAACTGACAGCACAGGCAAAAAAACGCCCCGCAATGCGGGGCGTTTTCGTTAATCTGATCCTACGCTCGACGCAACCATCGCCCCGCCACTCACCAGACCGAGGCACCATGATCATTTCATCGGCATCCGACTATCGCGAGGCAGCACGTCGCAAACTCCCACGTTTTTTGTTTGATTACATTGATGGTGGGGCTTATGCAGAGCACACGCTGAGGGCCAACAGTGCTGATCTGACCGGCATCAGCCTGCGTCAGCGCATTCTGAAAAACGTCGAAACCCTGAGCCTTGAAACCACCCTCTTCGATCAACCACTTTCAATGCCGATCATATTGGCGCCGGTAGGGCTGACGGGTATGTTCGCCCGCCGTGGTGAAGTGCAGGCGGTAAAAGCGGCGGAAAATAAAGGCATCCCGCTTTGTCTATCAACGGTTTCGGTGTGTTCGATCGAGGAAGTCTCGGCACAAAGCCAACAGTCCATCTGGTTTCAGCTGTATGTGTTGAAGGACAGAGGCTTCATGAAAAATGCACTGGAGCGGGCGAAGGCCGCCGGTGTGAAAAACCTGGTGTTTACCGTGGACATGCCCACGCCCGGCGCCCGATACCGGGACGCACATTCGGGCATGTCAGGCCCTTTTGCATCATCGCGGCGAATGCTTCAGGCCATGACCAAACCCGACTGGGCATTCAACGTCGGCGTCATGGGACGTCCACACGACCTGGGCAATATCTCGAAGTACCTTGGCAAAGCCGTCACGCTCGAAGACTACATGGGCTGGTTGGCCAACAACTTCGACCCTTCGATCAGCTGGAGTGATCTGGAGTGGATTCGCGAGTTCTGGAAAGGCCCGATGATCATCAAAGGCATTCTCGATCCTCAGGATGCCAGAGACGCGGTCAGCTTTGGCGCGGACGGCATTGTCGTGTCGAACCACGGTGGGCGACAGCTGGACGGCGTGCTCTCCACCACCAAGGCCTTGCCGCCGATCATGCAAGCCATCGGCAATGATCTGACGGTGCTGGTCGACTCGGGCATCCGCTCGGGACTTGATGTCGTGCGGATGTTGGCGCTGGGCGCAAAAGGCGTATTGCTGGGGCGTTCAATGGCCTATGCACTGGCGGCCGATGGTCAACGCGGGGTGGAGAATATGCTGGATATCTTCGCCAAGGAAATGCGCGTCGCCATGACCCTGACCGGGGTGACCTCGATTAGTCAGATTGATGAATCCACGCTGGTGGATGCTGTTCGATGAGCTGAACACCTGACCATAAAACGCCGCGCCCATGCGCGGCGTTTTCGTTGATGCCTGGAAAGCGACCCTCACTCGACGTCTTTGAGTACCTCAAACGTGACTTGATCGGGATAGAACGCCATGTAGCCGCGAATCTGATCGACCGACACTTTGGGGTCTTCATAGCTCCACACCGCGTTAGCGCCCTCATGCCCCGGGACTTGCAGACTGAAATAGCTGGCATCGCCCTTGTAGGGGCAATAACTCGTGTGATCGGTGCGGGCAAAGTATTTTTCATCGATGTCCTCCCGCGGTACGTAATACACCGGAGGATAGTTGGCCTCGAGCAACACCAGCGCCCGTGCGGACGCGGCCACCTGAATACCGTGAAACTTTACAAGCAGGCAGCCTGGCTGCTCTGCAATGGTGATGACAGGACTAGGACCGGTGCTTTTCATGAAATACGTTCCTCATGACGGTGATGAACCTGTGAGAGCGATGCTTGCCCGCGGTGGGCGGCGCAGCAGCCCCAAAACCTGAGACCACGACTTTCAGGTATAACCCAGATTCTGCACTCACGACGGCTTCGCAGCCGAACGGGACGATGCGGCGCTCCGACGAGCCCCCTCGACGGCATAGGTAACGCCAAGTCCCTGCACGGCAAGGTCCATGCGTCCTTCCACCGAATTGAATAGTCGAAGTCGGCGAAACATCGTCTACGATCAATAGCACCGTTGTCACCCCTACTGCGCAGTCAGGCAGTCGTGGCGTGGGGGTTCGAGTCTCAGATACTTGAGGGTCCCCACATGCCCGCCACGAAGTTTTCCCTCGATCAGAAAATCATCACCCTGGATGCCCGTCCCGATCGCCTCGACCTGCGTGATCGGATCTTCACCCCACGGGTCCAGTCACTGCCGCCCTCCTGGCCCGCCGACAAAGACATTGCCACCGAACTCTCCGCATACCTGGGTAAAGGCCTGGTGCTCTACCAAGGCAACGAAGGTGCGTGCACAGGGTTCGGGCTGGCGGCGGTGGTCAACTATCTGTTGTGGCTGCGGGACCGGGCGTCCATCAAGACGAGCCCGCGTCAGCTTTATCATCTGGCCAAACTTTATGACGAATGGCCGGGAGAAGACTACACCGGTTCCAGTTGTCGCGGCGCGTTGAAGGGATGGCATAAGCACGGCGTCTGCGCGGAGGAACTGTGGCCCTATACCGTCAAGCCCGACGGATCGGTCCGGCGTTTGAAGCGCCCGCCGAAAATTGGGCAACAGACGCCGTGACCCGGCCGCTGGGGGTTTACTACCGCGTCGAGAAAGACGACATCACCGCCATGATGGCGGCGCTGTACGAAGCGGGTGCGCTTTACGTTTCCGCCAATGTGCATCAGGGCTGGGCACTGATGCAGCCCAAAGGCAAAAAACGTCCGCCGGCGGTGTTCCAGAGCATGTCTCAGCTGCCCGTCATCAAATGGCCGACAACCAGCCAGGGCGGTCACGCCTTTGCCTTGATCGGCTACACCCATCAGGGCTTCATCGTGCAGAATTCCTGGTCAACCGACTGGGGATTCTCGGGCTTCGCCATCCTGACGTTCGAGGACTGGCTGGCCAATGGCACCGATGCCTGGACCGTGGCCCTCGGTGTGCCGATTGAACACGGCGCGTTATCGCACAACGCGCGGCCTTCACGCTCCCGGACCGATGTTCAATCAGCGTTTCGCAGCGCGCTGTCGAGCTCCAGCGCCAAGCGCGAAGGTTTCTCGCTGTTCACCGCCGGTGCCCGCGATACCGCTCGCAAAGGACCTCCCCTGTTGACCATGGATCAGGCGTATGGCCTGACCATCGTGCTGGAAAACAACGGCAGTATCGGCCCCCGCCTCACCGACGTCGAAAACGTCCGCGCGGGCGTCAAGCGAATCGTCTACGAGTCACCGCGCGCCTGGTACGACAAGCTCCCGGCGGCCAACAAACCCGCCGTGCTGCGCATCGCCGTCATCGCCCACGGCGGGCTCAATTCCGAGCAGGACTCCATCAATCGAATCTGCGCGATGGCGCCCTACTTTCTTGAAAACGGCATCTATCCATTGTTTGTCACTTGGCGCACCGGGGCGCTGGAGACGTTTGCCGACATCGTCAAGGATGCCCTCCCAGGGCTGTTTCCCGAGGCTGGCGGCATCAGCGATATGTTGAAGACCCTCAAGGACAAAGCCCTGGAAGGCTTTGATCGAACGGTGGAACTGGCCACCAAAAAACTCGGCGGCGATCAGTGGAGTCAGATGAAGCAGAACGCCGAAGCCGCCTCAGTCGCAGGCTTTACCCCGCGCGGGCTGGTAGAAATGGCCGAGAACCTGAAAAACCTGGTTGCCGACATGGGCAAGAAGAACGTCGAACTGCATTTGATCGGCCATTCCGCGGGGTCCCTGATCAATGGCCACTTGATTCAACTGCTCTCAGCCAGAGGTTTGGCCATCGACACGTCGACGCTGATGGCCCCGGCCTGCACCCTCGATTTCGCCAACCAGACCTACCGCAAAGTCATCGAAGGTGGAGGACTCAAGCGCAAGGACTTCCACATTTACATGATGTCCGACAGCCGCGAACAGGATGACAACGTCATCGGCGTGTACCACAAGTCACTGCTGTACCTCGTTTCCCGTGCCTACGAAGAACTGCAACGCATGCCGCTGCTGGGCATGGCCAAGAGCCTGGACAAGAACTTCCAGGACTTCAGCAATCCCGATGTGGCGGAGTGGAACATTGCCGCCAAGAGCATGACCGAACAGTGGAACCAGTTTTACTGGGGAAAAACCATTCCGGCCGGGTTTGCCGCAACGGGTCGTGGGCTTCCCGAAGCGTTCACGCAAACCCTGCATATCTTCAACGATTCACAAATGAACTATGGCGCGGGCACCAAAAAGGACACCTCCCACGGCGGGTTCGACAATGATGTGAACGTCATTACCGCTGCCTTGCTGACCATTCTCAGGCGAGAGCCCGGCGCGAAGCTGGACCAACCGGTGGTTAACCTGAACTACTGAGGCGCCTGTGCAATGAATCGCAACGCACCGACTGTACATCCATACAGATAAAGATTGCCCCATCGCTCATCAGCCGCCATTCTGTCCGCCTCTCGACAGTTGATGAGCGATGGTGGTTATGCGGCTGTACCTCTGTGAAAAACCTTCCCAGGCCAAAGACATTGCGGCCGTCCTCGGCGCCAGGCGCCGTGGCGACGGCTGCTGGCTGGGAACGGACGTCACGGTGACCTGGTGCATCGGCCATCTGCTGGAAACCGCGCCGCCGGACGCCTATGACGCGCGTTACAAGCGCTGGGTGCTGGCGGATCTGCCGATCATTCCAGAGAAGTGGAAGATGACCGTCAAACCGCGTACGGCCAGCCAATACAAAGCGGTCAAGCGGCTGCTCGGCGAGGCCAGCGAACTGGTGATCGCCACCGACGCCGACCGTGAGGGCGAGATGATCGCCCGGGAACTGGTGGAGCATTGCCGTTATCGCGGGCCGATCCAGCGGCTATGGCTGTCGGCGCTGGACGATGCGTCGATCCGCAAAGCGCTGGCAGCCCTGAAGCCGGGGGCCGAGACCTTTAGCCTTTACCATTCGGCACTCGGGCGCTCCCGGGCCGACTGGCTGATCGGGATGAACATGAGTCGGCTGTTCACACTGCTGGGGCGTCAGTCCGGTTATCAGGGCGTTTTGCCGGTCGGTCGGGTGCAAACGCCGACCCTGCGCCTGGTGGTGGATCGCGACCGCAGCATCGCCGATTTCGTGCCGGTCGCCTATTGGGCCATCGATGTGCAACTGCTGCACGACGGCACCGCGTTCACCGCCCAATGGCGTGCGGCCTCCGAGGTTTGCGACGATCAGGATCGCTGCCTGAATCAGGCGTTGGCGCAAAATGCAGCGGCGGCAATTGGCAGTGCGGCGAGTGCCCGGGTGATCAAACTGCGTACCGAGCGGATGCGCGAAGTGGCCCCCCTGCCCTTCGATCTGGGCACCTTGCAGGAAGTCTGCTCGAGGAAGCTCGGGCTCGGCGCCCAGGAAACCCTTGACATCGCCCAGGCCCTGTACGAAACCCACAAGGTCATCACCTATCCACGCAGCGACTGCGGTTATCTGCCCGTGAGTCAGCACAGCGAAGCACCGGGCATTCTGGCCGCGCTGAGGCAGGCTGATCCGGCACTGAACGCCTTGAACGATTTCCTGGAGCCTCAGCGCCGCTCACGGGCCTGGAACGACGCCAAGGTCAGCGCTCACCACGGCATCATCCCCACCGCTGCGGCGAAAAACCTCGAGCGGCTGGCGGGCAAGCAGCGGGCGGTCTACACCCTGATCCGCGCGCGTTATCTGGCGCAGTTTCTGCCCAACCATGAATACGACCGGACCCAGGCCGACTTCGACTGCGCCGGTGAAGCCTTGCGTGCCGTCGGCAAGCAGATCGTCGAACCCGGTTGGAAGCGCGCCCTACCCGAAGCCCTTGCCCCGGCCAAGGGCCGCGAAGCACCGGCGCCGCAAACGCTGCCGGCATTGGCCGAAGGACGTGACTGCGCGGTGGCCGACGTCAAGCTCAAGGACCTCTGGACGCAACCGCCCAAACCGTTCACCGAAGGCGATCTGATCAAGGCGATGAAGAACGTCGCCAAACTGGTGGAAGATCCACTGCTCAAGCAGAAACTCAAGGACACCACCGGCATTGGCACTGAAGCGACCCGCGCCTCGATCATCCAGGGCCTGCTCGACCGTGGTTATCTGATCAAGAACGGCAAGGCCCTGGCCGCCACCCCGGCCGCGTTCAGCCTGATCGATGCGGTGCCGCGTGCCATCGCCGACCCCGGGACCACAGCGATCTGGGAGCAGGCGCTGGACATGGTGCAAAGTGGCGAGATGACCCTGGAAGAATTCGTCACCAAGCAAGCCGCGTGGATGAGCAAACAGGTCGCCCGTTGCGCCGGCCTGAGCCTGACCATCAGCGGACCGGCAAGCCCCGCCGGGCGCGGTGCCACACCGTGGAAAAACAAACGCAAGCCCGCCAAACGCAAGCCCTCGACCGGCACCAAGCGCGCGGCAAAACCGGCGAGCAAGGCTTGAGGGCACTTCGGGCGAGCCAAAAGGGTCTAGTGTTCTTCAAGTCCAGCGACAACCCCATTTTCTGATAAGGCTTCGACCATGATTATCGTGCATCACCTGAACAACTCCCGTTCCCAGCGGATTCTCTGGTTGCTGGAAGAACTGGCCATCCCTTACGAGCTGAAATGCTATCAGCGCGACCCGAAGACCAACCTGGCACCGCCCGAATTGAAAGCGATCAATGCCTTGGGTAAATCACCGGTCATCGAAGACGGCGCGCAAAAGCTGATTGAGTCCTCGGCGATCATCGACTACCTGATTCGCCGTCATGGCGACGGTCGCCTGCAACCCGATCCGTCCACCCCCGCCTATGACGAATACGTGCAGTGGCTGCATTTCGCCGAAGGCTCGGCGATGTTGCCGCTGATGTTGAACCTGTACGTGGGGCGTCTCGGTGAAGCCGGCGCGCCGTTGCATCCACGGATCAATTCGGAGGTGGCCAACTACCTGGGCTACCTCGACACGGCTCTGAGCCAGTCCGATTACCTGCTGGGCGATGAGTTCAGCGCCGCCGACATCCAGATGAGTTTTATCGGCGAGATCGCCAGAGCCCAGGGCAAGCTCGGCAACTATCCTCATATAGCGGCCTGGATTGAACGCTTTCAGGCTCGCCCGGCCTATCAAGCTGCACTGAAAAAAGGTGGGAAATACGATTTCGCCCCCACTGAGTGATCACGCCTGGGCCACGGATGGCCTGCACCTCAGGAGCAATCAACATGCCCTTGATCGAACTGCACGCCGCCCAGCGCGACGAACTGGAAACGATTGAAAACCTGATGCAGTTCTACATGTATGACTTCAGCGAGTGGCTGCCGCTGAAGCTCGGTGAACATGGCTTCTTCAACGCCCAGCCCAAACCGGGTTACTGGCGAAAACCCGCAACCAAGCCGTTTCTGATCAAGGTCGACGGTGAATTGGCCGGCTTCGTGACGGTGGATGATGAAACCCATACTCACGGCGCCGAGTACAACATCGGCTACTTCTTTGTCAGTCGACGCTTTCGTGGCCAAGGCGTCGCGAAGTTTGTCGTTTCCACCCTCTTGAGCCGGTTCCCCGGTCAATGGCAAATTTTCCACCTCGACGTGAATCAGCCTGCGCGGCGGTTCTGGGCCCGGGTCTTGACCGATCTCACCCATGGCGAGTTCACCCTGCTTCAGCTGCCGGTAGACGGTTATCCCTGCACCGTTTACCGATTCCAGACATCGCTGCCAGCGTCCTGACTGGCGCTTTCCCCTTCCGCTTTTTAATTCCAAACGACTTTGTCCGACAATATGTAGTGACCAAAAATAATCACTACAA
Organism: Pseudomonas sp. Root329; assembly: GCF_001424925.1. NCBI lineage: Bacteria > Pseudomonadati > Pseudomonadota > Gammaproteobacteria > Pseudomonadales > Pseudomonadaceae > Pseudomonas > Pseudomonas sp. Root329. Next base: position 266,431 of record NZ_LMCV01000012.1, on the reverse strand, counting down.
AACCGTTGACGCCTCCGATTTGCCCTTGCATGATGCAGACGTCTCCCCGATCGGGAGAACAGGCAACACGTTTGAGCAAGCTCGTCTGACCGCCGAGCTGTTTTTCCCGGATACACGCTGCCCACAAGGCAGATTGAAGAAGCTGACCTGGCCTGAACGTCCAGTACAAGGACGAGAAGCGCTGGCGATCAATCCTCATGAAGCTTGTGGTCGACCCTGAAAGCGTCGGCAGTGGCCAGAAGGTTTTCGCCGCTTCTCCTCGTTGTGACGCTATTGCGTAGCAGTTATTCAACACGACTACATGCAACAGACGCGGGACCCCGTCATTTTGGCGGCCGACCGCTGACGTCCTGGTTTCGGTGCCAGGGATCAACTAACCGATGGGCTACCTGTATTAGCGAATCAACTTTGAAAGATCACCAAATGGTCAAGGGGTTTACTATGAATCTGAACAATCAACCCACTATCGATGAACTGGCTCATCTGTTCGCTGTACAAAAAGACAGCCATGACAGCCATATTCTGTGGATCAGCAAGTCGGGCCAGGTGCATATCGACTGCCTGTCGACGCACGCTGATGAAGCGGAGTTCGACAAGAACAACCAGAACCTGCTCGCCCGACTGAAGATGTACCGTCGCGGCCAAGGCTATGTCGGCAAGAAAGCCGCGGCTGACAAGGACTTCATCGGTAATGTTCTGCAAACGCTGAAACAGGCCTGGGCCTCGATGCAGAACCAGAACGAAGTTCGGGTGATTGATCGGTTCTACTGATACCTCCACACCCCATCCATAAAAAGGCCCCGCTCGTCATATCGAGCGGGGCCTTTTTGTTTGTCTCGTGCGCACCAAACAACGCTATGGTTAACCGTGTGCACTGGATCATTGGAGGATTGTGATGAACATACAACTGACAGGCTTGCTGTTGCTCGTAATGGCCAGTGCTGCCCATGCAAACAGCATCACCGGCGTTCCGTTGTTCGATGCGGACTGCCCCGGAAAAATCATCGTCCACGCGGATCAGGACGGACCGGTGTTGATCAACAGCAAGGAAGCCGAGACCAAAGCCATTGACGATCGCCGTTTCGAAGCCAAGGGTTCGGGCGTCGTCATCTCGATCCTCCTCTCCGATGACGACTCGGTCACGGTGTCCTCCACGGGCAAGGCGCCCAATGGTGTGTGCCAATTAATAGAAGACTGATGTCGTCGACTCACCTGCAGCCGCACCCAACACCAGCTCCATAAAAGCCACCGACGCTGCGCTGTGATAGTTGTTTTTGCGTCGAAGCAGCGCGGCCCCTCGTTTGGGAGCCTCCCCCAACAACGGGATTTTGCGCAATGCCCGGTCCTCGGTGGCAATGGGCTCCGGAAGGACGGTGGCGATGGCCGTGTGCCGAATGACTTCCAGCAAGGTGCTCACCGAGTTGACCTCGATCACCACCTTCGGCGTGATCTGCTCCTGGGCAAAGTACTCATCAATGCGGGTGCGGGTAACGAAGTCGGGGGCCAGCAGCGCAAATTCCAGTTGCGCGACCTCTTGCGCGGACAACGTGACCTGGCTTTCGTATAACGGGTGATCTCGCCCCACCATGACGCCCAAGGTCTCGGTAAACGCCGGGATCGACTCGATGTCGGCATTTCTGACCTGGGTAAACGCGATGGCGATGTCCAGTGAGTCATCCACCAGACCGGCCTCGATGTCATCCATCGACAGCTCGAAAATCTGCAAATGGATGTTCGGATACCGCGCCACGTAATCACGCACCAGCGGCCCCACCAGGTACGCCATGAACGTTGGGGTCATGGCCAGCCGCAAGGTGCCGCGGGACAAGTCCTTTACGTCATGCAGCGCACGTTTACCCGCCTCCAGTTCCACCAGCACCCGACGAGCACATTCGATGTAAGCCTCGCCCACATCGGTGGGTTTCACCGTGCGCGAGGTTCGGTCGAACAGGCTGACGCCCAGGGTTTCTTCCAGTTGCCGGATCTGTTGGGACAGGGTCGGTTGCGAAACGTGAAGCGCCTCGGCGGCGCGGGTGAAACCGCCGTGGTCGGCGACCGCCAGCAAATAGCGCAAATGTCGGAGCAGCATGGGGAATCACCATCTATAGGCTGTGCTTATGCGCAGCATTGTATATCGATCTTGGACGCTATGGATCGATCGGCAGAAGATGGCTCCACACCCAAGCAACATCACTCCCGACAGGAGAAATACCATGCAACAGTCCCACGCTTACAACGACCCAAGCCTGGCCCTGACCACGTTGCTCCTCGATGCAAAAGCGCGCAAAAACCTGTCCTGGCAGGACCTGACCGACGGCACCGGCCTCGGTCTGGCCTACGTCACTGCCGCCCTGCTCGGTCAGCACCCGCTGCCGGAAAGCGCCACCAAAGTGATTGGCGAAAAACTCGACCTGGACGCCGACACCGTTGCCCGCCTGCAGATCATCCCGTTGCGCGGCAGCCTCTCGGGTGTCCCGACCGACCCGACCATCTACCGCTTCTACGAAATGATCCAGATATACGGCACGACCCTGAAAGCCCTGGTTCATGAGCAATTCGGCGACGGCATCATCAGTGCGATCAACTTCAAGCTCGACATGAAGAAAGTCGAAGACCCGGAAGGCGGCTCCCGCGCAGTAATCACCCTCGACGGCAAGTTCCTGCCACTGCGTCCTTTCTAAGTGGATGACAGGCGAGTCGAATTTCCACCTGTGACACGCGATCCCCTGTAGCAGCTGTCGAGCTCGCGAGGCTGCGTTCGAGGACGTAGTCCTCGCAGCCCAGGCGACTGCTGCGCAGCCGAACGCAGCCTCGCGGGCTCGGCAGCTGCTACAAAATAATCATTCGATTCACGTATGAGGACATCGCAATGAAAGCGCTCATCGAAGGTTTTTTAAAGTTCCAGAAAGAAGTCTTTCCGCAACGGACCGACCTGTTCAAACATCTGGCCACCACCCAGCATCCGGGCACGTTGTTCATCACCTGTTCCGACAGCCGTGTGGTGCCGGAACTGCTGACCCAACAAGAACCCGGTGAACTGTTTGTGATCCGCAATGCCGGCAACATCGTGCCTTCCTACAGCCCTCACCCCGGCGGTGTGTCGGCCACGGTCGAATACGCGGTCGCAGTGCTCGGCGTCACCGACATTGTGATCTGCGGGCACTCGGACTGCGGCGCCATGACCGCCGTCGCCAAGTGCAAATGCATGGACCACCTGCCCGCCGTCAGCGGCTGGTTGCAGCACGCCGAGTCAGCGAAAGTCATCAACGAATCCCGCTCTCACGCCAATGAAGCGGCGAAGGTGAGTTCAATGGTTCGGGAGAATGTCATCGCGCAACTGGCCAATATCCAGACGCATCCGAGCGTGCGCCTGGCTCAGGAGAAAGGCCTGCTGAATTTGCATGGTTGGGTTTACGACATCGAGACCGGTTCGATTGACGCCCTGGATGCCGACAGCCGCCGTTTTGTGGCGCTCGCCGAGTATCCGGACACCTGCGCCCTTCAGGCCCGATCCATAGAAGCAGCCGCCTGAAGTGGGTATCCACTGGCAGAGACGATCGACGCAGCGCTCCCGACTCACGGGCGCGCTGCACTGACACGATCGACCGGGTTATTTATCGTCCATCTTTGCTGAAGATTGTGGCCGAATTTCAGCGCTCTCTTCGGCGTTGGGGGGTTCTGGAATACTGCCTGGTGTGAACACGTGAGTCAGCAAGTCTCTGGCATCGACCTCGACGACGCCCTGAACCGAACGGGCCAGAGCTACAGCCTGCTCACACTGTTTATGGGTGTTGACGCGGCCGCTCAATGCCACCGTGCCTCCGTGGGTTTTGACATGGATTTGCAGGCCAAGGCTGGGTTCATCCATTGCCAAGGCTGACTTCACCCTGGCGGTAATCCACGTGTCGTGAACGCCCCTTTCCAGATCATGAGAGTATTGTTGAAAGGAATGAAGTTTCATGGTGTAACCCTCTCTCCGTCATCAGATGCACTGCCCGTCCATTGGCTGTGCAGCCTTGACGCTCAGGCGAGCGTTATGGACATCTGATTCGTTTTGGAGTGCTCGCCACGCCCATACGGACGCACATTAAGTATAGTGCGGCCGTTGACTGGGGTCGTGGCGCTGGATCAGCGTTTGACCGACAGATCCGTCTGGGTCATGCGACTGCGGATCGTGAACACCCCATCTCCCGAGAGAATCGCGCTGCGAGCAAACAGGCGACCGCTCTCCCAGTTCGAAAGCCCCAGTTCCGGCTTGTTCAGCGCGTACTGTCCGTCGACCCAGCGGGTAATCCCGTTACCGACAAACGGTGCGTTGACCGCGCTGTAGAAGCGTTCCTGAGCCGCGGCATCTTCACTGATCAACGACACGGTGAACTGCGGGCTATAGCGATTGAATAACGCAATGGCGCGGTCCAGGTCATCGACGATCTTCAGGCTGACTTCCGGGGTTTCTTCCCATTCCCACTCGCGGCCCAACTGGTCCTCGGGCAGCGGTTCGGCCAACGCTTCGGTCTGGTAGCCTTCGGCGCGGTACACCTCAACGCTGGCGGTCTGCCAATCGGCTGGCAAGTACGGCTCACTGCCTTCGACAATGTGCAATTTGCAGCCCTGTCCGCGTGCGGTGCCGGCCTGTTGCAGTGCGTCGAGGAACAGCGGCAGCAACTCGGCGACGCGGTCACGGTGAATGAGGCAGACGTTCATCGTGTTGCAGACTTTGCGATCCAGCGAGTTGCGCACTACCGCGGCAAAGCGCTGGGCATCGGCGTCCTTGTCGGCGATCAGCCAGGCGCCACCAGTGCCGTGCAGGCTGACGGCGGTGCCGGCCTGTTGGGCGATGCTGCCCAATTGACTGACGGCGCGACCCGAACCACGGGCCACCGCCAGCGACAGTCGCCGGTCGGCGAACATCGCCCAGCCGGCGGCGTGATTGACGCTTTCCACCAGCGACACCGCGCCGGTCGGCAAACCGGCGTCGCTCAGTGCCGGATTCAGCGCGTGGGTGACGATGGCTTGCGCTGTGCCCAACGCATCGCTGCCAATGCGCAGCACCGCCGTGTTACCCGTGCGCAACACACCGGCGGCGTCGGCGAAGACGTTCGGCCGGCCTTCGAAGACGAACGCGACGATGCCCAGCGGCGAGACCACTTGCTCGACTTTCCAGCCGTCATGCTCGATGCAACTGACCACTTTGCCGCGCGTGGCCGACGCATCACGCCAGGCCCTGAGGCCGGCGATCATGTCGCGGCGCATGCGCTCATCCGCCAGAAGCCGCGTGGTGGAACGCCCACGGGCCTTGGCCCGCTCGATGTCGGCCAGGTTGGCGGCTTCGATCAAGGCCCAGCAGTCAGGGTTTTCCAGGCGTTGGGCGAAGCGATCAAAGAACTCGCTGATGGCTTGATCGGAGACCGCGGACATTGCGCTGAAAGCCGCTTCGGCCCGCTCGATTGCAATGGCCGCCGCTTGCTGGTCGGCCACTGGGATCAGCAACAATTCGCCGCTGACCTGCTCCACCAGCAAATGGTCCCCGGGCTGAAAGCGCGCGGCCAATTCGGGGCTGACCACAGAGACACGATTCCCGGCGAAAGGGATAGGCGTGCCAGCGACTAGACGTTCGAGCGCAAGAGACATGAAGCGGTTTCACCATGCAGTGGGCGGCCGGAAAATGTATAGCAAAATCCCTGGAGCGTCATTAACCGCACGCCTGACCGGTGATCGAAAACCCGACGGCCCTGCACCCGGCCCTCCTACGCTAAAAGAGGTACATCAGCGTTTCCTGTTTTCCAAGGAGGCCGTCATGAGCGATGAATTCACAAGCCATGGAGCGGCCCTTGACGATGAAGGTCTGGCGGCTGCGCTGGACCTTGCCAAAGTCAGTGCCGCGCAACTCTGGGCTGTTTTGGCAGTAGAAACCTCCGGCAACGGGTTCTATCCCGATCGCCGTCCGAAAATCCTTTACGAGCGCCACGTATTCAGTCGTTTGACCCAGCAGAAGTTTGATGCGCAACACTCGGATCTCAGCAGCACCCCCCCCCGGCAACTATGGTGCAACGGGGCCGCATCAATATGACCGTCTGAACCTGGCTGTCGGCCTGAACAGGAACGCAGCCTTGCAAAGTACATCGTGGGGCCTGGGGCAGATCATGGGATTCAATTTTGCGCAGACAAATTCGGCGGATGTCGAGACGATGATCAAGCGGATGGTCGTGTCCGAAAACCAACAACTGCTGTGCACCGTTGGCACGCTGATCGAAGGCGGGTCAGTCGCGGCATTACGGGCCAAGGACTGGGCCAACTTTGCACGCCGCTACAACGGCCCCAACTACGCGATCAACAACTACGACGCGCGGCTCAGCGCGGCGTATCAGAAGTTCTCCTATGGCGGGACGCCGGACCTGAGAATCCGTATGGCGCAAACCTACTTGACATACCTGGGCTGGCATCCCGGCCCCGTCGACGGCATCGTCGGCAAACAGACCCGGGATGCGATGAACCTCTTTCAGGCAAAAGAGCACCTGGGCATCACCACGGTGCTGGACGATGAAACGCTGGCGCGTTTGCGCAGCCGGATCGAAGCGTTGCCGCCCTGACCCGGCGCCACCGTGTCTAGAACACCGACCAGCCAATCCGCTGACTCAGCAACTCCAGCGCGGCCATGCCCGCGAGGGAGTTGCCGGCGGCGTTCAACTCCGGTGACCAGACGCACACCGTGAATTGCCCCGGCACCACCGCGACAATCCCCCCGCCCACACCGCTCTTGCCGGGCAAACCGACGCGATAGGCAAAGTTGCCGGCTTCATCGTAGAGGCCGCTGGTGGCCATGATCGAGTTGACTTGCTGGGTCTGGCGGGCGGTGAGGATCTGTTCGCCGCTGTGCTTGCAGAAACCGTCATTGGCCAGAAAACAGAACGCCCGCGCCAGATCCACGCAGCTCATACGTAGCGCGCAATGGCTGAAATAACTGCGCAGTACTGCTTCGACGTCGTTGTGGAAATTGCCGAAAGACTGCATCAGATAAGCCATCGCCGCGTTGCGCGCGCGATGCTGGTATTCGGACTCGGCGACCTTGCCGTCCACCATGACTTGCGGGTTGCCGGACAGCCGACGGACAAAATCGCGCATCGACAGTGCCGGCGCGGCAAAGCGTGACTGGTTGATGTCGCAGATCACCAGCGCACCGGCATTGATGAAGGGGTTGCGCGGGCGCCCGCGCTCGAATTCCAGTTGCACCAGCGAATTGAACGGTTGGCCGGAAGGCTCGTGACCCAGGCGTTCCCAAATGGCTTCGCCGGAGTGTCCGATGGCCTGCACCAGGCTGAACACCTTGGAAATACTCTGCACCGAGAACAGCGTGTGGGCATCGCCGGCGCAATACAGTTCGCCGTCATTGCCATACACCGCAATGCCCAGCTGATCGGCCGGCACCGTGCCGAGGGCGGGAATGTAGTCAGCCACCTTGCCCTGGCCGATCAGGGGACGTACTGCGTCAAGGATCTCGTTCAACAGCGCTTGCATGCCGGGTTCCGAAGTCACGCCCCATGGGATTGCGGGGACACAGACGCTAGACGCCAGCGGTCGCGACCGGATCACAGTTATCTCCGGAGACACCACTGCCCCCCCTGTGGGAGCGGGCTTGCTCGCGAAGGCGGTGTGTCAGTCGACATCATTGTTAAATGACACACCGCCTTCGCGAGCAAGCCCGCTCCCACATTGGTTTTGTGTTGGCTGTGTATCGGAGTGTGTACAGCGCCCCCTCCGACACACCCCGCCCCTAAAACCCCACGCCAAAGACACATCGCAGATACACCTGCTTGATGAACTGTGCCTGTCGATTGGCCACGCCGATCAAAGCGCTCAACTCACTCAATGCTACGGAGTATCACCATGTTCAAGCTCTCGACTTCTTCTTTGACCCTCGGCCTGATCATCGCTGGCGGCCTGGCCCTGTCCAACGTGGCTTCGGCCTCCGAGTCCGAGGCGTTCAGCATGAAACAACTGGCCCACGGCTACAGCCAGGTCCAGGCCGACACGGCAGAAAAACCGGCGGAAGGTAAATGCGGCGAAGGCAAGTGCGGCGCCAGCGAGTAACCCTTTGCATGGGGCACCGCGTTGCCCCACTTCCCCGACTGAACGGAGATCAAGCCCATGACCACCTCACTCTCATCGGCCGTGAAAGGCCTGCACCTGAACCTCGACCGTGCCGGTAGCTGGATTGCGCCGCTGACCCTGCGGGTGTTCCTCGCCTGGGAGTTCTTCGAATCAGGCCTGGAAAAATTCAATGGCGAAAACTGGTTCGCCGATATTCAGGACAGCTTCCCGTTCCCCTTCAACCACGTGCCGGCCACGCTGAACTGGGAACTGTCGATGTGGGCCGAACTGATCTGCGCCCTGACCATACTGGTCGGCCTGGGAACGCGTATCTCGGCGATCATTTTGATCGTGGTCACGGTTGTCGCGACCGCTGCCGTTCACTGGCCGGCCGATTGGTCTACATTGAGTGAGCTTGCTCAGGGTTACGCCATCAGCAACAAGGGTCACGGCAACTTCAAACTGCCGCTGATCTACCTCGCGGCCTTTATGCCGCTGTTGCTCTCGGGTGCCGGCAAGCTTAGCCTTGATGCGCTGCTGGCTCGAGTCTTCTGGCGTCGCGATAACCGCTAAAGCGCCAGGGACTCGATAACGTCAAGAACCCAGCATCGACGACTGACAGCCCCAACCAGCTTCACCCCACTCACATGCGAAGACAGGAGCCACCATGAGCGTGACCACCCAATGGATCGAAATCGACAGCGCCGACGGTAAATTCGGCGCTTACCTGGCCATTCCGCACACCCGCAAAGGCCCGGGGATCGTGTTGATCCAGGAAATCTTTGGCGTGAACGAACACATTCGCTCGGTCGCCGAACAATACGCCGCCGACGGCTACCTGGTCATCGCACCGGACCTGTTCTGGCGCAGCGGCGCGCGCATCGAACTGGGTTACGACGAGACCGGCTGGAAACGCGCGGTCGAGTTGATGAACGCCACCGACGTCGGCAAGGCGCAGAAAGATATCGAACTGGCCATCGACGCTTTGAAAGCCCAGCCGGGTCTGGACGGCGGGATCGCCTCGATTGGTTACTGCTTCGGTGGTTTGCTCTCGTACCACACCGCCGCCAATGGGCTGGTGGACGTGGCCATCGCCTATTACGGCGGCGGAATCCAGAATCAGCTGGACCGGGCCGATGAAATCGAAGTGCCGCTGCTGATGCACTTCGGTGAACAGGACAGCCACATCCCACTGGAAGCCGTGGAGAAAATCGCCGAGCGTTTCGATACCAACGATAACGTGGAAATTGTCGTGTATCCGGAAGCCGAACATGGCTTCAACTGCTCGCACCGCGACAGCTACAACCAGCGCGCAGCGGTTGAGGCACATGGCAACACGCTGATCTTTTTGGGTATGGAACTGTAAGACCAGGCGAGCAAAAGGGGACTTCCAGAGTCCCCTTTTTTGTATCTGCCGTTTAACGACTGAGTTCTTCCACGGTATCGGTCACCGCCAATTTCGGATGTGCACTGCGTTCATGCACATGGCTCGTTGGTGTACGGTCGATCAGCAGGCTCAGCAGTTCCGGGCGGCTGTAGTGACCGCGCGAATCCATCATGCGTTTGCGCTTGTCGATCAGGCTCATGTCGAGGTCGACGATCACCTCGCCTTCGCCTTCAGTCAGCGAGCCCAGCACCACGCCGTCCGGGCTGATGATTGCGGTGAAGCAACCACCGGAAATCGGGCCGATGGGGCAGCCCGTGTCGGCCATGATTTGTGCCTGTTGCTCAGGGTTCAGCCAGGCCGTGGAGTTGACCACGAAGCAGGCCGCCTCCAATGCATGCTGACGAATGCTGACTTCCATTTGTGAAGCAAACAACGGACCTGCAAACGACCCCGGGTACATCGCCGCATGGATCTGTTCGCCGTCGGCCATCAAGGCATAACGAGCCAGCGGGTTGTAATGCTCCCAGCAGGCCAGTTGGCCGATGCGCCCTACTGCGCTGTCGGTGGCGCGCAGGCCTGAGCCATCGCCCATGCCCCAGATCATGCGTTCGTGATAGGTCGGGGAAATCTTGCGGCGATGCTGAATCAGGGTGCCGTCGGCATCGAACAACAACTGCGTGTTGTACAGCGTGCCGCCGTCACGTTCATTGACGCCGATGGAAACCACCATGCCGGCCTGTCTGGCGGCGGCACCGATGGCCTCGGTGGCAGCCGAAGGGACAGTGACGGCCTGATCCAGCAGTTTGAGGTGTTCAGCCGCCATTTCGAAAGGCGACTGAACGAACGAGAAATACGGGTAGTAAGGCACGATGGTTTCCGGGAACACGGCGAACTGCACGCACTGCTCGCCGAGTTCGAGAATCTTCTGCACCACTTTGTCGACGGTGCCTTCACGGCTATAGAGCACTGGGCTGATTTGTACGGCGGCGGCTTTGACGAGGGTCATGACGGTGATCTCATTGAGGGAGTGGACTTCAACGAGATCAAAATTACGCCAATAATATTTAGGCCGAAATGTCGAATACACCACCTTTTAGGACATCCTGAGCATCACCCGCGATTGGCTCGCTGAATGACCTGCGGTGGCTGGCCGAATGCTCGGATAAACGCCCGACGCATCCGCTCCCGATCGCCAAAACCGGTATCGGTCGCCACCACGTCGATGGGGTGCCGACCGGTTTCCATCATCAGACGCGCCGCTTCCACCCGCAGGTTTTCGATGGCCTTGGCCGGTGATTGCCCGGTTTCGGCGTGGAACACGCGACTGAACTGTCGAGGGCTGAGGTTGGCGGCGCTGGCCAGTTCCTCGACCGACAGCGCGGACTTCAGGTTCTGCTTGGCATAGGCCAACGCGGCCTGGATGCGATCGGTCTTGGGCTCCAGTTCGAGCATCACCGAAAACTGCGACTGCCCTCCCGCGCGCCGGTGGTACACCACCAATTGCCGGGCCACGCGCCGCGCCACCTCCGCGCCCAGGTCGCTTTCAACCAGGGCCAGTGCCAAATCAACGCAAGCGCTCATGCCCGCAGCCGTCCAGATATTGCCGTCGTTGATGAAGATCCGGTCTTCTTCGACCTTCACTTTCGGGTACGCCTTCTGTAGCGCCGGTGCATGGCACCAGTGCGTGGTGGCCCGCCGACCGTCCAGCAAACCGGCCTCGGCCAGCGCAATGGCGCCGGTGCAGATCGAGCCCAGACGCCGGGTGGTCCGACTGGCGTTGCGCAAAAACGCCACCATGCCCGGTGATACCGGACGGATCAGGTTGTCGCCCAGCACCAGTAGCGTGTCGAACGAGCGCTGGTCGAACGCCGAGGTTTCCACGCCAAACCCGGCGGAGGTCTGCACTGTACCGCCGTACTCGGACAGCAGGGCAATGTTGTACGCCGGTTCGTCGGTGGCCATGTTGGCCAATTCGAACGTGGCGCACATGGCCAGGCCCAACACCTGAAACCCGGGGTAAACGATGAGTCCGATGGTGTGCATGGTGGCGGCTTCTTTTGACCGTAAAGGTGGTCGATGCGTTGAACTATACGAAGTTCTAGCAGCAACGGGTATTGCATTTCCCACGGCCGAAACGGGCCTCCTGACGCTCACGGAAAAACGCCGAATAGCTCATGACCGGCTCGCCGGGATGATTGAGCGCCATTTGCGCAATGTAGTTGTCGTAATCGGGCACGCCGACCATTAAACGCGCGCTCTGACTGAGGAACTTCGCGACATGCTGCAGTTTGCTGTACATGGCAAATCTCTCTATGAGTGTGGGACTGGCCCATGAAAGCGCACCGATGTATCTGCACTGTGTCAGCGCCGGGGCGCTTTGTATGTTCAAGTATCAAACGCATCGATGCTCAACGCCCGGCTCGTTCTCACGCTAGGCTGAAGAATAACGACATCGTGAAAGGAGGCGTTCGAGATGCAACTCATCACGTTGAAAATCGACAAACCGGAAGCGACGAACTTCATTTTCGGTCAGACCCACTTCATCAAATCCGTCGAGGACATCCACGAAGCGTTGGTCAATGCCGTACCAGGTATCCGCTTTGGCGTGGCCTTTTGCGAAGCCTCCGGTAAATGCCTGGTGCGCTGGTCTGGCACCGATACCGCCATGATCGAACTGGCCCGGAGCAATGCCCAAGCCATCGGCGCAGGCCATAGCTTCATCATTTTCCTCGACGATGGCTTCTATCCCGTAAACGTTTTGAACGTCGTCAAAATGGTCCCGGAGGTGTGCCGCATTTTTTGTGCAACGGCCAATCCGACCGAGGTGATTCTTGCCGAGACGGACCAAGGACGAGCGATTCTGGGCGTGGTGGATGGCTACTGTGCCCGTGGCATTGAAGGCGAGGAAGACATCCTGTGGCGCAAGAACCTGTTGCGGCAGATCGGCTACAAACTTTGAACACGCTCAGTTAACCAGGCGCTGAATGAGCAGAAATAACCTCTGCCTGAGCCGTCGCGGGTTTATCCCTTTCGACCTCACCATTCAACGCCTTGTGCATTTTCACGGTGTCCAGCGCCCCGACCCATTTGGCAATGGCCATTGTCCCGACGCCATTGCCGATGGTGTTGGTGATCGCACGCGCTTCCGACATGAACCGGTCGACGCCCAACAGCAGCACCATGCCCGCCACCGGAATGGTGCCAAGGGACGATAGCGTCGCTGCCAGAATGATGAATCCCGAGCCGGTGACACCGGCAGAGCCCTTGGAGGTAAACATCAGCACGGCCAGTACGATCAACTGATCCGTCAGGGTCAGCGGTGTGTTCGTGGCCTGCGCGATGAAGATCGCGGCGATGGTGTAGTAGATCGCCTGTCCGTCCGGGTTGAAGGTCAAGCCTGAGGGAATGATCAGGCCGGCGACGGGTTTGGAAACACCGGCCTTTTCCATCTTGGAAATCATCTGCGGCAGCACCGATTCCGAAGAGCTGGTGCCGAGGACAGTAAACAGTTCTTCCTTGATAAATTTCAGAAACTTCCACAGGCTGAATCCGCTGTAGCGGCAGATCGGGCCCAGTACAAAAATCACGAACACAGCACAGGTCAGGTAGACACAGGCCATCAGCTTGCCGAGTGAGAACAGCGAGCCAAAGCCGTATTTGCCGATGGTGAAGGCTATCGCCCCGAAGGCGCCGATGGGTGCCAGACGCATGACCATGTTGACGATGCGAAACATGCCCTGCATCAGGCTGTCCAGCGTGTCGACGAACACCTTGGCACGAGGCCCGACATGCGCGAGGGCAATGCCCAGCAGGATGGAGAACAGCAATATTTGCAGCACGTTGCCCTTGGCGAAGGCATCCACGATGGTGTCGGGGATGATGTTCATCACAAAGTCCATGAACGACGCATGCTTCACGGCGCTGGTGTAGGTAGCCAGGCTGGACGTATCCAGCGTGGCGACATCGATGTTCATGCCGGCGCCGGGTTTGAACACGTCGACCACCACCAGGCCGACGACCAGCGCCAGGGTGGACACCACTTCGAAATAGATCAGCGCACGAAAGCCGACACGCCCCAACTCCTTCATGTTCTCCATGCGTGCAATGCCCGTGACCACCGTCAGGAAGATCACCGGGGCGAGGAGCATTTTGATCAGTTTGATGAACGCGTCGCCCAAGGGTTTGAGCGCTGTTCCGGTTTCGGGCACGAACACCCCGACGATGGCGCCGAGGATCACAGCGATGAGCACTTGTACGTAAAGTTTGCCGAATATTCTTTTCATGACAGGGCCCTGATTTTTTATTGTTGTCAGGAAATACCAAGGGGTCTGACCGGTGATCAGCCCCTTGGCGTTGTGCCGCAGCTTGAATCAGCGTTTGATCAACTTGATGACCGCATCCGTGATCTGGCGGGTGGTGGCCGTGCCGCCCAGATCCGGGGTATGCAGACCGCTCTCGGTCACCGCCTCGATGGCCGACATCAGGTGCTTCGCCGCGGCCGCTTCGCCCAGGTGTTCGAGCATCATTGCCGCTGTCCAGAATGTGGCGATCGGGTTGGCCACGCCTTTGCCGGTGATGTCGAAGGCCGAGCCGTGGATCGGTTCGAACATCGAGGGGAATTTGCGTGACGGGTTGAGGTTGGCGGTCGGCGCGATGCCCAGGCTGCCGGACAACGCGGCGGCCAGATCAGACAGGATGTCGGCGTGCAGGTTAGTGGCGACGATCACGTCCAGCGTCGACGGTTTGAGCACCATGCGCGTGGTCACGGCGTCGACCAGTTCCTTGTCGATCCTGACGTCCGGAAAGTCCTTGGCGACTTCGTAGAAGATCTCGTCCCACAGCACCATGCCATGACGCTGGGCGTTGGATTTGGTGACCATGGTCAGGTGCTTGCGCGGACGACTTTGCGCCAGTTCGAAAGCGAAACGGTGAATGCGCTCGACCCCGGCACGGGTGAACACCGACACTTCGGTGGCGACTTCTTCGGGCAGCCCCCGGTGGACACGACCGCCGTTGCCGGAGTACTCGCCCTCGGAGTTTTCACGCACCACGACCCAATCGATCTGATCACCATTGAGCAGCGGGCTTTTGACCCCTGGCAGTACGCGAGCCGGGCGCACGTTGGCGTATTGGTCGAAGCCCTGGCAAATCGGCAGACGCAGGCCCCACAGCGAAATGTGATCCGGTACATTGAGCGCACCGACAGCGCCGAAGAAAATGGCGTCGAAGGTTTTCAGCTCTTCCAGGCCACCTTCCGGGATGTAGTAGCCGTTTTTAAGGTAGTTGTCCGAGTTCCAGTCGAAGTGTTTGAAATCCAGTTCGAAGCCGGACTTTGTCGACAAGGCTTGCAGCACCTCGACGCCCGCGGCGATCACTTCTACACCGATACCATCACCTGGAACCGCAGCAATTTTGTATGCGCTCATCAATTAACTCCACTCTCGTCACGTTCTTGTTGTGCCTGTCGAACGGGGGTGTTCAATCAGGGTGTGAGCGGAGTATATGTAGTGAACAGATGAGCGTGAGTTACTCCAAATCACTACATAGATGAATTTGAGTTACCAATGAGCCAAACCCTGGATTTGTCTTTTTTCTACCTGCTGGCCAACAAAGGCAGCCTGGCGGCGACGGCTCGCGAGCTCGGCGTCACACCGCCTGCGGTGAGCAAACGCCTGACCGCGCTGGAAGCACGGCTAGGCATCCGCCTGGTCAACCGCACCACGCGCTCGATGAGCCTGACCTCGGAAGGTGAACTGTATTTTTCCCATGCCGCGCGCATCCTGACGCAGATCGATGAGGTCGAGCAGCTGATCAGCAGCAGTCGGGCGACGCCTAAAGGCCTGATTCGCGTCAACGCTTCGCTGGGATTCGGTCGGCGCTACATCGGCCCGGCCCTGGGCGCGTTCTTCGCGCAGTACCCGGAGGTGGAAATACAGCTGGAAATCAGCGACCACCCGCTGGACCTGACGACTCACGGGTTTGACCTGGGAATTCGTTTCGGCACGCTGCCGGACGCCGCCTTCCATGCCCGAAAGATCGCGTCCAACCGCCGTCTGTTATGCGCCTCGCCGCTGTACCTGGAAAAGCACGGCGTGCCCCAACGCTTGGCGGATTTACAGCAACACAACTGCATCTTCCTGCGGCAAAACGAAACGCCCTACGGCGTGTGGAGTTTCACCAACGGTGGGCGCACGCAAAACATCAAAGTGCGCGGAGCCTTGGGCTGCAACGACGGTGAAGTGGCCCTGAACTGGGCGCTGGAAGGTTACGGCATTCTGCTGCGGGCCGAATGGGACATTGCCCGTTACGTGCGCAGTGGCCGCTTGCGCCTGGTGCTGGAGGATCAGACCCCCACCCGCGCCGATGTCTACGCCGTGTACCCGCAACAGTTGCACCTGTCGGCGCGGGTACGCAGCCTGATCGATTTTTTGGTTGAGCGCTTCAAGCACATCGATCACCTGGAGGAACCGGAATCTACGCGGGACTGAACAGGACTCAGACATCACCTGACGGGCAGCTTGCTACGAACGTTTCATACCGCAGCGTGAGCGCCGTCGACCGTCGCCAACGGTGGTGCTTTCGCCGTCGGCTCTTTGAGCAGTACGAAATACGCCAGGGCCGAGCACGCCGCCACTACCGCGCTGATCACGAACGCCGCGCTGAACGAACCGCTCTGCTGCACGCTGAACCCGGTGAGAATCGGCGCAATGGAGCCCGCCAGGTACCCGCCAAAATTCTGGATCGAGCCGAAAGACGCCACCCGCTCCGACGGCACGATGGTGTTGACGATCATCCACGCCGTGGCGCTGGAAATATTGATGAAAAACATCGTCAGGCACAGCAGTACCACGCAGGCCACCACGTTGGTGGTGAATGCCACGATCAGGGTAAACAGCGCCCCGCCAAGCAAACCCATTATCACCATCAGCTTGCGGCTGGCGAGTACCTTCAACCCGCGCGCTACCAGCCGGTCGCAGGCCTTGCCGGCGACGATGGTGCCCACCGCGCCGAACAAATAGGCCAGCGACACCACCCAGGCGGTACGGTACAGGTCCAGGCCGTGCTCACGTTCAAAATAGCCGGGCAACCAGGTGAGGTTGAGCCAGATCATGTAGATCACGCCCATGAAACCGAGAAAGGCGCCCCACGTATTGCGCTCCTTGAACAGCGCCGTCCAGCGCACCCGCGGCGCCGCGCTTCGCTGGGCCGGCGTTGGCAGCGGTTCGGCGCGGCCCGTCTCGGCCATGTACTGCGCCTTGCTCTTGTAGAAGGTGAACCAGCACGCGGCCAGCACCAGGCCAATGATACCGGTGAGTACGAACATGCCACGCCAGCCCAGGTTCACCATGAACACCGTCAGCAATGGCGGTGCCAGGCATGGGCCGATGCAGGTCGACGACCAGACCCAGCCGGTTGCCGTGCCGCGCTCCTGAGTGTCGAACCACTCCGACAGCGCCTTGGCTGCCGAGGGAAAGACCGGTGCCTCACCAATGCCCAGCAGCACCCGCAAGCCAACCAGCTGGCCGTAGCTGCTGAACAGGCCGAAGGCCGCTTGTGCCACCGACCAGACAATAAGCGAGCCGCCTAGCGCCAGCTTGCTGCCCAGTCGGTCAATCAAGGCGCCAAGCGGTAACTGCGAGAAGGCGTAGGCGATGGAAAAGGCCGAAAGCATGATGCCCATTTGCATCGGGCTGATGGCCAGGTCTTTCTGGATGGAGGTGTTGGCGATGGACAGCGCACTGCGGTCCAGGTAGTTGACCACGCCGATCAGGAACAGAAAAAGGATGGTCAGCGTCTTGTAGCTTTTTATTGTTCTCATGCGCGCCTCTGCTGAGCGGTTGCCGCCCTTACGGTAGGGCGTCGTGCACTCTAGTAGGCCGATCGCCAGCTGCCCAATGACATGATTCGATCAACCGATAACCACGGGTTATCACAGCGACTCCGGCGGCTGGAAGTTTAACTAAAGGCGACGCCGGCCATTTGATAACTTCCGGTTATTGGTGGTTGAGAATATCTCATTGGCGCTTATCGGCGAGCAGCACTAGGGTTTTGGCCATTGCGCCAAACAATAACAATGGAAAACCACCATGAACCTCGCCAACAAACGCGTTCTGATCACCGCCGCGGCTCAAGGCATAGGTCGCGCATCGGTGCTGGCCTTCCAGGAAGCCGGCGCCCAGGTCATCGCCACCGACCTGAACATCGAAGCGCTGAAGGACATCCCCGGCATCCGGGCCTTGCAACTGGACGTGACCCAGCCTTCGGCCATCGATGCGATCTGCCAACAGGTGGGCACACTGGACGTGCTGTTCAACTGTGCCGGCTACGTGCACAGCGGAGCATTGCTCGACTGCGACGAACAGGCCTGGCAGCGCTCCTTCGCCCTCAATGTCAGCGCCATGTACCACATGATCCGCGCGTTCCTGCCGGGCATGCTGGCGGCGGGCGGTGGCAGTATTGTCAACATGGCCTCGGTGGCCTCCAGTGTGAAAGGCGTGCCCAACCGCTTTGCCTACACGGCCAGCAAGGCCGCCGTCATCGGCCTG
Organism: Pseudomonas sp. Root329; assembly: GCF_001424925.1. NCBI lineage: Bacteria > Pseudomonadati > Pseudomonadota > Gammaproteobacteria > Pseudomonadales > Pseudomonadaceae > Pseudomonas > Pseudomonas sp. Root329. The sequence goes on along the minus strand of NZ_LMCV01000012.1, from coordinate 248,410 downwards.
ACCAAATCGGTGGCCACCGACTACGTCCGCCAAGGCATTCGGTGTAACGCCATTTGCCCCGGCACTGTCGATTCGCCTTCCCTGCGCCAACGCATTGCCGAACAGGCGCGTGAACAGGGCCGTTCGGAGTCGGAGGTGTATCAGGCCTTTGTCGACCGCCAGCCCATGGGCCGCATCGGCACGCCCGAAGAAATCGCCCGCCTGGCGTTGTACCTGGCCAGCGACGCCAGTGCCTATACCACCGGTGGCGTACACATCATCGATGGCGGGATGAGCGTCTGACCCTTTTTTCTCCCATTCAGGATTCCTCGTATGAAACTACTGCGCTATGGCGACAAGGGCCAGGAAAAACCCGGCCTGCTGGACACTCAAGGAAATATTCGCGATTTGTCTGCCCATATTTCCGATGTGGCCGGCAAGGCCCTGGACCTCTCTAGCCTGACTGCCCTGGGCAAACTCGACCCCAACAGCCTGCCACTGGTCAGCGGCTCGCCGCGCATCGGCGCCTGCGTCGGCCAAGTGGGCAAGTTCATCTGCATCGGCCTCAATTACGCCGACCATGCGGCAGAATCGAACATGCCGGTACCCACTGAACCCGTGGTGTTTAACAAATGGACCAGCGCCATCTGCGGTCCCTTTGATGACGTCGAGATCCCGCGCGGTTCGACCAAGACCGACTGGGAAGTCGAGCTGGGTGTGGTGATTGGCAAGGGCGGTCGCTACATAGACGAAAGCAACGCCATGGAGCACGTTGCCGGCTACTGCGTGATCAACGACGTATCCGAGCGCGAATGGCAGCTGGAGCGTGGCGGCACCTGGGACAAGGGCAAAGGCTTCGACACCTTCGGCCCCATCGGCCCTTGGCTGGTGACCCGCGACGAAATCGCCGATCCCCATCAGCTCGATCTCTGGCTGGAAGTCGACGGGCATCGCTACCAGAACGGCAACACGCGCACGCTGGTGTTCCAGATCCCCGCGTTGATCGCCTACCTGAGCCGCTGCATGTCGCTGCAGCCGGGCGACATCATCTCCACGGGCACGCCACCAGGCGTAGGTCTGGGTGTCAAACCGTCCCCGGTATTTCTGCGCGCCGGCCAGGAAATGCGCTTGGGCATCGCGGGCCTTGGCGAGCAACTCCAGCGCACGGTTCAAGCGGACTGACTCCAGGCAAGCCTTGCGAACAATCATAAGAAACAGGAGCAAGACATGCGGATTCTCATCACCGGCGGCACCGGCTTTATCGGTAAGCAACTGGCCCGGCGCCTGCTGGATCTGAACAGCCTGACCCTCGAAGGCCAGGCGCCCCGCCCCATTGAGCGCATTGTGCTGTTCGACGCCTTTGCCGGCGAAGACCTGCCCAGCGACCCACGCATCGAACTCGTCACCGGCAATGTTGCCGACCCCGAGGTAATGGCGCGGGTCACCGATGGCGTTGACCTTGTGTGGCACCTGGCGGCGGTGGTCAGTTCGGCCGCCGAGGCGGATTTCGACCTGGGCATGCAGGTCAATCTGCACGGTCTGATGACGCTGCTGGAAACCCTGCGCAAGCAAGGCAATACGCCGCGCTTCGTCTACGCCAGTGGCTTCGCGGTGTTTGGCGGCAAGTTGCCCGAGGTTGTCGACGACGACACCGTGCTCACCCCGCAATCGTCCTATGGCATGCAAAAAGCGGTCGGCGAACTGCTGGTGGCCGACTATGCACGCAAGGGCTTTGTCGACGGGCGTGTATTGCGCCTGCCCACGGTGGCCGTACGTCCCGGCAAGCCAAACAAGGCAGCCTCGACCTTCTTCAGTTCGATCATCCGCGAACCGCTGGTGGGTCAGCCTGCGGTCTGCCCGGTGCGCCCGGACACGCAGGTGTACCTCACCTCGCCACGCCGCGTTGTCGAATCGATGTTGCTCGGCATGACCCTGTCACCACAGACCTTGGGCAATCAGCGGATCATTCCCCTGCCCGGCGTGACCACCACCGTCGCCGACATGGTCAGCGCCCTGCAACGGGTGGCAGGCGCTGAGGTGGTCAAGCTGATTCGCTGGGAGCCGGACACCACCATACAGCGCATCGTCGAAAGCTGGCCGAGCCAGGTCGAGGCGCCACGTGCACGCGCCCTGGGCTTTACTGCCGACGCCGACTTCGACGCCATCGTGCGCGCCCATGTTGAGGACTCCACCGCAGGCTAGCGGCAGGCAAGGCCCGATTCACGCTTGCAACCATGAAAACAACAACAAAAATAATGCGAGGCGGTGCGACATGATGACTCCACACCCCGATGTCTCGGAGATTGAAAAACAGACTATCAAGCGCGTGACCCAGCGCCTGATTCCCTTTCTCATCACGCTGTTCGTGGTGGCCTTCCTGGACCGCAACAATGTCGGCTTCGCGGCGTTGCGGATGAACGACGATATCGGCATCAGCCAGACCATCTATGGCCTGGGAGCGGGGATTTTCTTTCTCGGCTACTTCATGTTCGAAGTGCCGAGCAATATCCTGCTGCACCGCTTCGGCGCCAGGGTCTGGCTGGCGCGGATCATGGTGACCTGGGGCATCATCGCTGGCGCCATGGGGTTTCTGCAGACGGCCGGGCACTTCATCACCCTGCGCGTGCTGCTGGGCATTGCCGAAGCCGGGTTCTTCCCCGGCGTAATTTATCTGCTGTCGCTGTGGTTCCCCAGCCGTTACCGCGCCCGCATGATCGCCACCTTCTACCTCGGCGTGCCCATCGCCCAGGTGCTGGGCGCGCCGCTGTCGGTGGGGCTGATGCAACTGGGCGACGCCTGGGGCTTCGTCGGCTGGCGCTTGATGTACATCGTCGAAGCCGTCCCTGCAATCATCCTGGGAGTGGTCTGCTACTTCTATCTCACCGACCGCCCGGCCGATGCCCATTGGCTGACCCCCGAACAGCGGCAATGGTTGATCAACACCCTCGAGCAGGAAGAGCGCAGCAAACCGCTGGTGGTGGGCGTGCAACCGACCAAGGGCCAGATGATCCGCAAGGCCCTGTGCAGCCGTCAGGTGTGGATGCTGGCGCTGGTGTACTTCGGCATCACCTCGGGTTCCAACGCCATGAACTTCTTCATGCCCACCGTGCTGGCGTCGTTCCGTGTCTCGTTTGGGCTGGAGATCGGCCTGATGCAAAACGGGCTGATCACTGCCATCCCCTACGCCGTCGCCGCAGTCGCGATGATCTGGTGGAGCCGCCGCTCAGACCGTCTGCAGGAGCGTCACTGGCATGCGGGCGGCGCGGCGATGCTGGCTGCCGTCTCCATCGCTGTGGCGCTGCTGCTCAACCAGCCGTGGATCATCGTCATCGGTTTCGTGTTGCTGGCCATGGGCGTGTACAGCGCAATCAACGTGTTCTGGGCCGTGCCGGGACAGGTGCTGACCGGAGTCGGGGCCGCGGCAGGGATTGGCCTGATAAATTCCATCGGCAACCTCAGCGGCTTCGTCGGTCCTTACCTGACAGGGCTCCTGTTCAACATGACCGGCAGCTACACGCCGGGCTTCCTGGTCATTGCCGCACTGGTCGGCGCCGGCGGGCTGGGCATGGTGTTGATGCCACGCAATAAGGTGTCGCAGGTCGGCGCGTCTATCACTCCGGCTCAAGCACTGGGAGGCAAGGCATGACCCTTCAAACCGTAGCGTTTATCGGTACAGGCATCATGGGCAAGCCCATGGTCCGCAACCTGCTGCAGGCCGGTTACCCGGTGCGGGCCTGGAACCGGTCGGCGGCCAAGGCGACGGAACTGTCCGCACACGGCGCCGAGATTGTCGAGACGGCGGCCCAAGCAGCAGACGGCGCACAGGTGCTGATCTGCATGCTCAGCGATGGCCCGACCTGTGATCAGCTGTTGTTCGGCGAAGGCGGCGCCGCGCTGGCATTGGCGGCGGGGGCACTGGTGATCGTGATGAGTTCGATTCCCGTCGAAACCGCGCTCGAGCAGGCGCACCGGTGTGCAGCGCGAGGGCTGCGCTACCTCGACGCACCGGTTTCCGGCGGCGAACGGGGCGCTCGCGAAGGCAGCCTGGCGATCATGGTCGGCGGCGAAGCGGCGGCCTTCGAACAGGGCCGCGACGTGCTGGCCGCTATGGGCCGCCCCGTGCACGTCGGCCCGGCCGGCACCGGCGAGCTGTCCAAGCTGGTCAACCAGTTGATCGTCGCCAGCACCATCGCCACCGTCGCCGAGGGCCTGCTGCTGGCCGAGCGCGGCGGCGCTGACCCAGCCAAGGTCCACGAGGCGCTGCTGGGCGGTTTCGTCGACTCGCCGATCTGGCGTCAGCATGGTCAGCGCATGCTCGACAACGATTTCACCCCCGGCGGCCCCGCCAAATGGCAACTCAAGGACACCCGCACTGCCCTCGCGCAAGCGCGGACACTGGGCCTGACGTTGCCCGTGGCCAGCCTGGTCGACGGCCTGTTCCAGGCCATGGTCGACGCCGGCGACGGCGAACTCGACCACGCCGGACTGATCCGCCAGTTGCGCCGCCAAAACCATATGCCTGTATAACCTGATGGAGCCTGTCATGACCGATTCAACCCCACGCCGTCTGCGCAGTCAGCTGTGGTTCGACGACCCCAGCCACGCCGACCTCACCGCGCTGTACGTGGAACGCTACATGAACCAGGGCCTGACCCGCGCTGAACTGCAATCGGGTCGGCCGATCATTGGTATCGCCCAGACAGGCAGTGACCTGACCCCCTGCAACCGCCATCACATCGAACTGGCCAAGCGGGTCAAGGACGGCATCCGCGACGCGGGCGGCATCCCGATGGAATTCCCCGTGCACCCGATCGCCGAGCAATCGCGCCGGCCAACGGCGGCGCTGGACCGCAACCTCGCCTACCTGGGCCTGGTGGAAGTGCTGCACGGCTACCCGCTCGATGGCGTTGTACTCACCACCGGCTGCGACAAAACCACCCCGGCCTGCCTGATGGCGGCGGCCACCACCGATTTGCCGTCAATCGTCCTGTCCGGCGGGCCCATGCTCGACGGCTGGCACAAGGGCCAGCGGATCGGCTCTGGCACCGTGCTGTGGCATGCACGCAATCTGCTCAGCGCCGGCGAGATCGATTACGAGGGGTTCATGACTCTGACCACCGCCTCATCACCGTCGGTGGGCCACTGCAACACCATGGGCACTGCCCTGTCGATGAACGCCTTGGCCGAAGCACTGGGCATGTCGCTGCCCGGCTGCGCGAGCATCCCGGCGCCTTACCGCGAGCGCGGGCAGATGGCCTATGCCACCGGCCTGCGGATTGTCGACCTGGTGCGCGAAGACGTGCGTCCTTCACACATCATGACCCTCGCCGCGTTTGAAAACGCCATCGCCGTCGCCTCCGCGCTGGGCGCCTCCACCAACTGCCCGCCGCACCTGATTGCGATTGCCCGCCATAGCGGTATCGACCTGTCGCTGGAGGACTGGCAGCGCGTCGGCGAAGACGTGCCGCTGCTGGTCAATTGCATGCCGGCAGGTGAATACCTGGGAGAAAGCTTTCACCGTGCCGGCGGCGTGCCGGCAGTGATGCATGAGCTGGACAAGGTTGGCCGTCTGCACCGCGACTGCCGTTCGGTCAGTGGGCGCAGCATGGGCGAGATCGTCGAAAGCGCAGTGACCGGCGACCGCGACGTGATCCGCTCGTGCGAAGACCCGCTCAAGCATCGCGCCGGGTTCATCGTGCTCAGCGGCAATTTCTTCGACAGTGCAATCATGAAGATGTCGGTGGTGGGCGAAGCCTTTCGCAGCACCTACCTCAGCGACCCGCTACAACCCAACTGTTTCGAGGCGCGCGCCATCGTTTTCGAGGGCCCCGAAGACTATCAGGCACGGATCAACGATCCGGCCCTGGACATTGATGAGCGCTGTATCCTGGTGATTCGCGGCTGTGGCACCGTCGGCTACCCCGGCAGCGCCGAGGTCGTGAATATGGCGCCGCCATCAGCGCTGATCAAAGCCGGCATCGACGCGCTGCCGTGCCTGGGTGACGGCCGCCAAAGCGGCACCTCAGCCAGCCCGTCGATTCTCAACATGTCGCCGGAATCCGCCGTGGGCGGCGGCCTCTCGTTGCTGCGTACCGGCGACCGCCTGCGTGTCGACCTCAATGCGCGCAGCGTCAACCTGCTGGTGGACGAAGCCGAACTGGACGCACGTCGCCAGGAACCGCTACCCGCCCTCGCCCCCTCGCAAACGCCTTGGCAGGAACTCTACCGGCAACTGGTCGGCCAGCTGTCCACGGGCGGTTGCCTGGAACCGGCGACCCTGTACTGGCGCGTCATCCCGGAAAACGGGCCTCCTCGCCATTCCCATTGAGCCCAAGGATTGCTCGGCTAGCCAAGACCCGTAGCAGCCTTCGGCAGTCATGGGTGAGGGACTCAATGGCTGCAATGGGTCCAGGCTGTGTAAAAACGTTTTAGAGCGGGTTTGAAGGTCCGAATCAGAACGAAAACCGAGCGCCTACCCAAATTTCAGCACCTCTGATCTGCCAATCACTGTGAGATTGCACGTAGAGACGCGGACTTCAAAACAGGACCTGCGTTTTTACACAGCCTGGGTCAGAAGCGGTCGTTGCAACTGATCATCGCAGGATTGACATACTTGCCTAAGTCAACCATATAATTGCCAAAAGCAACTATATGGGGATTTTCCATGTCCGCAACCATTACTGAGCGCGCCGAAACGGTACGCCGCTTTAACCGGTTCTACACCCATCAGATCGGCGCGCTGCAAGAGCACCTGCTTAAGGCCGAATTTTCGTTGACCGAGGCTCGCATTCTTTATGAATTAGGCGCCAGTGCTGGCCTGAAGAGTTCGGACCTCTGTCAGATGCTCGGCCTGGACGCCGGCTACGTTAGCCGAGTCATCGGTGGATTCGAGAAAAAAGGCTTGATTGGCAGGACTCGCTCGGCAAGCGATGCCCGAGCATCTCAAATCCAGCTCACCGATCCTGGTCGCACCGTGCTGGCCTCGCTGGAGCAAGCCGCTCGCGAGGAAGTCGTGTTGATGCTGCAAGGCTTGCCTGAGCCACAGCAAGAGCAATTGACCCAAGCCATGAAACGGATACAGGCGCTATTAGGCGACAGAGATCCCTCCTACCTCCTGCGCGATCCTGAAGCGGGTGATATGGGGATTGTCGTTCAGCAGCAAGCTCAACTATATGCCCGCGAATACGGATGGAATTCAGAATTCGAAGCGCTGGTGGCAGAAATAGTCGCCAAATACCTTCGTGAATTCGATCAGTCCTGCGAGCGATGCTGGATCGCGGAAAAAGATGGCAAGGTCATCGGTTCGGTCTTTGTCGTCAGACATGACGAGACGACCGCCAGACTGCGAATGCTCTACGTGGATGCAAGTGCCCGAGGCATTGGAATCGGCAATCGGTTGCTTGAAGAAAGTCTGCGATTTGCTCGGGGCGCTGGTTACAGGAGCATGATGCTCTGGACAACCAGCGTGCTTTCCGATGCCCGAAAGCTCTATCAAAAGGCAGGTTTTCAATTGGTCGAAGAGGAACAGGTACGCAGTTTCGGAAAAGACCTCGTCAGCCAGACCTGGGCTCGGGATCTGTAGTGGCGTTGACGGCACTAAGTGCGGGGTCGCCCACCCTCTGCATGGGTCAATATCTGACCTATCGACTTTGCTATGCAGCTATAGGCCAGGAGCTGCCGGTGGTCGTTGCATTTCGCTTGTCACCGGCGTTTGACTAAGCTGAACACATCAGCGGCCATCAGCGGATCTGGATGGGTATCAAGACGGTAAATCACAAAGGAGACGACTATGTATGCGGTCATAAGAACCTACTCAGGTCCTGGTGCAAAGCAGCTTTTCGATGTTTTAGAAAAGCAAAAGGACGACGTCGAAGCTGCCCTCCGAAAAGTGGCTGGCCTGGCAAGCTACACACTGCTACCGCTCGGTGATGGTGGTATGTCGGTGACTGTTTGCACGGACAAGGCCGGCACCGATGAGAGCATGAAAGTCGCTCGCGACTGGATTCAGAAAAACGCCTCGCACATCCACACGAACCCGCCGGTCGTCACGGAAGGCCCGGTCATTGTGCAGATCAATTAGCGCGCCCCTTGCGTTCGCGTGAACATTTTTACCTGCTTGTGCAGCAGAAATCGGCAAGGAGTCTAATATTGAAATGCCATAGGTCGGTCCATCCCCTATCTGCGTAATGATGTGTGGGACCGGTGGCATGCAGGCGGCTTTGGAGTCAACACCGGACCGGTGATGGCTAAATAGATTTCAACTTGGAGGGAACCATGAGCAATCTCATCGCCACCGGCGAGCCACCTGAAGCCGTCCGCCTCATGGTCAAGGTTTATGCCTACTTTCTGCTCGCAGGATTCGCGTTTGTTCCGGCCTATCTGATTGGCTACTTATACGTCTTTCAAGACCCCACCCTTATTTTCGAAAACCACCTGTTCCATATCATTGCGATCACGGCAGCCACCTTGGCGGGCCTGTTTGTGACTTACGTCACGTGGCGCTGCTATCAGTCATCGGGAGATCCGCTGCTGCGATGGATGACGCTTGGTTTTCTCGGTTTTGTACTGATCTACGCGCTGCATGGCGCGTTCACCGGGCTTGCACACCACAATATCTGGCTCTTCCTGCTGTATGGACCGGCCTCTCGACTGGTCATGTCGATTCTGCTGTTAGTCGGAATGCTGTCGTACCACCGCCCACCTGATGCCGCGGACCAACGAATGAAGGCCCGCCCGTGGTTGACCTGGATAGGACTGTTCCTGCTGGTTGACGTGGCAGTGGCGTACGTCGCGAATTCACCGATCGCCGGCAATCTCGCGGTGCGCCTTTCGATGGAAGGTGGTGCCCTCGTTCTTTCCACATTGACCGTGGCAATACTCCTGCTGCGCCGTATCCGTTCGCCGCTGATGATGATTTTTGTCGTCTCGGTCACCGCGTTCGCGCTGTCATCGCTTGCCTTCATCCTTGCACGTCCGTGGAACCACATGTGGTGGCTCGCTCATGCGATCTTCGCCGGTGGATTCTTCATGTTGAGCTATGGGGTCGTGCAAGCGTTCCTCACCACGCGGTCGTTCTCGAAGATCTACAGCCAAGAAGAGCTGATGGTGCGTCTTGCCGAAGCGATGGCGTATACCGAGAGCGCCCTGCAGGAACTCCAGCGCACCAATCAAGAACTCGGGCACCTTGCGGCCACCGATCCACTGACGGGTGCTGATAATCGGCGTCGGTTCATGGAGCGGCTCGAAGTCGAAATGGGCCGGACCAAGCGTGGCGGTGAGCCATTCTCCGTGTTGGCACTCGATCTGGATAATTTCAAGTCCATCAACGATCGTTTCGGGCATCAGGTTGGCGACGACATCCTGAAAGATTTCGTGGAGAAATGCCTCGATTCGATCCGGCCGTATGACGGCGTAGCCCGAGTGGGCGGGGAAGAATTCATGATTCTGCTACCTCAGACTTCACTTGAAGGCGCGCACGTCATCGCTGAGCGTCTGCGAAACACCGTTGCAAATAATTCTTTTCATGGCCTGCAGCGGTTAACCGTGGTCACCGTGAGCATCGGCGTATCGCAATCCGGCCGCGACGGCGACACCATCGAGGCCATTCTGCGTACAGCCGATCAACGCCTGTATCACGCTAAACACGAAGGCCGTAACCGTGTGGTCACGACCATCAAAACCAGCCTCCAATCTATGTGAAAGCGTCGGCACCGATACTTAGCTTTGCGCATCGCAACAGGCAGCAATCGGCCGAAAAAGCGGACGTCCAGCTTTGCGCTACGATCTCGTCCCACGCGGTAGGGCTGGGAAATAGCTCGTTCAGGAAACTCACAAACGCCTTCACATTCGTTCAGCCCGATACGCGGCGGCACGGTCACTTTCAAGGTGCCGGAGGGCTCAGCGCGCGAGGCCACTGCTGCCTGCTCGATGTCCTCTACCTCGCGCAGAATTCGTAGCGCCCGTTCGTAAAGATCGCGCCGCTGATGTCACCAACGGCGATGCCGTCTACGCCGCCTTGGCGGACATCCCTCACGTGGATCATCTGGTTCTGCTCGCCGGCACATTTGTGGCGGGCAAGGTGCTGGACGCTGAAATCAACTACCTGCGTCGGGCGTTCGAAGAGCGTATATGGGCATCGCATCGGTACCGCCGCTGAAGCAGGCGCCGCTACCGTTTTCCTGATGACCAACACCTTTATGAACGGCGCCACGCTAAACATCGACGGTGGCGCTCGGCTGGTCTGAGTGACCTGCCTCGCACTGAGTGCGTTTCAGGAACCCGGATTAGTTCCATCAACTCCCAAAATAGCCGACTAACGGTGACCCCGTAGGCACAAAGCCTGCAATAGCCACATCGACGAACATTTGACGTCAATCTACCGCCATACGGATTTCCTAATCAGCAGACCCCATTGACACAGCTCAATAGCGTCGGTTCGAGCGCAACTGTGGCCGCAACATTACCCGCGTACAGGATTATTGACATGATCGACCTCGCCACCTGGAATTTAAGCATCCCTGAAGGCAGCCCACCGGCTACCATAGAAACGCCTCGACTGGCGCAAGGCTTCAAGGACCAGTATTTCAGTTCTGAAGCCGCTACCCTTTCCTTCTGGGCACCTGTGACCGGTTCCAGGACGGCCAACGCTATTTACCCGCGCAGCGAGTTGCGGGAAACCTATAGCGATGGAACGCTGCGCAACTGGCAGTATTCAGCGGCGGATAACATTCTGCGGGCGAGTCTGACCGTCAATCAGGTGCCCAGCACCGGCAAGATCGTGATTGGTCAGATTCACAACAAAGACAGCAGCAGCCCCATGGTGAAGCTGGAATACCAATACAAAACGTCGACTTCGACGGGAAACATTGTCGTCAAGGTGCGCATGCGCCCCGACGATGAAGAGGGCCAGGTCATTACCATTGCGACGGGTGTGCCGCTCGACTGCAACTTTTCCTACCAGATCCACCTCAGCCCGAAGGGCGCGCTGGGCATCAGCGCAGCAGGAAACAACTGGAGAACCACCATCGACCCGAGCTGGAAGACCAAACCACTGTATTTCAAAGCGGGTGCGTATGTGCAGGACAACACCGGCTATCCCACCGAGGGCGGAAAAGTGACGTTCAGGATGCTGGAGATCCAACACAACATTTAGTCGCTTCTTTAGGTCACTACCATTGGCACGCCGATCCGAAGGGTGAAGTCTTTAGTGGATTTCCTCGTCGATCGGCTACCAAGTGGCTAGCTGTCAGTGAACTCAACCGCGCGAGGGCAGATGCCCTCGAAGCCTTTCAAAACCATTGCGTGCGCATACAGTGGGATTCGCTGCTATCGCAGGCGGGTGTCGAAGGTGGCGGCACGATTTCGCGATGGGCAGCTATCGGCCGAGGCTGTGTGAAAACGTATGCGCCGTTTTGAACTCTGCGTTGCTACGTAAAATCTGCCAGCGTTTGGTTTATCAGTAGACCGGAAATTTGCGTAGGAACGCGATTTTCGTTCCAGACCTGACTGTAAAACCTGCTCCAAAACGTTTTCACACAGCCTGGGCCAGAAGCAGCCGCTCACAAGTAGACGAGGAGTGACGCATGGGTATGATGCGTTATCAGACCCAAACGGCAAAAAGCGCTACGTCACTTATATCTCTAGTTAGGCTTCTCAAACATATGCGAAACGATTAGACGTTCGATCAAGCGAAGAATGTTGCAGCCGTAACGACACGACAGGCACTGCGGGAAGGACTCCCTATCCTGCGCGTAGTCCATTACGGTGATGATCATTCTTGGTCATTCACCTGTGGCACAACTAATGTCCCATCTGATGCCCTTGTAGTCAGCATGGAATGCATCGTCGATGCACGATCCAACATTGATCGACATTGCAAACCTTCCGCCTGGTTGGGGTGCCTACCGTGAAGCCTTGGGTAGCAAATGGGAGTGCTACGAGATGGAGCAGGCCGAATGAATATTCGGCTTATCTTCATTTGCCTAACGCTCACCGCCAACATCCAGCACACGCTGGGGTTCTTACTAAACCATGGGCATCCACACAAATGGTTTAATCGTTAGTCAATGTGCGCAATGGGTTGTGGATTCAACAGGTCGCGACGGGCAGAAACCAGCCAAAAGCAGACACTCTTGGTAGTACTTGGCGATGGTGTTTTTGGCGAATGGCTTTATGAAGCAAAGCAGTATGACGCTCTGATACATTCGCCCTTTTCAGGAGGGAAAATTATGCGAAGGATTATCGCAACGGGGGCGCTCTTGCTGGCCTTGGGCGGTTGCGCAACATCACCTATGCGGGTTTCTGAAGCGCGGCCAGTGCCGGCCTATGAGATGTACGCGTTCAAAAGCCAGGGTTCGAAAGATCCGGGACGCCTGACCATTCTCCGTGATGACGGGCTTGTCGGTGCGGGATGTGACGTCGTGTTCTACATTGACGGTCAGCGCGCAGCCAAGATAGGTCCCGGCCAGAAGGCATCTTTCGTTTTGCCTGGCGGTGAAGTGAACCTCGGCACCGGGCTAGCCGAGTCTGGATTATGTGCTGGTGTCGCGATCAAAACTTTCGCGGCCAACATCAAGCCTGGGAAAGAAGTGATTTATCGAATCAACTGGGATACGCAAGGTTTCTACTTGGATCCCTACGTTGAATATGGACATTGAGCCCAGGCTGTTTTGGCCTGTTTCGCACGCCACGCTCAATGAAGTGGCAAGGCAGCTAAATAGCCGCCCTCGAAAAACACTAAACCACGAAACGCCCGCAGAACGATTTAGCCAATCTGTTGCATCGACCGGTTGAATCTACAGCCAGAAGCGAGCCATCAACGCCCCGGTCTCGCTTGGGACTCTTCAAAATGATGCCGTAACAATGGCATCCATCGCTAATAGCCAGCGTAGACACCTACTCGCCCATAAAATCCCCCTTGAAAAACGCGATAAATAGCTAGCTATTTGTTGACGAAAGTCTGAAGTATTCATTTGAATTTTCAGATTCTTCCACCCCGCCGCCTATGCCTAACATCGGCTCCACAGCGAACTCGCCACGGCAGCGCTGAGTGGGACCCATCAGGCAGAGACCCGGCTCAAAAACCCTCTGCCGTTGCTGGGCCCTTGATCGCCGACTGGCTTTGTCGAAGTGCTTTTGCAGCAGGCCTGAAGATTTTTGAGGATCACCGATGAAGCTGGAAATTTTCCGCACGCTGTGGGGTTACACCGCCAGCAAGGCCCAGGCGCTTGAAGAGCTGCTGCAGGCGGACTTTGATGGAATGGAAGCACGTCTGCCACTCGACGCCCGTGAACGGGCTGAGTTCGCCGCCTTTCTCCAGGCCAATCGCCTGGGTTATATCAGCACAGTCTTCACGGCGTACGATGTGCTGCCAGACCAGTCGGCGACCCCTGCCGTTCACCTCAATGACCTCGATCAGAAACTCGCCTGGGCCGCCGAGCTCGGCCCACGTTTCGTCAACGTGCTGGCGGGCAACGATCGCTGGTTCTTGCCACAACAAGTGGAGTTCTTCGGTCAGGCACTGGAACTGGCGCGCAAGCACGGTCAGGTCTGCAGTTTCGAAACCCACCGCTCGCGGTCGCTGTTCAACCCTTGGGTGACCCTGGAGTTGATCCGGCAACTGCCCGATCTGTTGTTCACCAGTGACATCAGCCATTGGGTCGTGACCTGCGAGCGTCTGTTGAATGACCCGGCCGATGATCTGAGCGCGTTCATCGAGCGGGTTCACCATATCCAGGCCCGGGTCGGTTACGACCAGGGCCCGCAGGTTCCGCACCCGGCGGCTCCCGAATATGCAAAGGAACTGGCTTTCCATCAGCAGCACTGGGAAAGCATCTGGCGCTCGCAGCAAGCCCGCGGTTACCAGGTCAGCACCCTGACCCCGGAATTCGGCGCCGACGGCTACCTGCATCATTTGCCCTTCACCAATGTCCCGGTCGCCGACCTGTGGTCATTGAACGTGTGGATGGGCCAGACCGAGCGCGAACACTTCGAGCGTTTCCACCACTCAAGCAATCCTTAGGGAGCCGATGCGTCATGCCTGACAATAAAAACAACAGCGCCAGCACTGACACACACAAAGCCAACTTCAATAGCATCCCGGTGGTCAACATCGCCGGTCTGTTCAGCGTCGAACTGGAACACCGCCTGGCCGTGGCCGAACATTTGGGGCGCGCCGCCAGCGAAGTCGGGTTCCTCTACATCACCAATCACGGTATCGACCCGCAACTGATCGCCAACCTGCGCAAGGCTGCCAAGGACTTTTTCGACCAGCCCGTCGACACCAAGATGCGGCACTACATCGGCACCTCGCAAACCCACAAGGGCTTTGTACCCGAAGGCGAAGAGGTCTATTCCAAAGGCAAGCCGGACCACAAGGAAGCCTTCGACGTTGGCTTCGAAGTCCCGGCCGATGACCCGGTGGTGTTGGCCAACACCCCGCTGCTGGGGCCCAACGACTGGCCGCAGCTGCAGGGTTTCAAGGCGTCGGTGCAGGCCTACTATGAAGCGATCTTCGCCTTGGGCCGGCGTCTGTTCGGCGGCTTTGCCCTGACCCTGGGCCTGGAAGAAAACTATTTCGACAGCCTGGTCACCCGCCCGCCGTCCAAGCTGCGCCTGATCCACTACCCCTTCGACGGTGCCGCCCATGACGCACCGGGCCTTGGCGCCCATACTGATTATGAGTGCTTCACCATCCTCCTGGCCGACAAACCAGGCCTTGAGGTGATGAACAACCTTGGACAATGGATCGATGCACCACCGATTGCCGATGCCTTTGTGGTGAACATCGGCGACATGCTGGAAGTGATGACGGCAGGCGCCTTCGTTGCCACTGCGCACCGGGTGCGGAGCGTGAAGGAGGAGCGTTATTCCTTTCCACTGTTTTATGCCTGCGACTATCACACCCAGATCAAACCACTGCCCGGGTTCGCCCAGGGAGGCAACGACTACGAAGAAATCACGATCGGCGAACACATGTATGGCCAGGCGTTGCAGACCTATCAGTATCTGCGCCAAAGGGTGGCCAATGGGGACGTTCAACTGCCAGGCAAGGCACGCAAGCCCGCCAGTTTCGGACATTTGAAAAATCAGGCTCAACCGTCCTGATTGAAGTTTTCAACTACACCCCTTACCTACGCCGGAGTCTGTAAATAATGAAAAACAATAAAAAAAACCTGTTGAGCCTGGCTGTATTGGCAGCCGGCATGCTCGGTGCCTCGGTGAGCATGGCCGCGACAGACACGTTCAAGGTCGGCATGGAAATCACCTACCCTCCTTTCGAGTCCTATGACAAGGACAAAAACGTGGTGGGTTCGGACCCCGAGATAGCAGCGGCACTGGCCAAGCACATGAACGCCAAGGTGGAGTTCGTCGACACCAAGTTCCCGAGCCTGATCCTGGGCCTGAACTCCGCCAAATACGACGCGGTCATTTCCGGCATGTACATCACACCGGAGCGCCAGACTCAGGCCCAGACCATCGCCTATGCCAACACCGGTGCCGCGGTCATGGTGCCCAAGGGCAGCGAGATCAATGCGAAAAAACCTGAAGACCTGTGCGGCTTGAAACTGGGCCTGGAACAGGGCACCACCTGGGTCAAGGAATTCAGGAAGCTCTCCGATGAGTACTGCGTGCCGAACAACAAAGGCGCCATCACCGTCAGCGAGTACCCCTCGGCACCCGAAGTGACCCAGGCCCTGTTGTCCAAAAACATTCAGGCCCAGGTTGAAATCGCCGGCGCCGCAAAATTGATCGCGGAAAAAACCAACGGCCGGGTAGTGATCACCACCGAACACCCGATCTATCAGCAAACCCTGGGTATTTTCGTCAAGAAAGGTAATGACGAAACATTCCAGGCTGTGCAAAAAGCCTTCGAGGAGACCAAAAAGAGCGGTGAATACGCCGCTATTCTTAAGAAATATGGCTTGGAAGAACCGACTGCCCACTAAGAACGTGTCCTTGTAGTCTGGTCATCTGCCGCCCCTGCACCGGGGCGGCAGATCGAGGTGCCCTATGCAATTCGATTGGTCGTATTTCATCTCCCTGTTCTCCCTGCCGGACTTCTGGAAGGCCTGCGTCACGGTGGTCCAGCTCAGTGCCCTGGCCTGGTTCCTGGGCATGCTGTTGGGCTTTGGCCTGGCCACGGCCAAGTTGTCCCAGTCGCCGTTACTGCGCATTCCCGCAGCAGTCTACATCTGGTTCTTCCGCAGCATCCCGTTGCTGGTGCTGGTGGTCTTCGTCTACAACTTGCCGCAATTGTTTCCCGGTAGCGGACCGATTCTGTCAAACCCCTTCTACGCAGGCTTGCTGGCCCTGGTGGTCACGGAAGCGGCCTACATGGCGGAGATCCACCGTGGTGGTCTGATCTCCGTGGCCAAGGGCCAGAAGGAAGCAGGCCGCGCGCTGGGTGTCGGCCTGTTCGGCATGCAGCGCTTGATCGTGATCCCCCAGGCTTTCCGTATCTCGCTGCCTACGCTGATCAATGAATACATCACAGTGGTCAAGCTGACGTCGCTGGTCTCGGTCATCTCCCTGACCGAAATCCTCACGGTCGGCCAACGCCTCTATGCCACCAACTTCCTGGTCATGGAAACCCTGGCCGCGGTGGGCGTGTACTACGTGCTGATCGTCACCGTGTTCGGCTATTTCCTGCAGCGTCTGGAGCGCTACCTGGACCTGAACTTCCGCAAGCCGCATACACTCGATGCCGCCGCCGAGGCCAAGCTCAAGGCCTGCGCCGAAGCCTTGCCCGACAATGCGCGCAAAGCCGCGGGGAGCAACGCGACGCCAATCCTCCAACTGAAGAACATCCAGAAGAGCTATGGCACGCACCAAGTGCTGATGGGTATCGATCTGAATGTCGAATACGGCCAGGTGATCTCGATCATTGGCCCATCCGGTTCCGGCAAAACGTCGCTGATCCGCACGGTCAACGGTCTGGAAAGTATCGATACAGGCGACATTCTGTTGTTCGGTGAAAAATTCATCGAAGCGTCGGACAAACCCAACAGCGCCCGTCTGCGCAGAGGCGTGCGTCACATTGGCATGGTGTTCCAGAACTTCAATCTGTTCCCGCACCGCACCATTCTCGACAACGTCACGCTGGCGCCGCGTTACCACGGCATCCCGGGCGAGCTGAGCGAACACCGTGCTTATGCGCTGCTGGACAAGGTCGGCCTGCTCGCCCACGCCCACAAGTACCCGCACCAGCTCTCTGGCGGACAGCAACAGCGCGTGGCGATCGCTCGTGCTTTGGCCATGGAGCCGGACATCATGCTGTTCGACGAGCCTACGTCAGCACTCGATCCAGAGTTGGTGGGCGATGTGCTGAACGTCATACGCGACCTTGCCAGTGAAGGCATGACCATGATTATCGTCACCCACGAAATGGACTTTGCCATGTCGATATCCGACAGGGTCGTCTTCATGGAGAACGGAAATATCCAACTGGATGCCGCACCTGAAACCATACGCTGCGATGCCGAAGGAGAGCGAGTGCGGCGCTTTATGGGAATCAGTGTTCGATCGCCAAACCTGCCTATCACTGCGAATCATGCGTGAGCAGGGTTCGGCAGTAGGCAACCACTTTCTATGAGCTTCCTTCTTTCAGGAAAACACGCATGAATCTTGGAATAGCAGGACGTTGGGCGCTGGTGTGCGCGGCCAGCAAAGGCCTGGGTAAAGCCTGCGCACAGGCACTCGTCAGCGAAGGCGTGAACGTGGTGATCACCGCCCGAGGCGAACAGGCGCTGAATGAAACAGCCCGTCAGCTCAGAGCGATAAATCCTGAAGTGACTGTCATCGCCGTAGCCGGAGACATTTCAACGCCTGAGGGTCGCGCGGCAGCCCTCATGGCCCATGAGCATTTCGATATTTTGATCAACAACGCTGGAGGCCCTCCTCCCGGGGATTTCCGCGAATGGAACCGCGACGCCTGGCTCAAGGCGCTGGATACCAACATGCTCACCCCTATCGAGTTGATCAAGGCAACGGTAGACGGTATGGCGACACGCGGATTTGGCCGAATCATCAACATCACCTCGAGTGCCGTGAAGTCCCCTATCGAAAGCCTGGGTCTTTCCAATGGCGCGCGCAGTGGTCTGACGGGATTTATTGCAGGGCTTGCCCGACAAGAAAACATTGCCAGTCGGAATGTGACGATCAACAACCTGCAACCGGGCTCATTCGACACCGATCGACTGCGTGACAACCTGGTTGCTGCTGCCGAAGAGTTGGGGCAAGACAGTGAAGCTTTCCTCGGCGAATGCCGTCGCGAAATTCCTGCTAAACGCTTCGGCTCACCCGAGGAGTTCGGTGCTCTGTGCGCTTTCGTTTGCAGCAGTCATGCAGGCTACCTGACCGGGCAGAACTTGTTGATTGATGGAGGGGCCATTCGCTCCAGCCAATAAAGACGGCAGGCGTTGAACCCGGGAGAAGGCACTGACCGCACTCACACCGGCAGGATTTATGGACAAAAAAAAGCCGAAGCCCTTAAAAGGCTTCGGCTATTTTTTTCGGTCTATTGTGGTTTCAAGGATTCGAAGGTGCCCGGGCGTTATTTGCCACCCCGTCCAGCGGACCTTGATTGACCTGCAGTTGCCCCTTCGGCACACGCAACGTCCATAGCAGGTAAACCCCTACCAACCCCGCGGCCGACAGCGACAACATCCCTGCCCGTGGATCGGTGAACCAGACCTCCATATTGGCCTTGAGCATTGGCGCAACGAAGCCGCCGATGTTGCCCATGGAACCGATCAGGGCAATACCGCCTGCCGCGGCGACCCCACCGAGGTAGCCGGTCGGCAGCGTCCAGAACAGCGGTTGAACAGTCACGAAGCCAGCCGCTGCAAAACAGAAAGCCAGCAGTACCGGGGCAAAGCTGTTGAGCAAGGCCGAAGCGGCAATGCCAAGGGCTGCCATACTGAGCATGCACATCGCCATCTTCAGGTGCGCCCCATGCCGGTCGGCATAACGCGTCACAAAGTACATGGCGATGGCGGCGCACAGCCATGGCAGTGAAATGAACATGCCCACCTCTAAGCCGACCTTGGTTCCCAGCAGCTCCGCAATTCGGGTTGGCAGATAAAAGATCACCCCGTACACACTGACCTGAACGCTGAAGTAGATCAGGATGAACTTCAGCACTCGCTTGTTGCGCATCAGGCCCATCAGGTTGTTCGGGCCATGGGCCAGTTTGAGCTTGTCTTCGGCTTCGAGCTCCTGGCTCAGAGCGGCCTTCTCCTCGCGGGTCAGCCAAGGGGCATCCTGTGGCTTACTCTTGAGGTAGAACAGCGCAATGATCCCCACGACGACAGCCGCCAGGCCTTCCACCAGGAACATCCACTGCCAGTTGGTCAGGTTGAACATGCCATGCATTTCCAGCAACCAGCCCGACAGCGGACTGCCCAGCATCAGGGCCATTGGCAAGCCGAAATAGTAGATCCCGATGGCCTGGCCGCGACGCTGGGCCGGAAACCAGTAGGTCAGGTACAGGATGACACCCGGGGAAAAGCCCGCTTCGGCCACACCGAGCAGAAATCGCAGGACGTAAAACGTTGTTTCATCCCGGGTGAACATCATGGCGGCGGACACCAGCCCCCAGGTGATCATGATCCGGCTGAGCCAGAGCCGTGCGCCGACCCGGTGCAACATCAGGTTGCTGGGGACTTCGAAGATCGCATAACCGATAAAGAAAATACCCGCGCCCAGAGCGAAGGCGGCATTGCTCAAGCCGATATCGGTTTGCAGTGCCGCCTTGGCGAACCCGACGTTGGAGCGATCGATCATTGCCAGGGCAAACATCAATGCCAGGAACGGCAACAGCTTCCACCGGCATTTGGCGATGGCGCTCTCGATGGCTGCCGCGTGATCCGCTCTCGTTGTGTTTTTGGTCATCATTTGTGTGCCTTATTATTATTGTCCAGCGACCACTGTTTTCATCTGCCAGGAACCTCTGGCAGGCAAATCAGTGGAGTGATTTACCTGCCACCAGACCGCGAGCAGCCAGGTTGCCCATCAATGCACGCAGACCAAACGTCCAGGGTGTGGCTTGATTGCTGTAGGTGACGCGATTGTGCAGCGTGCCCAGCAACGGGCTGCCGATGCTGACGCTATCGCCCTGCTTGTGGGTGAAACCGCTGCCCTGCTCTTCACGATCCTGCGTCGGAGCAAACAGGGTACCCAGGAACAGCATGAAACCATCCGGGTACTGGTGATTGCTGCCCACGGTCTGGGCTACCAGCTCCAGCGGATCGCGACTGATCTGCTCCATCGAACTGCTGCCGCGCAGGATGAAACCGTCATCACCTTCGACGACCAAGTCGACCACGCAGCGGCGCACATCATCCAGAGAAAAGCCTTCGTCGAACAGGCGAATAAACGGGCCGATCGCACAAGACGCATTGTTGTCCTTGGCCTTGCTCAACAGCAATGCGCTGCGGCCTTCGAAGTCGCGCAAGTTGACGTCGTTGCCCAGGGTTGCACCGAGTATCCGGCCATGGCTGTTCACCGCCAGGACGATTTCCGGCTCTGGGTTGTTCCATCTGGACTCGGGATGAATACCGACCTCGTTGCCGCTGCCAACGGAAGCGAGAACCGGCGCCTTGGTGAATATCTCGGCATCCGGGCCGATCCCCACTTCCAGGTATTGCGACCACAACCCCTGCCCGATCAACACCGCCTTTAGCCGCGCTGCTTCGCTCGAACCCGGTTTGATCGAACGCAGGTTATCGCCGATAGCTGCCTTGACCACGTTGCGCACGCTCTCGGCCTTGACCGCATCACCACCAGCCTGCTCTTCAATCACGCGCTCGATCATACTGGAAGCGAATGTCACACCGGCGGCCTTGATCACTTGCAGGTCAGCCGGGGGCAAAAAGAAAGCTTTGGCGGGGTCGGAGCCGACTCCCGTATTGGCCAGCAATTCGTCAACACTGCCAATGTATCGACCCCGGGCGCCGCGAACAGCTTCGAGCGGTGACGGGCTCTCAAGCAGATCGCTCAATGTCGCAAACTCCTGCGACAGATCAAACACGCCATCGACGCGCAGTACCACCGGCGACGGGCCTGCGGCCTCCCCCGGCACCCAGGCGCGACCGATCAGCGTGCCTTCCAGGCCATCGATAGGGAGGGTGTTTTTACCAGTCAAATTCAGCTTGGGCATATGCAGATCCAGGTCAATTCGATAACGACCGAGCAAAACTAGTGGACTGGATCGATAAATCCCAATGACATATTTTCAGCATTTGATATCGTTTCGTTATCAATCAGATGTGAGCGACTTATGGAAAACGACGAGATTTCATACGCCAGCGTCAGCAAATGGCTCAAGATCAAGCACCTGATGCTGGTCGATACCCTGGCTCGGACCCGCAACATGCATACCACCGCCGAGCTGATGAACCTGACCCAACCCGCCATCAGCAAAATGTTGCGCGACATCGAACTGTTGCTCGGCTTTGCCTTGTTCGAACGGCAGACCCGCAGCATGGTCCTGACCGAGCTCGGCGAGTTCGTGGTCCGCTATGCGCGGATGACCCTGGACGACACGCAATCTTTCGTCGATCAGCTCAATAAGCTGCGCAAAGGTGGACATGGTCATTTGAAAGTCGGCGCGATTTTCGCTGCGACCTCGGTCGTGCTGCCCGAGGCCATCACCCGGATCAAGCTGGACCGCCCGATGTTGTCCATCGAAGTGATCGAGCAAACCAGCAATCAACTGCTGGAAATGCTCGAGCACAAAAAACTCGACTTGATCATTGCCCGCTTCACCGATGAACGTTATCAGCAACCCTTCGAGTTTCGTGCGCTCGGGCCCGAGCCCTTTTGCCTGGTGGTCAACAGTCGCCATCCCCTGGCGCAGTTCGATGAAGTAGCGACCGATCAGCTCGGCGATTGGCCCTGGGTCATGTACCCCTTCAATGCCCCCATACGGCGACGAATGGAAAGTGCCTTCGCCGAGTTCAATGTGCGCACGCCCACCAACACGGTCGAGACCATCTCGATGCCGACCTTCCTGCAACTGCTGCAATCGGGACCGATGCTCGCAATGCTGCCCGAATCCATGGTCCAGTCGCAGGTTCAGAGCGGCTTGCTCAAGGTGCTTAACACGCCGTTCAAGGTCGAGCCCCAGGACTACGGCATCATCACGCGCAAGGACGAACCGCTGAGCGAAGCCGCCCGGGAATTCGCCGATACGTTGCTGGAGTTCGCCAGGCTGCGACGGGAAGCTGGCGACCGTTGAGCGATGTTTCACTCAAAAAACCCTGAACCAATGAGAAAAGGTTATCGATCAATCCAAAGGTCTCATTAGGCAGCCACGGGCGGCGGCTCTTATAGTTCAGCGACAAAGGTAAGGCGCGGCTCGTTCGCCAGCGACCTCCCACGCTTCATAGCCAGAGAGTTTGCGATGGAATTGATCATGAAAACCGGTGCAGCTGCCGTCCTGCGCCTCAATCCTCTGGACGATGTATTGATCGCCCGTCGGCCGTTGGTGGCGGGTGAAGTACTCGAGCAGGAAGGCGTGACCGTACGCCAGCCGATACCCGCCGGCCACAAAATCGCCGCACGCCGTGTCGAAGCCGGCCAGCCCTTGCGTCGTTACGGACAGATCATCGGTTTTTCCACCGGGGTTATCGAAGCCGGCGATCACGTGCATGTACACAACCTGACCATGGGCGATTTCGCCCGTGACTATGCCTTCAGCGTCGATGTGAAACCTGACAAGCCCTTGAACGACGAGCCGGTGTTCATGGGGATCGTGCGCCAGGATGGTCGGGTGGCGACGCGCAACTACATCGGCATCCTGACCTCGGTCAATTGCTCGGCCACCGTGGCCCGCGCCGTTGCCGACCACTTCCGCCGGGACATCAATCCTGCCGCGTTACTGGCGTACCCCAACGTCGATGGCGTGGTCGCCCTGACCCATTCCGCCGGTTGCGCAGTGGACCCGGCCGGCGAAGGCCTGGCCTTGCTGCGCCGAACATTGGCCGGCTACGCCACCCATGCCAACTTCGCCGCGGTGCTGGTCATCGGACTGGGCTGCGAAACCAACCAGATCGAAGGGCTGCTCAGCACCCAAGGCCTGAGCCGCAGCGATACGCTGCGTACATTCAGCATCCAGGACAGCGGCGGCACCTCCAAAGCGGTCGCCAGCGGCATCGCCCAGGTCAAGGCGTTGCTTGAGGAGGCCAACCAGGTCAAGCGCGAACCCGTGAGTGCCAGGCATCTGGTGATTGGCTTGCAATGTGGCGGCTCGGACGGTTATTCCGGTATCACCGCCAACCCTGCGCTAGGCAATGCAGTGGACCGCCTGGTCGCCTGTGGCGGTACGGCCATCCTTTCCGAAACCCCGGAAATCTACGGTGCCGAACACCTGCTGACCCGTAGGGCCGTCAACCGCGCCGTGGGCGAAAAGCTCATCGCCCGGATCCATTGGTGGGAGGCGTATTGCGCACGCATGGGCGCAGAACTGAACAACAACCCTTCGGCCGGAAACAAGGTCGGAGGCTTGACCACCATCCTGGAGAAATCCCTGGGTGCCGTGGCCAAGGCAGGCTCCAGCAATCTGGTCGATGTCTATGAGTACGCCCAAGTGGTCAGCGCCAAAGGTCTGGTGTTCATGGACACCCCAGGCTACGACCCGGTATCGGCCACAGGCCAGGTCGCCGGCGGCGCCAACCTGATCGCCTTCACCACCGGACGTGGCTCGGCCTACGGTTGCGCCCCCACGCCATCGATCAAACTGGCGACCAATACTGCCTTGTGGAACCGCCAGCGCGAAGACATGGACATCAACTGCGGCGAGATCGCCGAAGACACCATGACCATCGAAGAATGCGGTGAAGCCATCTTCCAACTCATGCTGCGCATCGCTTCGGGCGAACGCAGCATGAGCGAGCAGCACGGTTACGGGCAGAACGAATTCGTGCCCTGGCAGATCGGCGCAGTCACCTGAACCCCTCTCTCCTCCCCTATTGCCCTGAAATCCCCGCAAGGGGGTTTCGAACATTCTTTTCTGGAGCCAGAAATGCCCACGATCATCGGCCACAATTACATCGCCGGTCAGCGCAGCGCTGCCGGCACTATCATCGTCAACAGCGTTGATGCCAGCACCGGCGAAGCGTTGCCTCACGATTTTTACCAGGCCACCCTCGAAGAAGTCGATGCCGCCGCCAAGGCTGCCGCGGCGGCCTACCCGGCCTATCGCAGCCTGAGTGCCGAACGCCGGGCGCAATTTCTCGACGCCATTGCCGATGAGCTGGATCTGTTGGGCGATGACTTTGTAGCGCTGGTCTGCCGCGAAACCGCGCTGCCAGCGGCACGGATTCAAGGCGAGCGCGGTCGCACCAGCGGCCAGATGCGCCTGTTCGCCAAAGTACTGCGTCGCGGTGATTTCTACGGTGCGCGGATCGATCAGGCATTGCCGGAGCGCCAACCGTTGCCGCGTCCGGACCTACGCCAATACCGCATCGGCCTCGGGCCGGTCGCCGTGTTTGGCGCCAGTAACTTTCCGTTGGCGTTTTCCACGGCGGGCGGCGACACCGCGTCGGCGTTGGCCGCCGGTTGCCCGGTGGTGTTCAAGGCGCACAGCGGTCACATGGCCACAGCCGAACGGGTGGCCGACGCGATCATCCGCGCCGCAGAAAAAACCGGCATGCCGGCCGGCGTGTTCAACATGATCTACGGCGGTGGGGTTGGCGAAGCACTGGTCAAGCATCCGGCGATTCAGGCGGTTGGCTTTACCGGTTCGCTGAAAGGCGGCCGTGCGTTGTGTGACATGGCCGCAGCACGTGCGCAGCCGATTCCGGTGTTTGCCGAGATGTCGAGCATCAACCCGGTGATCGTGTTGCCGCAGGCACTGCAAGCCCGCGCCGAATCGGTCGCCCGTGATTTGACCGCTTCGGTGGTTCAGGGCTGCGGTCAGTTCTGCACCAATCCCGGTTTGGTGATCGGTATTCGTTCGCCGCAGTTCAGCGCGTTCGTTCAGCAGGTCGCAGGACTGATGGGCGATCAGCCGGCACAAACGATGCTCAATGCCGGGACCTTGGGCAGCTATGGCCAAGGTCTGCAAAAACTCCTCGCTCATCCCGGTATCGAGCATCTGGCCGGCAGTCCGCAACAAGGCAATCAGGCGCAACCGCAGTTGTTCAAGGCGGATGTCAGCCTGTTGATCAAGGGCGATGAAGTGCTGCAGGAAGAAGTGTTCGGCCCGACCACGGTGTTTGTCGAAGTCGCCGATCAGACGCAGCTCAGTGCCGCGTTGAACGGTCTGCACGGGCAACTGACGGCGACGATCATTGGCGAGCCGGCAGACTTCGAACAGTTCGCTGAGCTGACGCCGTTGCTGGAACAAAAGGTCGGACGGATCTTGCTGAATGGTTATCCGACCGGGGTGGAAGTCTGCGATTCAATGGTCCATGGCGGGCCGTATCCGGCAACTTCCGATGCGCGCGGTACGTCGGTGGGGACCCTGGCGATCGACCGCTTCCTGCGCCCGGTGTGCTTCCAGAACTACCCCGACAGCCTGCTGCCGGATGCGTTGAAGAATGCCAATCCGTTGCGCATTCAACGCCTGGTGGACGGCCAACCGTCCCGCGACGCCCTTTAACAGCCCAGCACCCTCCCCTTGTGGGAGCGGGCTTGCTCGCGAAGACGGCGGCACATCCAACATGGATGCAAGCTGACCTACCGCCTTCGCGAGCAAGCCCGCTCCCACATGAGCCGTGTGGCGCTCTCGGGTTTTGTGCCCGGCGCACAGCAAACTGATTTTCATGGTGTGCGCGAGCTCTTACCTGACTGCATGGATAAAAATGCATCCAGCCTTTGAGGTGCAATTCATCAAGCCATCAAGAGCGCCCTACGGAACCTGTGACCGGTAGATTCCCCAGCAAGTGGAGCCCGGTACTCTTCACGAAAGCGTCATAGTCCATCGGTCTCTCGATACGGGTTTCAGCGTTGGGTAATACGTAGGCCCAGGCACGCTTGGACGATGCGTCGTAAACCAGCTTGAACAAACGGGTCGGCACCCAGACCTTGTTGTCGCCGATGGTGGTGTGGCCTGAGTCAAAGAGCGGGCCGGTAAAGACAAACACATTGCCATCGGCTCGCTTGGCAAATTTTCTGACATCCGCCTCGACCTTGCTCCAGATCTTCCGGTTGTTGGTTGGGTCTTGCGGCACCATGTTCGATAGCGCAAAGGATTGGGCCATTGCATTGGGGTTCGGTGCATCGGCTGCCGGGGATTGATGGCCACGGTCCACGGCCGGATGTTGGCTACGGTAGTCGCTCAACTCTGCCCGTCCACTCTTGGGGATGCGTGGGTCCGGGTAGAACTGGTTGGTGCGTTCCTCCCCTTTGGCATCCTGCAGCTGGGCGGCATTAAGGCGTTCGACCACTACCAGCGGCGTCCTGCTGGTTTGCGAGTACAGCACCGCGAAGTTGTCAGAGCACAGGGCCAAGGGTTTCATGGTTGCAGGCACAGTGGCCATGTTGATCGGTTTCGCAGCCGGGAACAGATCTGCGCAGCCGTCAAACGATGCCTGTTTCTGTTTGTTTGAATAGAGGTCCAGGGCCGCGTTCTGGCTGATCGAACCCGAGTGGGACGCTTGTTCCTGATGCTGGGTGGGCGGCTTGAGGAGATCCAGCAGACTGCGGGCTTCTGCCCCGGTCGAGAGCAAAACAAGGGCTGACAGCCCAACTGCAATTTTGCGTAGGTGCATGCTTTTAATCTTCGAATTGGATTGAGGGGTAAACGTACGGCGAGTCCCGATTCACGGAACCGGGTGGAGGCGGTTGCTGATTATCTTGCGGCGAGCATGCTTTCACTGTCCTTGATCAAAATGCCGATGCGGATCCGGTCGGCTCCGAGCAGTACGACCGCTGACGGTCGTGCGGGATTTATTGACCATGACAAGTCACATAAGTGCTGAGCAGCGTTTACATTCTACTGACTCAAATGAATCAGCCGCCCGCTCGAGCAAGCTCATGAACATCGGGCATCCCTATGCGGGCTCGTTAACTGGCGCGAAACGTTGTGCGTACTCCTTTGGACTCACCCCCATGCGTCGCACGAAGGCTTTTCTGAGCACGTCGACGCTGTGGTAGCCGCATCGGCGCGCAACCTCTTCCATCGAGCGCCTTCCCAGCTCTATTTGCCGACAGGCCGCTTCGACCCGGACGTCCTCGACGTACTTCGCAGGCGTTGTCTTGAACTCCCTCTGAAACATGCGAATCAAGGTCCTCACACTAGTGGCGAGCCTGTCTGCAAGTATCTCGACCGTAAGCTCCGAATGTAGATGCTCACTGATCCATACGCATAACTCATCCAGGTTCGAACCTGTCGCATGCTGCGACTGGAGTGAGACGCTGAACTGTGCCTGGCCGCCTGGACGTCGCAGAAACAGAACCAGATTTTTCGCGATCTCCAAAGCGATGTCGTCACCCAGGTCTTCGCTGACCAATGCGAGCGCAAGATCGATTCCCGCCGAGATGCCTGCCGAGGTGTACAGGTTGCCGTCCTTGACCCAGATCGGATTGGGGTCGACCTGCACGTTGGGATAGCGATCAGCCAGGCTGCGTGCCATCCGCCAGTGGGTAGTTGCCTTTCGACCGTCCAAAAGCCCTGTTTCGGCCAAGGCGAACGCGCCGACACAGATCGAGCACACACGCCTGACGCTCTTGGCTCGCGTGCGGATCCACTCGATGGCCGTCTGATCCAGCTGATCCATGGCTTTCCAGCCCGACGTCACGATCAAGGTGTCGATGGCCTTGTTTTCAAGACGCTCCTGTTCAAGCGTCTTGTGCGCCATGAGTGCGATGCCGGTGCTGCTCTCCAGGTGTTCATTGGCGCCCGCGCAAACCAGCTCGAGTACGTAGGGAGCAGAGTCGCCGCGGTGCAGGTTGTTTGCATAGGCAAACACCTCTGCCGGGCCGATCACATCAAGCGAATCCACGGGCGGCAAACCCAAAATCACCACTCGTTTTTGCGTCACGCCGAGAAAGGAATGTTTTGATTTCGTCGTTGTTCTCACAGCGATCTCCCGCTTTGACCTGGCACGGATATTGGCACAAATCATCTAAATATAGTCAATTTTGCCAATTGCAACTATTTAGAATGAACTGCGAACCCACTTCATCCCCCGGGAGCAAACATGAGTACACCTGTGATCATCGGCGGCTTCAGCGCTCCAGACTCTGAACTCGCCCGCAAGGCCTCCTTCCTCGTCGAACGCGTTCACTCGACAGCGCTCTTGCACCATGTGCATCGCACGTGGTGGTTTGCCGAATTCCTCGGCCAGCAGCGAGGCCTGAAATACGACCGCGAGGCCGTCTATCTCGCCGCATTGCTGCACGACCTGGGTCTGACGTACGAATTTGCAGCCGACCAACGTTTTGAGGTCGACGGCGCGGACGCTGCCAGCCGCTTCCTGTTGGAAAACGGTTACCCGGAATCGAAAGCCGAGCTGATTTGGGATGCGATCGCACTTCACTCCAGCGCCGGCATCGCCGACCGCAAACAGCCAGAGATCGCCCTCATCTACATGGGCGCGCATGTCGACGTGATGGGATTACGGCTGGAAGAAATCACGCCATCGCTGGTCGAGGATACCCTCGCCCTCTACCCCCGCATTGGAATGAAAGCCGCGTTTACCCAAGCGGTCGCCGAAGTGGCCAGGAAGAAACCTCACACGGCGATTGGCACCGGGCTCGCGGATGTCGGACGTCGTCACGTGCACGGGTTCGATTGCCCGAATGTGTGCGACCTGATTGATCACGCTCCTTTCGACAGCTGACGGCGATACGTGATATCGGCACGAGCAATGTGTGTTCCTTTACTTTGGAGTATTCACCATGCAGCAACGTAAATACCTCGTCACCGGCGCGACGGGAAAAACCGGCGTCTACACCATTCGCCACCTTCTCGACGGCGGTCATGCGGTTCGGGCTTTTGTGCATCAGGAGGACGAGCGCAGCGCAGCGCTCCAAAGCGAGGGCGCCGAAATATTTGTGGGCGATCTCCTTGAACATGACGACATCATTCGTGCGATGGAGGGGGTCACAGGCGCCTACCTGTGCTATCCCGTGCGTCCTGGCTACATTCAGGCGACTGCCTATTTTGCCGATGCCGCCCGGCGAGCCGGCGTCGAGGTCGTTGTGGAAATGTCGCAGATTTCTGCTCGGGAAGACTCTCTGAGTCACGCCGCGCGCGACCACTGGATTGCAGAGCGCGTACTCGACTGGTCGGGCGTACCCACCGTGCACATCCGCCCGACGTTCTTTTCCGAGTGGCTGATCTTTCCGTGGGTGCTGGATCAAATCGTGAAGGAGAACAAGATCACGCTGCCATACGGCACCGGCCGACATGCACCCATCGCCGCTGAAGACCAGGCGCGGCTAATCGCCGCCGTTCTCACACAGCCGTCTGGCCATATCGGGAAAACCTATCCGCTGTACGGCCCTGTCGAGCTGAACCATCAACAGATTGCCGATGAAATCAGCGGAATCACAGGTCGCACCATCACCTACAGCCCTTCGACCCTGGAAGAGTATCGCCAGCATCTGCAGACCTACGATCTGCCGGAGTTTGTGATCCAGCATTTCCTTGCAGTCGCGGTCGACTACCAGAATGGAATCTTTAGCGGTGAGGACGGAGTTATCGGCGAAATCACCGGACAAGCGCCTCAAACGGTGGCTGACTTCGTACGCGCAAACCGGCAAGCGTTCGAGGTGTGATCGCTATGGGCGTATGCGTTTGGTCTTGAAGACATACGCTTACGCCGCTTTTCACTTAGCATCCAATGATTGTCCATTCATTTCCAATGGAGTGCCTGATGAACCCAAAAATCGAGCTGTATGGCGCTCAAACCGGCAACAGTCTGAGGGCTGCGATAGCCTTGGAAGAAGCAGGTATCCCCTACACGGCACGGAGACTGAATCTGCAAGCGAATGAGCAGCGCGACTTGGCGTACCTGGCGCTTAATCCGGCAGGAAAAGTCCCCACCCTGGTCGACCATACGTCGACACCGGCACTGGTCATCAACCAATCAAACGCAATCATTCAGTTCGCTGATGCCAAAGCTCCCGGTCGACTCGCACCCGCGCATCCTGGACCAGCGCGCGACAGGGTGTTTGATCGTTACTTCTTTTTCGTAACGGACGTAATCGGGCCCAGCCATGCGGCATTTTTCCTGCGCCAAGCGGGATTAATCGATGCGGCCACAGTCATCGATCTGCGCGTCATTGAACAACTTGTCTATGCAGAACGGTTTCTTACCGACGACTTTATGGCCGGAGATCAGTTCTCCATGGCAGACATCTCTGCTTTCACCATTGCGGCATCAATGCGTGACCGGCTGGATTGGGCAGTGCTTTCACGCTTATCACGCTGGTTCGACGCGATCGAAGCCAGGCCCGCAGTACAGCGAGGATTGAAAGCGTTTCAAAATCACTAAGCGCTGCCGACATTTTTGGGGCGAAATCGGTAAGCGCCTGACCACTTGATTTTACTACCAGTGAAGGGCCGTGCAGCCGCCCCTCAATCAACGCGGCGCAACAGCGAGGAACTCGCCCGCACCTGCAACTGCGGCGCAAGGATGATCGACTCTGCGGCCTCGCCCTTGATGCGTTTGAGCAGCAACTCAACCGCATGCCGCCCCATCTGTGCCATCTGCAGGCGCACGCTGGTCAGTGGAACGATGAGTTCATTGGCTAGCGGGATGTCGTTGAAGCCGACGACGGCAATGTCCCTGCCCGGCTGCAACCCTTTGTCACGGGCGGCGCCCATCAGGCCAATGGCAAGGAAGTCGTTGACCGCGAAAAACGCCTGAGGGCGTGGGTTGAGCCCCAGCAGATACTCGCCTTGTTGGTGTCCGGTGTGGCTGTCAAAAGGACCATTGAGGATCCACTCCGGGCGCAGGGCGACGCCGTGCTCACGGTAATAGCGGATGAATCCGCGGGTACGATCAGCCCCGGTGGACGCATGCCGTTCACCCGCCAGGATCGCCACATCGCGACAACCCAGCTGATACAAATGTTCGGCCGCCAACCAGCCGCCCAATTCGTCGTCGCTGGCCGCCGAGAGGTGTCCTGCAATCTGCCGGCTGACCAGCACGTAGGGAATGTGCTTGCGTGCGAGCAGATCGAGTAAGGGCTGGCTTTCACCCACGTGCGAGTCACCCACGATCAGCCCGGCCACTGAGCGGCGCAAGGCGTGCTCGGCACGTGCCAGTTGGCGCGGCTGCAGGTCGTCGGTATTGGAGACGAACGTGAGGTAGCCGGCCTCCTCCGCCGCGCTGTCGATGCTGTCATAAATGGTCGCCATCACCAGGTCGGTGAGGCGTGGCATAAGTACGCAGATCTCCTGACTTTTGCGCAATTTCAGGTTGGATGCCTGCGTGTTCGGCCGATAATCCAGCTCCTTGGCCAGCGCACGGATACGCTCCACCACCTCAGCCGACGCCGCTCGCTCGACTCCGGTCGGGTCGCCATTGAGCACCCGCGACACCGTGGAGACGTGCAACCCGAGTGCAGTCGCCATGGACTTCAGGGTGGCGGGGCGAGATTGATTCGGCATGTTTGAGAGTCTTCCACCGTGCATTATTCAGCGCGCGATTCTACCTCAACCGGGACCTCTTCCCGGAAAAAAAACCTTTACCCAAACGATTGACTAAAGCTTTTCCTGTATCTACATTTCGGCAACCCAAACGTTTGGGTAACACAATAAAAATACGCCGGACGCGGCCGACTTTTTGACTTCTGCCATCATTTTGAAGAGTCAGATCCCTATGAAGAGCGCAGCTATTCCGTCTTTCCGCTACCAGATTTTCTTCCTGATCATGCTGATGGCACTGCTCAACTACATTGACCGCGGCGCGATTGCCTATGCCTCGGCGAGCATTCTCCCGGAGTACGGTTTCGACAAGGCCGACTGGGGCAAAGTCCTGGGTTACTTCGGTTACGGCTACATCCTCGGGGCGTTGATCGGCGGCATCCTGGCCGACCACTTTGGTGCCAAGCGCATCTGGCTGATTGCGGGGGCCACCTGGTCGATTTTCGAGATCGCCACCGCGTTTGCCGGTGACCTCGGGCTGGCATTCATGGGAGGCTCGGCCATGGCCGGTTTCGCCACTATCCGCGTGCTGTTCGGCTTTGCCGAAGGCCCGGCCTACTCGGTGATCAACAAAAGCGTGGCCAACTGGGCCACGCCCAAAGAGCGCGGCTTCGTGGTCTCGGTTGGACTGCTCAGCACACCACTGGGCGCGCTGCTCACCGCCCCGGTAGCGGTAGGTCTGCAAACCCTGACTGGCGGCTGGCGCAGCATGTTCGTGGTGCTGGGCGTGGTCAGCCTGGCGCTGCTGATTTTCTTCATGACGCGCTTCACCAATACCCCCGATGAGAACCCGCGGGTGTCCAAGGCCGAGCTCGATTTCCTGCGACGGGAACGCGCCGCGGCAGCCAATGCTTCAACCCCGACCACCAGCGTTGCGCCGGTATGGCATTTCTTCAAGAACAAAGACCTGATACTCAATGCGGTCGGTTACTTCTCGTTCGTGTACGTAACGTTTCTGCTACTGACCTGGACCCCCAAATACCTGCAGGACGAGTTCCACTACAACCTATCGTCGCTGTGGTACATGGGCATGATTCCGTGGACCGGCGCCTGCTTCACCGTGCTACTGGGCGGCAAAATCTCCGACCTGCTGTTGCGCCGCACCGGCAACCTGAAGGTGGCACGCAGCTGGCTGGCCGCAACCTGCCTGCTGTTGACCACGCTCTGTTTCATCCTGGTATCGCAGGCCCAGACCGTGTGGGGCGTGATTGCCCTGATGACCCTGGCCAACGCCCTCAACGCGCTACCCAACTCGGTTTACTGGGCCGTGGTGATCGACACCGCGCCGTCCAACCGGGTCGGTGCCTACAGCGGCATGACCCATTTCATCGCCAACACCGCTTCGTTCATCGCGCCAATGCTGACCGGCTACCTGACCGTGCGCTATGGCTACTCGTCGATGTTCGTGGCAGCGGCAGTGGCCACTGCACTGGGCATGAGCGCGATGCTGATGGTACGTCCCGGCAGTCGGCAAACCAGCCCTTCCCCTTTACCCGCAGCAGTTTGATGGAGTTGTTTGTATGAGCCTGGCGAAGCCCCCTCACGTTGGATCTTTTTTTGGTCAATCGGTCATCGCGCTGGCCGAGCGCCTGCGCGCGGGCAGCCTGACGAGCGTCGAGCTGACCCAAGCAGCCCTGGACAGCATCGAGCGCCTGAATCCGACCTTGAACGCCTTCGTTCATGTCGATGCACCCGTGGCGCTGGCCCAGGCGCGCAAGGCTGACGAGCTGTTTGCCCAGGGCCTGGACCTGGGCCCGCTGCACGGCATACCGGTGGCGGTCAAAGACAATATCGACACGTTCGACCACGTCACCACCTACGGTTCGGCGCATTTCGCAGGCTTCAAGCCGAGCCGCGACGCGCTGTGCGTGCAGCGCCTGCGCGAGGCGGGTGCGGTCATTGTCGGCAAGACCTTGACCCACGAATTCGCCTACGGTCCGACTGGCGACCGCTCGCTGCAGGGCGCGGCACGTAATCCCTGGGATTCCAGCTGCATCACTGGCGGCTCCAGCGCCGGCAGCGCCGCTGCGGTCGCCAGCGGCATGGTGCCGTTGGCGCTGGGCACCGACACCGGCGGATCGATCCGTATTCCGGCGGCGTTGTGCGGAGTGGTCGGCTTCAAGCCATCGTTTGCCAGCGTGCCGCTGGAGGGGGTGTTCCCGCTGTCGTCGAGCCTCGACCACGTAGGCCCGATCGCCAACCACGTCGAGGATGCGCGACTACTGTTCGAAGTGGTGGCTGGGCGAGTGTGTGCACCGGCGGTCAACCCTCGACCGTTGCGGGTTGGCTGGATCACCACCGGTAGCTTCGGCCCGGTCGACGCCGAGCTGGATCGGCAGGTCTACCAGGCGGCGCAGCAGCTGTTTGGCGAGGCGCTGCAAGATACTGCTGAGCTGGTGTCGCTGGCGGCCGAAATGAAAGACACCTTACTGGTGCTGCAACGCGCCGAGGCCTTCGATGTGCATGCCGAGCGCATGCAGGATGCACCGCACACGTTCGAGCAGGAGGTGCGCGAGCGCCTCGAATTGTCGCGTGAAGTCAGGGGCTGGCAATACATCCGCGCACAAACCAGCCAAGCACGGCTCAAGGGGGCGATGGCGCGCTTGTTCGAGCACTATGACTTCTTGGTCTCGCCCAGCGTGCCGATTACCGCGACAGCGGTCGATGCGCGCGAGGCCCGGGTGGGTGAGCAGGACATCGATGTGCGCGCCGCGTTGCTCAGCCATACCAGTGCCTGGAATCTCACCGGGCTGCCTGCGATCAGCCTGCCGGTGGGACTGTTGAGGGGATTGCCGGTGGGACTGCAGGTGATTGGCGCTGCGGGAGAGGATGATCGTTTGTTGCAGGTGATGGCGCAGCGATTCGTGCGGGACTAGGTAACCGCCTCGGACTTCATCGCCTCAACCACATAATTGAGCCAACCGCTGGCGGTGCTGGGGCGATAAACCAGCACCACCTGTTGGGTGCAAGAGAACGGGTTGTCAGTCAGATCGAGCCGTAACAGCTGAAGTTCGGCCAGCGCATAGTCCGGTAGGTAGGCCAGAGCCAACCCCGCGCGTACAAGGCCATCAACCAAAAGAAGGTCATCGCTGCGGTAACGGATGATGCGCGGTTGCTGATCGTCACGCCAGCCGTCGGTGGCCGGCCCACCTTGTAGCCCGCGAAACGGCGGCTGTGTAGGTACCACGAAGGGGTATTTCAGAACCTCGGTCACCGTGGCGCGTGGTCCGTTGCCTGCGAGGGTGAGCGGGTGGTTTGCGCCGACGGCCACTTCAAAGCGGGTCAGTCCGATGTTCAGCGCGATATGGCGCGGGTCGAGAGCCCCAAGCGCTGCCGTGGTCACCAGTGCCAGATCCGCCTCACCGCGGGCCAAGGCACTGAGCGCTTCGTCTTCCTTCTCGTTGCCAAAAGCCACTTGAGCGCCGGGAAAACGTTCGCCGATCAAACTGGCTATGCGCCGTCCCCAATTCAACTGCAACAGCGCCGGCCCGGAGATCCGGCAGTGGAAACTACCGCGAGTCCCCAGAAACTCACTGCGCATCTGATCGGCATTGGCCATCAGCGCTGCAGCCCGATCAAGCAATCGCACGCCGTCGGCATTCAAGCGCAGATTACGCCCTTGGCGGTCGAACAGCGTGGTCTGCAAGGCTAGTTCCAGTCTCTTCAGCCCCTTGGACAGAGCACTCGGGCTCAGGTGCAGTTCCGAAGCGGCATCGGACAGGTTTTGGTGGCGCGCAAGGGCCAGGAATTGGCGCAGGGTCGCTAGATCGAATGTTTCCATTTGTTCAATAGTTGTTGAATATTCGTGGATTGAAAAGCAAGTTTGATGGCGGAGAATAGCGAACGTTTTTTGCCTCGGCAAGGAGAGGCGATGCTGGGTCTGATACGCACAATCCACTTTGTCCCGACCTGCGGTAAGGAGTTTGCTATGCACGCTTTGGAGTTCGTATTGGCTATTTTTGGGGACGCCACATGAAGAAGATCGCTTGCATTCAGCATCTGGCAGAAGAAGGCCCTGGCGCCCTGGCCGATTGGGCTTTGGGTCGTGATGTCGCCATCGAACTGTTTCGCGGTGATCTAGGGCAGTTGCCGACGCACGAAGACTACGATGCCTACGTGTTGTTGGGAGGACCATTCAATGTGGTAGGGGCGGATTGCCCACCTTGGCTGGAGCAGGAGAAGGTCTGGCTTGGCAACTTGCTGCGCAAGGCTAAGCCGGTGCTCGGCATCTGCCTGGGCGGGCAACTGCTCGCAGATCGGCTCGGGGCGCAGGTTGCCCCCATCGACCACCCTGAGGGTGGATGGTGCGAGGTGGAGTTCATTGAGGATGGTGAGGATGACAGGCATAACATGCAGGTGCTGCAGTGGCACGAACGCGGTTTTGCTCTGCCGGCTGGGGCCAGGCATCTGGCCAGGGGATCCGACTGGGAGAACCAGGCTTACTCTGTCGGCGATGGGATGATTGGGCTGCAGTTTCACCCGGAATGGACGCCGCAGATTGTGAATGCACTCAACCGCCGTTTTGCTGCCGAGTCGCCACTACCTATGCCCTCACCTTCGGATGAAGCCTGTTACGCCCGTATGCATCAGTGGTTCTTCGGATTACTCGATCGTTGGTCGGCGTCATGGTCGAAGTGAGGGGGACACCACTGAGTCGATGAAGACAGGTGGAGAACCAAACGCGACGCGTAAAACAGGGAATATCAATGCATCAGGTTGCGCAATGTTATCTAGGCGTATGGAAGCGGCGTTTGATCCAGCACCGCTCAGGGCGTTCGGACAGCGAAACGGCCGTGTATTGGCTACAGACACCGCGACTGTTTGCCGACCTGCGAATCCCCTCCAATCCGCTCCCAAGTCTGGCGCTCGAAGAATTCAGCCACACTCAACATCTGGCGTTGTGTGAGCAGAAAGGTTTCGCCGGGGTGACCCAGATAGACGCCGACATTTGCCAATGGCATCGCAAAATGGACTATCAGCCGGTCAGTGGGGCTGAAGACATTGGTCGCATGCACTTTGAAACCAGTGAGTGCCTGATCGAAACCGCTCTGGACGAAAGCTACTACGAAATATGGGATCGCTTGCCCGACTCCCTCGGCGTTTGTCGTGGCCAATGGTTGCAAGCGATGGATGAGCCATCGCGTCAGGGCTGTCTGCTATTGGTCGGGGACTATTTTCTGTTCGCCGCCAGCCGCCCCACACCGCTGACACCGGGCCCTCATTTGCGCGAAACGTTCAGCCAACTCGAAAGCTCAATAAACCCTGTTTCCCTGTTCGCCTGCGAACTGTCTTTTGGCCGGCATCACGCCGGAGAAACCCCATGGAAAATCGAGTGCTCAACGCTCCCCGCCAAAACTGGCCGATGCCTGCTGCCTTCATCGGTGGACCCGTTTGCCCCGGATATTTTCGCCAATGAAGCCGTCATGTCTTCACTCGGCACATTTATTCCAGTTGGCGGTTGGCGCTGTGCGCCTGATCCGTGACACCCCCATCGTCGTAAATCAGCATAGCGAAATCCCCTTGAAATCGTTGATCCTGGCGCCCCGCGAGAGGCCGCCAGGAGGGGGTGTCAGTGC
Source organism: Pseudomonas sp. Root329 (assembly GCF_001424925.1). Classification (NCBI taxonomy): domain Bacteria; kingdom Pseudomonadati; phylum Pseudomonadota; class Gammaproteobacteria; order Pseudomonadales; family Pseudomonadaceae; genus Pseudomonas; species Pseudomonas sp. Root329. The sequence continues at coordinate 211,249 of NZ_LMCV01000012.1, read as the reverse complement.
TCTAGCGGGCTGGTTGTGCGCAGGTCGATCACTTCGCAGTCGATGGTTGTGTCTGTTGGCGAGCACGTCCATTGCTGCGCAGACCGCGACATTCGCGGTGCTGCAGCACCCTGCGTTGCCAACGGCCAAGGCCGAGCGCTGGAACCACCTGCGCTGTGAGCAAGGTGCCAGGGATTGCGCATGGCGCCAAAACGAGTTGATTCCGTGGAGTAAGACGTGCCGAAATCCGGGGAGGTGCTGGTCCCGACAATCAAGCAACCTGCACGTCGCAAACGGGTCACGAGCGATATACCGTTACGGGTTCACCGACGACGTACCGCTTGATCGTGAGGCCCAATCCTGGGGGCTGCCGGGACATACGACCATCCACCACGGGAATGTCGACGTGCGCCGTGATCGGTGGATACCTATCGCTTTCAGACCAATCCCGGATTGTTCAGGATTTCAATATTTTGATGCTTGCGAATGTTGACTCATCACGTGCCTGATCCAGCAAGCTCATCGGCCTTGCCAATGGCAATGCCTGTGTAATCGGTCTTGCTGTCACTTGCGGTTGCGTTTGCGCCGCCAAGCGCTCGTCGCTGGGTGGAATGCCGAAACACTCGCGATAGCACTTTGAGAAATGCGGTGTGGACACAAAGCCACACACCACCGACAACTCTACGATGGAGATCGGCGTTTGCTTGAGCAACTGGCGTGCGCGGATCAGGCGCAGTTTGAGGTAATACCGCGAAGGCGAGGAATGTAGATATTTCTGAAACAACCGCTCAAGTTGTCGACGGGACAAGCCGACATAATTCGCTAGGTCGTCGAGGTCGATCGGCTCTTCCAGATTGGCCTCCATCAAGGCGACGATTTCCTGCAACTTCGGTTGATGGGTACCGAGCATGTGCTTGAGGGGCACTCGTTGGTGATCCTGCTCGTTGCGGATTCGTTCGTAGACGAACATTTCGGAGATGGCCGCGGACAGTTCATGACCATGATCGCGACTGATCAGGTGCAGCATCATGTCCATTGGCGCGGTTCCGCCGGAGCTGGTGAAGCGGTCTCGGTCGAGGGTGAATAAACTGGTGCTGAGGTTCACTCGCGGAAAAGCTTCCTGCATGGCCGCCAGAAATTCCCAGTGCACGCTGCAATCGAAGCCATCGAGCAAGCCTGCCTGGGCCAAGGCCCAACTGCCTGTGCACACACCCCCGATCCGCTTCGAGCGTCGGGCCTGGGCTCGCAACCAGGCAACGTGCTCCTGGGTCACAGCACTTTGAATGCCAATGCCTCCGCAGACAATCACGGTATCAAGCATCGGTGCATTATTGATCGACGCATCAGGAGTGATCGGCATGCCGTCGCTTGCCCACACCTGCTCGCCCCCCAAACTGAAAGTGTGCCAACGATACAGCTCTTGACCGGTCAACTGATTGGCCATTCGTAGCGGCTCTACAGCAGACGCCAGAGAGATCAAAGTGAATTGGTCCAGCAGTAAAAAACCAATTGTTTGGGGAGGAACGGCCTTGGAGGTGTTGTATGCCATCGAAGATTATTCTCGCAGTGAGCGGTAATGGCCCGTGGCGCAGGCGGTTTTACCGCCTCGCCACTGCTCGCGCACTGATAAAATCGCAAGCAGGTTTACGCTGATGGCTGCTATGCACTTTCCGCGGACACCACCCTCTGCGGCTGCCCATGATGACGCGTGGTCACAAGGCCGATAAAGGAAATCACCAACGCCAGGACGATGGTCGAAGAAACCTCCATACGGTGCTCGGGCGTCACCATCATCACCGCCAACGCCGCGCAGATGAAGGCAATGACCAACCAGGTGAGCCACGGAAACAACCACATCTTGAAGGTCAGCGTGACGTTCTGCCGACGCAGAATCTTGCGCATGCGCAATTGCGACACGGCGATAACCAGGTACACCAGCAACGCAATGGCGCCGGAACTGGCGAGCAGAAACTGGAATAAACCGGCGGGCATGAAGTAGCTGAACAAGGTCACACCGGCACCCAGCACGGTGCTGGCGATCACCGCCGCCCTCGGCACGCCCGCCGACGACGTTACCTTCAGCGGCTTCGGTGCATCACCGCGCTTGCCCAGCGAAAACAACATGCGCGAGGAAATATAGATCGACGAGTTCATGCAGCTGGCCACGGCAATCAACACCACCACATCCACCAGCAACTTGGCATGGGGAATGCTCATCAGCTCCAGTGCTCGCTGGTAAGAGCCCACAGACGCCAGCAACGGATCATTCCAGGGCACCACGGAAATGACCACGAAAATGGACAGCAAGTAGAACACCCCGATGCGCCAGATCACCGAGCGTGTGGCTTTGGCGATGTTCTGCGCAGGGTTGCTGGATTCTGCGGCTGCAATGGTCACCGCTTCTGTACCGATGAAGCTGAACATGATGGTGATGAATGCCCCTACGACCGCTGACAAGCCGTTGGGCGCAAACCCGCCATGTTCCTCCATGAGTCGACTCAACCCGCTGGCCTCCCGCTCGGGAATCCAACCCATCAACACCGCAAAACCAAGGCCGATAAATCCGATGATCGCCACGACCTTGGCCATCGCAAACCAGAATTCGAACTCGCCGTATTTGGACACGCTGAACAGGTTGGTCACGACCAACAGGACAATGGACAACAAGGCAAACAGCCAGGTGTCGATCTGGGGAAACCATTGATTCATGACATGCCCAGCCGCGAGCGCCTCGATCGGAATCACCAGCACCCAGAACCACCAATAGAGCCAGCCGATGGTGAAGCCGGCCCAACGCCCGATTGCCTGGTCGGCGTAGGTGGAGAAAGATCCGGTGTCCGGGTTGGCAACCGCCATTTCACCCAGCATGCGCATGACCAATACGACCAACAGGCCGGAGCACAGATAAGCCAGCAATACCGCTGGACCAGCAGCAGCGATGGCATGTCCCGACCCAACAAACAAGCCTGCGCCGATAATCCCCGCGATAGAAAGCATAGTGACGTGTCGCGGCTTGAAACCCTGTGCCAATTGACCGTTCGAATCCTTGGAGTTCAGGCTATTCATTGTTTTTTTTGTTCTCTGGTGATCGACGTTAGAGCGAGCTGACTGAGGGTCAGGCGATCATCATCTCTTCCTGTTGCCCGGAATCGAAAGCGGCGAACTTCAACGCTTCTGAGCATCTCCCATCAGTCATCGCGACTGCACACTGCCATGAAATGACGCATAACCTTACGCGTCTTATCTTCAACGCAAGCAGCCTGAGCACGCCACATGCGAGTCTGATATCGACATGCACCAGTGCGTACCGTCTCTCATGGAAGCAGGCTGGATAAACCGTGCGAAGGTCTTTGCGTAAGCTCCGTCAAGCCCTCTTGCATCAATGAGCAACGCCGTACTGACATCTCAGACCAGGATTTCGACGTACGTTTTAACGTACAAAAAAACGTGGCTGGTGGTGGTTTTCAACAGAACTCGCTGGAATCTAATAACCTTTAGACCGATCAACCACATTCAACAGAGGCATTCCCTCACACTCTCTTCGAAGATTCTCAACTATCACCGCCACACCACCTTCAATCGGCACATCGCTTGCAATATGAGGGGTCAAGAGCACTCGAGGGTGTTTCCAGAGTGGATTGTCTTGAGTGGGAGGCTCTTGTACCTGAACATCCAGTACGGCACCTCCCAGACGGCCTTCATTCAGCGCAGAAAGCAGAGCCGTTTCTACAACGTGGGCGCCACGTCCCACGTTAATCAGTCCAGCGCCATGAGGCAGACAATCAAGCCTCGCCGCATTGAGTATCCCGTCTGTTTCGGGAGTCAGCGGCAACATGTTCACAAGGATGTCGCACTGCCCTAAAAATTCCTCTAATTCGTCTGTGCCTACATAACAGCGACCACCTGGCACCTCCTTCAAAGAACGATTCCAGCCACTGAGCTGAAATCCCAATGGCTGAAGGCGATCAAGTGCAGTTCGTCCGAGATTGCCAACCCCCATGACACCAACACGCCGCTGTGTTGCGTGCACGATTGGCCGAGGTTGCCAGCGACCACTGCGCTGATCCGCTTGGTAAGCGAGGATGTCTCGGTGCAAAGCAAGAACGCCAAACAGAACATACTCGGCCATGATGTCAGCCATCGAGCTATCCACCAGCCGAATTAGCGACACGTCGGCAGGCAAAAGGGCCAAGTCGAACTGATCAACTCCAGCCCCGGCAGCGTAGATGAGCCGAAGATTACCAAACTGCTCCGCTAGGTTGGCGAGAGGCTCCCAAGCCAAAATGTAGTGCACCTCTGCCGGGTTACCGATATCAGGCCATTGCCGGAACTCTAGTTCAGGGGCAAGCCTTGACAGGCAAACTCGCCATTTCTCCGCATCGGCGGGGTCGGCCATGTAAAGGATGCACATTGAAAACTCCTTATTCGCCTTTCAGGTGCGCATAGCTATCAACGAATCGCTTAAATTTGTGTTTACCACATGTATAGGCTTCATACTTCGCGGGTAACACCTCACTCACGCAGGTTGGCACAGGCTCAACAACCGCATCGAAATCCAAATCAATAAAGAAAGGTATTGAATAACGCTCTAGACCACTAGTATTTATGACGCGATGCATTGTCGAGGTGTAGCGATCGTTGGTGAGGGTTTGAACCAGATCACCAATGTTGACGATAAAAGTGCCTTCAACTGGTGGGGCAGTAACCCACTCCCCTGCACGGTTCCTGACTTGCAAACCGCCAACTGCATCTTGGGATAGGACCGTCAAGAAACCATAGTCCGTGTGTGCCCCAATACCGATCTCCTCTTGGGAAACCCTTCCGATCTGGGGCGGGTAACGCAAAATCCGCTGAATCGTGATGGGCTTACGCTGAAGATGTTCAAAGTAATCTTGTGGTAAACCCAAGCTCAGCGCGATCCCGCCAATAAGCATTCGCGCGAGTGCCAATACAGAGGAATGGTAATCTTCGGCAACCTTCTCAAATTGCGGCAGTACAGACGGCATTTGATTAGGACCAAAAAATGGAGAGACTTCATCATAATGAGCTCCGCAATCAAAACACTCTTTGAAATCGCGGGTATTAACAGGATCGACGTTTTCCGCGTACATCGGTATATAACCACGCAGCGTGAGCCCGGAGTTCACGATATTAAGCTTGTTCTTTTCCTCATAAGAAAGCTTGAAAAAACTTTTTGTAAGCGCATACATCTCATCTATTAACTGTGGGTCAATGCCATGGTTTTTTATATAAAAAAAACCCACCTTTTCGCATGCATCACCTATTTGGTTTGCCACCTTCAGCGGATTTTCGCCGTTTATGAGCGACGATATATCTATGACTGGAATTTCAGTGAAAGCTGTCTGTTTGCTAGCCAAGCGAATATCAAATAACTCTGTCACCTATGCTCTCCTTTCCGAAACATCAATAAGGCAGAAAATTAAGAAAGCAGGACTGTGCCCTCTTCAATCCCACTGAATCACACCTGAACCGTCACCTATCACACCCACTTTCACGTCCGCCTCAACGAGCGCTGTTTGCCACTGCGCGCACGTTCTTCACGCCGCGGGCACTGACCGCTCAATGCGATGGATGACAGCCGTGGACGAGTCAAATCAGTCCTTGTTTTGACGGATGTTAATCCTGGATTTTTTGGCACGCAAGCAAAATGTACACCTGTGTCATCAACAATTGACACAGATGTACATTTATCCTAATTTTAAGTCGCCGAGCCTAATGAAGCCCACTTTGGAGCGCACCACGATGTCCAGCGATCCCTTGCTGCAACCCTATAAAATCAAGAATCTGACCCTCAGAAACCGGATCATGACCACCTCCCATGAACCGGCCTACCCTGTGGACGGCATGCCCAAGGATCTCTACCGCGCCTACCACGTGGAGCGTGCAAAAGCCGGTGTCGCCCTGACCATGACTGCCGGTTCCGCTGCCGTTTCCCGAGACAGCCCGCCGGTGTTCAACAACGTGCTCGCATACAAGGACGAAGTGGTCGGATGGTTGAAGGACCTGACCGATGAGTGCCACGAACACGGCGCGGCAGTGATGATCCAGTTGACTCACCTGGGCCGTCGCACCCGCTGGGACAAGGCCGACTGGCTACCGGTGGTGTCGCCGTCACACCGTCGCGAGGCTTCGCACCGCTCCTTCCCGAAGAAAATGGAGGAATGGGACATTGAGCGAATCATCAAGGACTATGTCGACGCCGCGGAGCGCATGAAGGCGGCAGGTCTCGATGGCTTGGAGCTTCAGGCTTATGGGCACTTGATGGATCAGTTCTGGTCACCGTTGACCAATGACCTCGACGGCCCTTACGGCGGCTCGTTGGAAAACCGCATGCGCTTTACCTTCGACATCCTGCGTGGCATCCGCCAGCGGGTCGGCGAAGATTTTCTGCTGGGAGTTCGTTACACCGGTGATGAAGAATTGCCCGGTGGCTTCACTGCCAGCGAGGGCATGCAGGTTTCACACATGCTCAAGGACAGCGGACTGGTCGACTTCCTGAACGTTGTGCGCGGTCACATTGATACGGATGCCGGCCTGACTGATGTCATCCCGATTCAGGGTATGCGCAACTCACCCCACCTCGACTTCGCTGGCGAGATCCGCTCGTCAACAGGTTTCCCGACCTTCCATGCTGCGAAGATTCCCGACGTGGCCACGGCGCGCTACGCGATCGCCTCGGGCAAAGTGGACATGGTGGGCATGACCCGCGCGCACATGACCGATCCGCACATCGTGCGCAAAATCATCGAGAAGCGCGAAGAAGACATTCGCCCATGCGTGGGCGCCAACTATTGCCTGGATCGCATCTACCAGGGCGGCGCGGCCTACTGCATCCACAACGCAGCGACGGGGCGGGAAACCACCATGCCTCATGACATTCCCAAAGCCGCCGTCAAGCGCAAGGTGTTGGTCGTCGGTACCGGCCCTGCTGGGCTGGAAGCGGCGCGGGTCGCCGGTGAGCGCGGCCATGACGTGACGGTGCTTGAGGCGGCTGACCAACCAGGCGGGCAGATTCGTCTGACTGCGCTGAGCGAGCGTCGTCGCGAGATGATCAGCATCATTGATTGGCGCATGGCGCAATGCGAACGGCTGGGGGTGAAGTTTCACTTCAACACCTGGGCCGAAGCCGACACCGTGCAAGCCTTCGAGCCGGACGTGGTCATCGTTGCGACCGGCGGCCTCCCTGATACCGAGGTGCTCCGCGAAGGCAATGAACTCGTGGTTTCAACCTGGGACATCATTTCCGGCGACATCAAGCCCGGTCGCAACGTACTGATCTTCGACGATGCGGGGGATCATGCTGCCCTGCAGGCTGCCGAGGTCATCGCGCAAAGCGGTGCGACCGTGGAGATCGTCACCCCTGACCGCTCGTTTGCACCTGAAGTCATGGCCATGAACCTGGTGCCCTACATGCGCAGCCTGCAGGACCTGGACGTCACCTTCACCGTCACCTATCGGGTCGATACAGTGGAAAAACGTGATGGCGGGCTCGTTGCAACCTTTGGCAGCGATTACGGCAAGGTTCACAAGCAGCGCATGGTCGATCAGGTGGTCGTCAACCACGGCACTCTTCCCCTGGACGACTTGTACTTCGACCTGCGTCCTCTCTCCACCAATGGCGGCGCGGTAGAGCAGCATGACCTGATCGCCGGTACGGCACAGAACATCGTCACCAACCCCGAAGGACGCTTCCAGCTGTTCCGGATCGGCGACGCCGTGTCTGCCCGCAACACCCACGCGGCCATCTACGACGCTTTGCGCCTGGTGAAAGAAATCTGAATCCGAACCTCCATCCTTGTTGGAACGGAGGCTTGCCACGTGATTGTCGAGTGCTTGAAACCTTTCACTCATAACCTTGGCCTTTCGGACATCAACAAGGCTTTCGAATTGATGCAGGCCGGGCAAAGCATTCGCACTGTCATTCATTTCTGACCAAGGCACTGCCGTGATATCGGCCAGCGCTCACACTCGCATCACAACCCAAAGGAAATCAAAATGTCTGTTTTTACCCATGTCACTGTCGGTACCAATGACCTTGCCAAAGCACGGACCTTCTATGATGGTGTTCTGAAAGAAATTGGTCTCAACCGTATTGCCGACCTTGATGAATCCGGCTCCATTTGGGGCGTGGATAAACCGTCGTTCTTCGTGCTCAAACCCGCCAATGGCAATCCTGCCAACGTTGGCAATGGCGTGACTGTCAGCTTCGAAGCGCCTAATCGCGCTGCGGTACATGCCTTCCACGAAACCGCACTCGCCGCCGGTGGCATCTGTGAAGGCGAACCGGGTTCGCGTAACTGGGCTGAAAATGCCTATGCCGCTTACGCCCGGGACCTTGATGGCAACAAACTGGCTGTCTATTGCTTCAAGGCCGAATGATCGCAACCGTCTGACGCCTTCTGCAGTGAAGGCCCTTCAGCGGGCCTTCACTGTTATCCCCTGCCCTGGCTACATTCCGCGCCGCGCAACCTCAGCGCCTGCATTCACTGCCCGCCCCACAATGGATTCGATGTTCTGATCGGCCATCGACTGCAGCGCTGCTGCCGTCACGCCTCGGTAAGCCATCAACGACTCAATCATTTGCTGCGGATCGCGGCTAGCAAGCATCTGGCCGCCCCCCACCACCACGCCTTGTGCAGCGCGCTGCGCGATGGCAAGGGGAATTCCCGCAGCCACCGCCTGATTAGTCAGTGCCATTTGCAACATTGCCGGGAAGGCCGGCCCCGTCCCGGACAACGCGCTGAGGTAATCAATACAGTCTTCATCAGACACTTCGTCCGCTGAACCTACGCACTCGAACAGTCGCTGCACCCACTTGCGGTCGCGCTCTGGAAGGTTTCCGACACTGTACCAAGGCGTGAACGACTGCCCGATTTCCACGGCAGCATTCGGCATGGCCCGCACCACGACATCCGCACCGGTGGCCGCGCTGATGGCTGCCGCAGGAACTCCAGCCATCAGGGAAATCACCAGTTTGCCGCGGGCGTTGATCTGCAGTTCACGAAACTGCTCCGGCCGGATGGACAGCACTACAATGTCGCTGATATCCACCAACTGCTGGTTGTCAGCCAGCAGCCTCACGCCTGGCTCGAAGGTACTGACCCCGGAGCGGTTCGAGATCAATAAACGGTCAGGCCCGATGAACCCGCTATCGAGCAGCGCCTCGGCGATTGCGCGCCCGAGCCAGCCGGTGCCCCCGATGATGCCCAGCGTTCTATTCTCCATCGGCAGTGGACTCCTCGAATGTTTCGACCAAGGGAACGAAAATGCCGGGCTCTTTTTCTGCGTAGCCGAACTTTCCATAAAAGCGGTCCAGTTCGCGTCGCTTCGGTACTTTGCCGGTAAACACGCTCACGTATTGAGGAATCCGTCGAAATCGAACGACGATATCTTCATTGGTTTTCATGGAGATGTAGCCGATTTGTGTGAGGTAGATCGTCCTGGCCCGAACGTCAGCCCCCTCGCCGTCGTAGCCAAACCGTCGGAACATCGCGGCCAAGGCATTCATCCGTGCCTCATCGGCCAAGGCGATTTCAGCAGTGACCTCGTCCGATTGCAGCGCCCAACTGCGCACGGCAAATTCGAATTGCGAGTCGAACATCTCAGGGTTCACCCAGCACTCGAAGACGTTCAGAATTGCTTCGGAAATACTTTCTGCATAACTCTCGCACTGGCTGACCATACCGCCAGTGTTCTTGTCCCGCCATCGAGCGAGGAGCGCCGCTAGCAGCTGTTCCCGATCTTCATAGAACCAGTAGAAGCTGGTACGAGACAAATTCAAGCGTTTGGCCAGCGGCATCACCCGCACAGCATCCACACCCGACTCTTTAAGAGCATCGTAGGCGGCGTCTAGCCAACCATTGACGGAGCCTCGCCAGCCTGCGTCCTGCGCTTTGGTTTTCGCCCTTCCTGTCTGTGACATTCGGGTTGACCTTTCTTTGAAAATTCCTCGTCACTGTACACCCCAGGATCTGTGCCGTACACGGCATGTACATAGGCGTACATTTTCGAGACGTTCGTTCGTCAAATCAACGAACCTGAATCAATTCACTGGTCAAAAAAACGTGGATCCCACACAAAAAAAAAGCGGCGCACGAAGTACTTCATGCGCCGCGCTGCTGGAGATCAACTCAGCGATAGATCGCTACGGGTTCACCGACGACGTCCCGATTGATCGTGATGCCCAATCCTGGGGTCTGGGGGGCACGGATACGGCCATCCACCACGGGAATGTCGACGTGCGCCGTGATCGGTGGATACATATCGCGCGTATCTAGCACGCAGCGCAGATATCGGTGCGGGATAGATTGCCCGAGGTGAGTCAGCGCAGCGAACGCTACCTGTGAGCCAGCGGTCTCCTGGACGCTCATCGTCAAGCCGGAGGTCATGCACATGTCGCGCAGACGTCGGGCTCTGGTCAGGCCGCCATGCTTGGAAACTTTCAGACCAATACCGTCCGCAGCCTTCTCGCTGATCAGTTGCATCACCGAAGCTTCATCCGTCGCCAGCTCGTCCATGATCAGCGGCACATTGGTTCGCTGGCGCAGGGACAGGTGCTCAGCCCAGGTGGCGCATGGCGCCTCAAGCACGAAGTCCAGCCCGGATGGCAGCAGCTTCAGCATGCGCAATGCATGTTCTACCGTCAGGCCACCGTTGCAATCAACGATGAAGTATTCCTCGGGACGGGCATCTGCAAGGGATGCCTCAATGCGCGCGGCATCCAGCGCGGGCCCACCCTCCTCCGGTGTCGCGCCGACCTTCACCGAATGCCCCAGGTATCCTTGCTTTCGAGTCTGAGCAACTCGACGTCGCATGTCTTCAGGATCGCCGGCATAGGTCGAGTCGATAATCGGCATGGACAGTCCTGTACTGCCCCCCAGCAGTTCACACACCGGCATCCCGACCGCTTTGCCCAGAATGTCCCAGCAGGCCACATCAATCGCAGCTTTCGCATGAAGGTGGCCCATCAAGGTGCTGTCCATGAGATCGTTGATACGGTCAACCTGACGGGGATCCCGGCCAATGAGCAGGTCCGCCATTTCGGCGATACCCGCCCTCACACCCAGCGCGTGCGCTGCAATATAGTTCGGGCCAAAAGGCGTCGACTCGCCCCAGCCTTCAAGGCCAGTGTCTGTGCGAATACACACTATCGTGGAGTCAAAACTTGTGTAAGTACGGCCGCCTGACAGCTTATAAACGCCGCCAGCATAGGGCAGATCGACTTGATGAACTTCAATTTCAATGATCTTCACAAACACTCTCCTTATTCTTATTCATTGGGCGCTCACTCTGTGAATTAAACGACCCAAGTGTTATCAGCAAAAATATTGAGGCGGGCAAACTGCAACTTGTAGCTTTCTACTTATAGAAAACCTTAGCAGCTGATACCCCCTGCCCATAATGATATTTTAGCTCGATAAATGATGACTTCAGGTCATGACGGCAGGCGTCCCGTTGGATCACGCACTATGACAATGATCGATGCTCTTACAGAGAATGGGCTGACAGCCAACCTGGATTCACCCCACGCCGACCGGCCTGAGCGCGACTTCAAAAGCTCGATTCAGAATTTTTTGATAACGCCACGTTATCTTTGGTCCAGTAAAAAAGTTGCTAGACGCTGTGGTCCATTGAAATTAAATAATGGCAGCGCCAAAGAACTATCAGGTAGGTTGCCCTATGAGATTCAATAATAAAGTGGTGGTCATTACCGGCGCTGCCGGCGGTGTCGGACAGGCGTTAGCGTTATTGTTCGCCCGAGAAGGCGCAAAGCTTGTTTTGTCTGATCTTGACGAAGCCGGTTGCAAATCAATTTCCGCAAAAGTTCGTGACCTGGGCGCCGACGTGCACTACGTGGCAGGCGATTTACGCCGAAAAGAATATTGCGAAGCAATTGTCCAAACTGCCGTCGATGTTTTTTCAGGAATCGATATCGTATTGAACAATGCGGGCATCATTCCTCGCGGCACGATAGAGGAAACCACTGACGACATGTGGTTCGATGCCATGGGCGTAAACCTGAATGCAGTGTTCTTCATCTGCCGTGCCGCGATACCGCACATGAAAAATCGCCCGGGTGCCGCAATCGTCAACACATCATCTGTCTGGGGCATTTATCCAGGCCCCGCCCACGTGGCGTATTGCACAAGCAAAGGGGCCGTCGCGGCTTTAACCAAGAATCTGGGCCGCGATTGCGCCCCTTTGGGCATCCGCGTCAATGCCGTCTGCCCGCACGAAATCAACACCCCGATGTTACGCAGCGGCTTTGAGCGTCGCGGCCTTGATCCGGATAAGGCCGTGCAAGAACTGAACAAGAGCGTGCCATTAGGCCGTATTGCCGAGCCTGAAGACATTGCGGATGTTATCGCATTTCTGGCGTCCGACGAGGCCAGGTACATCGCCGGTGAAACGGTAGAAGTCACAGGCGCCAAGCCGGTATCCGGCTAAGGAGAGGTAGCGATGCTCAACGGAAAAAATGTAGTGGTGACCGGGGGCGGCAGAGGGATTGGTCGAGGCATCACCGAACAATTGCTTGAGGCGGGAGCTTCTGTGTTGATCGCTCAGCGCCAGGCACTGGACGACGACTTGCGAGATCACCCCCGAGTCTATTTCGTCGAGGCTGATCTCGCCTCGATGGAGTCACCCGGTTTGATTGCACAGTTCGCCCAGGAGCAGCTTGGCGGAATCGATGTATTGGTTAACAACGCCGGGTTCATGTTCGAGAAATCCATTGATGATATGACCGAACAGGACTGGGATCGCATGATGGCAGTCAATCTGCGGGCGCCAGCATTCTTGTGCAAGGCGTTGGTGCCCCAGATGCGTCTGCGAGGCGGTGGCAGCATCATCAACATCGGGTCGATCGAAGGGATAGGCGCCAACCCTGAACATGCCGCGTACTGTGCCTCCAAGGCTGGCATCCATGGGCTGACCCGAGCCTTGGCAGTCGATCTCGGCCGGGACCGCATCCGCTGCAATGCCATTGCTCCGGGTTGGATCAATTCCGAGTTGAGTGATGCATACCTCGCGGCTCAAGATGATCCGCGTGCGGCGCGCCAGGCACTCCTGCGCCTTCACCCGGTCGGACGTACCGGATTGCCGGCGGATGTTGGCGGGACAGTCGTTTTCCTGGCCTCCGAATCATCGGCCTTCATCACCGGGCAAGTGCTGGTGGTGGATGGGGGTCGCACGGCGAAACTGCCACTGCCGTTTTGATCGAATCAACCTGACTTGCGGCGGAGGGGTCACCCACCCACCTCCGTTGCAGGTTGCGCGGAGCCAGACTGTTGTGGCCCGCGGCAACATTTTGCACATTGACGATCAGCCGTAATGTCTACAACGCAGACCCGGCACAACTCCACAAGGCAATAGAAAGGCGTACTGCATGTCACGCCTTCGCTTTAATCGCATACAGCCCACCAATAATTACCAACGCTGCTCCAACAACCACCCACAAATCAGGGTGCTCGGCAAAAACGATCACACCGATCAACGTGGCGAACACCAGAAGCGCATAGTTGAAAGGCTGCAGCGTAGAAGCGGTAGCGTATTTCAGTGCTTGAATGAGGAGAATCTGAGCGATTACTCCCGTCAATGACAGGATCCCCATCAAGAGGCCTTGGACGGGAGTCGGAGTAACCCATGCGGGTAGCCCCGCAAATGTGACCGTCAGCGCACCCACAGTTGCCATAAAAAGCATGTTCGTAGCAAAGGAGTCGTGCTGGCTAATCCGGCGCGTCAGTACGTTGAACACCGCGAACGCCAAAGCAGCCAGCAACGGGATCAGTGCCGCGAGCTCAAAGACGCTCGCGCCTGGTCGGAGAATGATCAATGTGCCGGTGAACCCTATGGCCGCTGCAACCCAGCGCCGCAGACCTATGAACTCCCCAAGCACTGTCCCCGCCAGGGCCAGTGTCATCAGTGGAAATACGGCATAGAGCGCGTGCATTTCGGCCAGGCCCAAATATCGTAGCCCCACCGCAAACAGTAGGGTTTCACCTACGGCTAACAGTGCTCGAATGATTTGCAGCCAAGGGTGCTTACTCCGAAACGATTCCTTGACCCGCCCCAGGTAGGCGGCATATCCGAGGGCAAAAACGACAAACACCCAATAACGCACCATGACCAGTTGGGCGACCGGGAAGTCTTTGACAAGCACCTTGGTTATGCCGTCCTGGCTCGCAAAGATAAGCATTGAAAGCAGGCATAAGAAGATACCGAGTTGGGGCCTTGCGACCCCAGGACTAGCAGCAACGGTGGGCGCAGCATTTTTTGTTCGGTCACACTTCAATCGCAACTCGGTCATGCCCTCCTCCTTAAAATTTCTGCGACAGCCCGTTTTTTACTTCACCAGCCGCATTTCTCTCGATGGCCGGTAACCAAAATACGAGCTGTAGCATTTACTGAAATGGCTCGGCGAAACAAAGCCGCATGCGACCAGCACATCAACCTGAGACAGCTCAGTGTGCTGAAGCAATCGCCGTGCTTCGGTAATGCGTAATTCCAGGTAATACCGTTGCGGTGTGGTACCCAGTTGTTCTTTGAACAAGCGCTCTATTTGTCGACGGGAACGTCCGGCATAGACCGCCAGTTGGTCCATTTGCAACGGCTCTTCAAGGTTGGCGTCCATCAGCTTGACCACCTCTTTAAGGGGGGCGCTCAACGAGATGTTCTGTGTCGGTTTGATACGCCGATACCGCGATTCTTCGAAAGACAGAATGTCTTCGATGCCCTCGACAAGCGCCTTGCCGTGCAGCCCTTTGATCCACTCGAGAGCCATATGAAAAGCACCCGCCGGACTCGAGGCCGTGAGCCGGTCGCGATCCATGACAAATGCTTCACTGGTGACATGCGTGACTTTTGAGATTTCTGCGAGCGCGGGTCGGTGCTCGGGGTGAATCGCACAACGATACCCTTCAAGCAAACCTGACACGCCCAAAAACCACGCCCCATTCCACAGCCCGGCCAGTGTGATACCCAGTTCTGATGCCATTTTGAGGAGGCTGATCAGCTCGTGATTGACTTTGAGTTCGGTGCGGTAGCCGCCGCATATGACCAGCAAATTAAGGTCTTTGAGTGCTGCGAAGTCCAAACGCGCATCCGGTCGAATGACCAGGCCAAGGTCGCTGGTGACCTCTCCGTCCTGCACCCCGAAGGTTCGTGAAGAGAACAACGTGGGACGCAAGAGGTTGGCAGTGACAATCGTATCCAGAGCTTGCGTAAATGCAGGCAGCGAAAAGTTTTCGAGCAGTAAAAATCCTGCCCGGGCATGAGCCTTCGGCTCACCCCGAGTCTCTTCCACATAGCGCAGGTTTTTACCTTTCATACACCCACTGAAATCTCGTCGCTCGATCACGTTACGCCTCGCTTCTTTACTCTAACGAACGCACTGTCTATGCGAGCTGGAAACCGTGGGCCAGAGGGTCTTTGTCATCAACGAAAATGGTGTTGTGACCTATCACTTCAGCCCAGCCGCTGACACTTGGATTCATGCCGTCAAAGGTTCCGACTTTTACTGATGCCTCAACCTTTCCTTCGTAGATCGTACCGATCAGACTTTCGAGTCGATAAACGTCGCCGACGTTCAGCCGCCCCTTTGCGAAGAGCTGAGCCATCCGGGCCGAGGTACCGGTGCCGCCGGGAGAACGATCAATAGCTTTATCACCGTAGAACACGGCACAGCGTCCATGCACGGTTCTGCTCTGTGGTTTGTCACACCAGATGATGTGATGAACACCACTGATTCTGCTGTTCTCTGGATGCACCGGGTCACAAATGGCCGAGAGCGCTGCGCGCAGCTTCTGGCTCAACCCCACGATGTCAGCCGTCGTCTGCCCTTCGAATCCAGCCCAGCACTCCTGTGGTTCGACCACCGCGTAGAAATTCCCGCCGTAGGCGATGTCCACCGTAAACGCACCAATACCAGGTACTTCCACCACCACATCGGCGCTGTGCAGGTAGCTGGATACGTTGAACAAGCGAATCGACTCAACAAATTCACCGCCCATGGTGTATTCGACATCGACCCGTCCCGCTGGTGTTTCAATGGCCAGTTTTCCCGGCTCACGAGGTGTCACCAAGCCTTCTTCAATGACCACGGTCGATAATCCGATGGTGCCCGCGCCACACATCGGCAGGCAGCCGCTGACTTCGATAAACAACGCACCGAAGTCACAGTCATCACGTACCGATGGATAGATGATGACGCCAGACATGATGTCGTGCCCCCGGGGCTCGAACATCAATGCGGTGCGCACCCAGTCGTGGTCGCGCACGAAAATATCGCGCCGCTCCGCCATCGATACGGAGGGCATCAGCGGTGCTCCGCCCGCTACGACCCGAACCGGGTTGCCGCAAGCGTGCGAATCAATGCAAAAAAAGCTGCGTCTCATACTGATGCCCTTTCAAAGGAGTTTGCTGGGAGAGTGACGCTGCAACGCGCCCCGTGACAGTCGATCCAGCAGCAGCGCAATAGCGACAATGGCCAAACCTGCTCGCAGCCCCAGGCCCATCTCCATTCTGGAGAGGCCACGGGTCACTTCAGCCCCCAGACCGCCTGCCCCCACCAGACCGGCCAACACCACCATCGCCAGCGACATGAGGATGCATTGGTTCAGGCCTACCAACAGCGTGGGTGCAGCAGTTGGCAGTTCGATTTTGAACAGAATGTCTTTAGGTGAAGCACCGGATGCCTGGCCCAACTCAAGGAGATCCTTGGGTAACTGCTTGAAGGCAAGGGTCGTCAATCTGAGCATCGGCGGGATGCCGTAAACAATCGTTGCAATGATCGCGGGCACCCGCCCCAAGCTGAACAGCATCACTGCGGGGATCAGGTAAACCCAGGGCGGTACCGTTTGCATGATGTTCAGAATCGGCAGCAACGCTTCATCTACACGCTTCACCCGGGCAGCTAGAACCCCCAGCGGGAAAGCGATGGCCACCGAGATCAGGACCGCCACACTGACGAGCGCGATCGTCTGGATGGACGCGATCCACAGGCCTGCGAACAAACAGAAAGCCAACATCACCGCAGCGAAAACAGCGACCCGCTTATTGGCAAAAAAGAACGCTGCGACGACGACAATACCGATGAATAAATACGGATGGGGAGCAAGCAGCGCTCCCTCCACTGCACCGAGTACCGCCTCAACGACCTGACTGATCCCTTTGAACAAGCCATGTAAATTCGTGTTCAGCCAATCAACGGCAGGCGCCAGGTAATCGCCTGGAGAAAATTGAATGTGCGTTGTCATTGAGATGCCCCCACCCGCGACTGTGCGGCGCTCTGCGCCAGACGATCCAGAATCATGGTCAGAATGACGATAGCGATGGCTGCGTTGATCGACTTGGCGATATCCAAAGTACGAACGGACCCGTAAATCGCCTCGCCCAAACCGCCCGAACCTACAATGCCGGCAATAACAACCATGCCGAATGCCATCATCAGGCTTTGGTTAACGCCGGCCATGATGCTGGGCATGGCGAACGGTAAGCGGATCTTGAAAAACATCTGCATTCCAGTTACGCCGCTGGCATCTCCCAATTCGATGAACTCCTTGGGCGTCATGCGAATACCCAGGGAGGTCAGTCGTAGAGCAGGGGGAAGCGCGACGATAAAAGTCGCCAACAGCGCCGTGGCGGGGCCGTAGCCGAGCAGCGCAATGGCCGGTAGCAAGTAGATGTAGGGCGGCATCGTCTGGATCAAATCCAGACAAGGATCAACCACACGATCAAAGGCCGGCGCCAGACCCGCGACGACTCCCAGCGGAATGGCGACCGTCAGTGCCAACACAGTAGCGGTGAGCACCAGTGCAAGCGTACTGACTGTCTCTGGCCACAAACCGATGAGGTCGCACAGCAACAATGCCAGACCTGAGAGAATCGCGAAGCGGACGCCGACCACACGCCAGCCAATCAACGCCAGGACAATCGCCACGACGTAATGCGCGGGATAAGCGATACACCACAGCACGCCTTGGTAAATGCCATTCAGCACCGCATTGACGGCATCGAACACGAACTCGCCATTATCTGAAAGCCATTCCAGCCCCGTATCAATGGATGCATCGAACTGACTGGAAAAATCCGGCGTGCTCATGCGGACGCCTCCATCGCATTGGCAGTTACTACGAGCGCCAATTCATTGGGAATACCTTGCACGCCCCGCAGCAGATCACGCGGGGTAATGATCCCCACCACTGTTCCGTTATCGACGACGGCGAGCGCGTCGCGCTCGGACTTCATCGTCAATCCGATAAGTTCGTTGATATCGGCGTCAAGCGAGGTTTTGGTGAGCCTGGAGATGTCACATGTCGGGTGAGCTGCCTTGTAGGCCTGGACCGACGTCATGACCGAGTGAGCCTTCACCAGATGCAGTCGGGAAATGCCGGCGACAAATTCCGCCACGTAGTCGTCAGCCGGATTGAGCACGATCTCCTCGGCGGTGCCGACCTGAATGATGGCGCCATCCTTCATGATCGCAATGCGATCACCAATGCGGATGGCCTCGTCCAGGTCGTGTGTAATAAACACCGCGGACTTGCCCAGTTCCTTGGTCAACTGGCGGAACTCATCCTGCAACTGTCGGCGAATCAGCGGATCAAGCGCGCTGAACGGCTCATCCATCAAAATCACTTCTGGATCGGCAGTCAGTGCGCGCGCCAGCCCGACTCGTTGCTGCATGCCCCCGGACAGCTCGCTGGGATAGCGCGAAGTCCACTCGCTCAATCCAACCTTCGCCAGCGCCTGCTCGGCCACTTTGTAACGCTCGGCCTTGCCCACACCCTGCACTTCCAGGCCAAACGCGGTGTTCTCAAGAACCGTACGGTTAGGTAGCAAGGCAACGCTTTGAAAGACCATACCGATGTGACGCGCCCTCACCTCTCGCAGCTGTGCCGGCGACAAGGATGAAACGTCTTTGCCTTTGACCAGCACCTTCCCCGAGCTAGGGGTGATCAGCTTGTTCAGCAGCCTAATAAGGGTGGATTTGCCACTGCCGGACAAACCCATGATGCAAAAGATTTCCCCCCGGCGAACCTGGAGACTGACATCGGAAACCCCGACCACGCAGCCGTAGTTTTGCAGGATCTGGGTCTTTGAAAGACCCTGCTGCACCACCGCATCCATGGCTGCCGGTGCATTTTTACCGAAGATTTTCCAAACCGACTGGCAATCTACCAGCACTTCGTCAGTATTAATTGTGGCCATTGTCATTTCGCAATCCATCGAACCAGTTGTTTGCTGGTTTCTTTAATTAATCAAAGGGCGGCAGTGGCAAACAAACAAAACTTAATAGTTCTTGATATTTCCCCAACGATTTACAAGATCGGTATGACTGTCAATCCAGCCCTTGATAGCCTCGTCCATGGTCTTGCCATCCTTGACTTCAGCATTCATCGCGGTGATGTCCGTGATAGGTACATATACGCTAGCCATTAGTTCACGCGCACGCGGATTGGCTTCAGCGAAGCCTTTGTGTCCGATCCAGTAATAACCCTGCAATGGTGGGAAGACCCCTTTTGGATCTTTCAAGAACTTGAGATCAAATTTCTTGGTCATCCACGATGGATCCCAGACGGTGACTGCCACCCATTCTTTGCGGTCGACTGCCGACTTCAAAGCCGCGGTCATGGCGGAAGTACTGCCTTCGACCAGCTTGAGCTTGATGTCGTACGCTTTGACCACGTTGTTCGCGTCACTCATCAGACCCGAACCAGGCTCGATGCCTATGATTCTGTTCCCCAGTTTGTCCGCGTTTGCATTCAGCTGTTCGATGGAGTCAATGTCTACGTAACTGGGTACTGCCATGCCCTGATAAAGACCAAAGGAGACCGGTGACAGCTTCTCGATTTTGTTCTTGTTCTTTTTCCAATAATCGGCGGCGGCGTAATCAATCTGGGAGGCCAACACCTGAATATCCCCTTTGCTGAGTGCAGCGTAGGCGATACCCCACTCGGAAAACTCCACGACTTTTACGGTATATCCAGCGTTCTCGAGTACCTTCTTGGTAATGCCGCTGATAGGCACCAAGTCCTCCCAAGACATGGTGCCCATTACTATGTTTTTTTCTTCAGCGTGTGCCTGCAAACTCATCACGCCCACAAACGCGAGCGCGCAGAATGCCTTCCAGATATTTCTCATGGATTATTCCGTTCTTATTAATGACTTTAAACCGCCTTTATTGGAAAAGCCGACGACTTAACTTGTTAGCCTTCTCGCCCGGCCCAAAACTCATGCCAGCGAATAACCGAACTGACGCCCAGTTTCGTTATTATCTTGGGGGGCAGCTTGCTGGGGCCTGGTGCGTGACTGAAGCTATCGAGAAACTCCGAACGCGTACCCGATGCCAACTCCGCAGCCATCACACCTGCCAGGGTGCTTTTCACAGTACCCAGTCCATTTTCGCAGCAAGCCGAGTACAGGTTTTCTTCAATTTCGCCAAATGCAGCTGCGCTGTTCCGACTCAGACACAGACGGCCGGCCCAACTGAATTCCAACGCAGTGGATTTCAATTCGGGAAAGCGGGCATCCAAGGAGTGTCGCTGTTCTTTGGCCACCGCAGCTACCCGCTCTGGAGTGACCTGGATACTCGGGTCATAGGTGAACTTTGTCCGGATGACGATACGCGAGAGACCGTCTGAAGAGATCTTGCGAACGGTCGCGCCCATTGGATCCGCCGGCAACAACGCCCACCTGGCTTTGCCCGGCACCTCTTTCCTGAATGCATCATCACTGTAAGCCGCCGTCATGGAAGCGTAAGTGAAGACGTGCAACAGGCGTCCTTGATAATGGCCAAAGTCTTCAATGTGCCCGTTAACCCCCAGGATGACCTTGGGTGCGTGCACCGTCCCGTTATGAGATCGAGCGCTCCAGCCACTTCCCTGCTTGGTCAATTCAATAATCGGAGAGCGTTCGAACAGCGTGATTTTCCCTTCGAGCCCTGCTGCCAGGTCTCGAATGTATTGCGCGGGTTGAATCATCACTGCGCCGGGCGTGTAGATCCCACCGTGGTAATAGGTGGACCCGGTGATTTCACGCATCTGCGTGGCATCAAACATCTCGAACTTTTCGCCAATGCGCTCAAGGGATTTGGCGTAATTGACGTTCAGCTTCAGTCCACGCTCAGTGGCAGCCGCGTTGATCTTCCCTGAAGGGTCGAAGGTGCCTGGGGACATGCCGTACTCGCGTGCGGCTTCCGCGGCAAAAGCAATTGCAAAACGATTTTGCGTGATTTCCAGCGCCGTTGCAGACTCACTCGCCACGGAGTATTCCCCGGACGACAGACTGTGCGGCACATCGATCATGAAACCAGAGTTTCTGCCCGACGGCCCCTTGGCGACTTCATGCGCATCGACCACAACAATGCTGTCACCCGGGTGTAGCTGTGAAAGTCTGCGAGCGGCAGACAGGCCGGCAAAACCGGCCCCGATAATCAGCCAGTCCGCCGTCACGTTTCCATCAAGCATGCGGACAGGCGCAGTGCGTGTGGAAATCGCCTCCCAACCTGAAACCCCGGTGTCTACCGGCAGGCGCTTGATGGTATGGGTGCTCATTTTTCGGTCTCTTCATCCGACCGATCAGACACATCGATCCAGATGGTTTTGATTTCGGTGTATTGATCGTGGGCAAAAATCGATTTGTCCCGACCGCCGAAGCCTGACTCTTTGTAGCCACCGAAAGGCGTGGATGCATCGCCCTCGCCAAAGCAGTTCACGGTGACGATGCCGGCGCGGATTTCCCGCGACAACTTGATTGCCCGCCGCAGACTGCCGGTGTAAACAGAGGCCGCCAGGCCATATACCGTGTCATTGGCCAGCGCAATGGCTTCGGAGATCGTGTTGAAGGAGGTGACCGAGAGAATCGGGCCGAAGATCTCTTCCTGGAACAGCCGGTTGTCTCGACCAACACCGTCAATCACCGTTGGCTCTACAAAGGCACCGTCTTTGGTCGCGCCACCGTAAACCACTTCAAGCTTTCCGGCGGCGGCGTGCTCAAGGTACGACTTCACTTTGGCAAAATGCTCTGGGCTGACAAGCGACCCTACGCGGTTCTGCGGATCGAGTGGATCGCCCATCTTCCATTCGCGGATGTAGGCGCCCATGCGCTCCAGCAGTTCGTCTTTAACAGACGCGTGGACGATCAGACGAGAAGTCGCGGAGCAGTTTTCGCCCATGTTCCAGAACGCGCCGTTGACGACATGCTGAGCAACGAGATCCAGATCCTGGGCATCGTCCATCACCACGGCCGGGTTTTTTCCGCCGCACTCAAGGACGATGCGCTTCAGGTTCGAATCGGCGGCGTAATGCAGGAAGCGTCGGCCGGTCGCGGTGGAACCGGTGAAGCTCACCATGTCGACGTCGTTATGCAAACCGATCGGCTCACCGACCTCTTTGCCCGTGCCGGTCACAATGTTGAGTACACCAGCGGGTATACCGGCTTCAAACGCCAGCTGAGCGACACGCAAGGTGGTCAGCGAGGTTTGTTCGGCAGGTTTGACGATGACCGAACAGCCAGCAGCAAGGGCTGGGCCGATTTTCCAGGCCAGCATCAGCAGTGGGAAGTTCCAGGGCAATACGCAGCCCACTACGCCGATTGGCTCCCGAACTACCATGGTCAGCGCGTCGCTGCCCACCGGGGCGGTGTTGTCATAAATCTTGTCGATCAGTTCTGCGTGCCAGCGGATCGTGTGGATGGTGTCCGGGATGTCGACCAACTGACATTCACTGACCGGTTTGCCGCTGTCGAGACTTTCGAGGACGGCCAGTTCGTGTTGATGGCTTTCAAGCAGGTTTGCAAACTTCAACAGAACCGCTTTGCGCTCCCGAGGAGAAATCGATCTCCAGCGTCCATCCTCAAAGGCCTCCTTGGCATTGCTCACCGCGAAGTCGACATCATCGGACGAACACGCTGCGACGTCGGTCAAAAAGTCACCGGTCGCCGGATTGTTCGTGGCGAAGGTTTTGCCCGAGATCGCGGGCTTGAACGCGCCATTGATGAACGCCTTGGATGGCAACGAAATGTCTTTGGCCAGAGCGGCATATTCGGCCTTGCTCAGAAGATCACCCATGGCTGGCTCCCGAAGAAATGTTGGCTACGTTACGTTTGAGTTCAGTAATGACCGACGCGAAGCGCTGCTTTTCGTCCGCCTCAAGTGGCTGCAATGGCAGGCGCACGTTACCGACTTTCAATCCGGCAACTTCGCAGCCGTACTTGATCGACTGCACGAACTTGCCACCGTCCAGGGCATTCATCAGCGGCATCATTGCCGACATGATTTGACGGCCTTTGTCGAAGTTCTTTTCGATCACGCAGGCTTCATAAAGCGCAACGTGTTCCCTGGGCAGGAAGTTGGAACCTGCGCACACCCAACTGCGGGCGCCCCAGGCAAAAAACTCGAGGGCCTGGTCGTCCCATCCGCAAGACAAGGCGATGTTGGGGAACTGCCGGGCCAGCATATGCACCTGGCCCATGTCGCCGGAACTTTCCTTGATGGCGACGACGTTTTTCGATTGGCTGACACGCGTGAAATACTCT
This sequence comes from Pseudomonas sp. Root329, assembly GCF_001424925.1. Classification (NCBI taxonomy): domain Bacteria; kingdom Pseudomonadati; phylum Pseudomonadota; class Gammaproteobacteria; order Pseudomonadales; family Pseudomonadaceae; genus Pseudomonas; species Pseudomonas sp. Root329. Next base: position 187,717 of record NZ_LMCV01000012.1, on the reverse strand, counting down.
TCATCCATCGACACACACATGCGCCCCGGATAGTTGTAAAGCATGATCGGCAAGTCCGCTGCGCGATCGATAGTGAGCGCGTGAATCGCGTTTTCCTGTGAGGTTGGCAGCGCATAAGGCGGAGTCGTGACGAGAATGGCGTCCGCTTTGATCGCTTTGGCATCCTTGGCGTACTGAACCGCATCTTCGGTGCGAATCGCCCCGGTACTGACGATCAGTTGCACCCGAGTGCCGATCACGTCTTTGGCGTAGGCCGCCAACTCGGTGCGCTCTTCGGCGGTCTGCGCATAATACTCGCCGGTCGACCCGCCAATAATAATGCCGTGCACTTTCGCCTCAATCAGCGACTCCAAAACTTCCGAGTATACATTCCAGTCAATCTCCCCATCAGAGTTATAAGGAGTTACTGCTGGCGTATAAATACCTTCAAATTTCAAGATAAATGCTCCGAATGCGAGTTAGGTGGAAGATCAACGAGCGCGTTAGCTTTGATGCCTGAGGCGCGATAAACATCTCCATGTTTTCACGGGACAGTTCCCAATGCTCAAACACGGGATCAACTACGGCACTTTGGTTAACTGTTGAATCCAGACTGGCATGGGCAAAGAAGGCGGTCAATAGAGTGGATTGCTGGCGTATACATCTCTAGAGGGGTGCTTCATACATACTGAAAAATAATTTCTCCTTTGTTTTCAATGATTTGAAATTTTCGCATCAGCGCCCCGACGTCAATCGATAACATTTGTTTATGCATTGATAAGAGTAAATGTTTCTTGTTGATGCATGATTGTCGTCGTAGCCTTACAACAGCGATATTCTACCGACGAATTGGATAAGAGATTTCTCGTACATTCGTTCCATTAATTAGAATCTGTCTGCCCGGGCTTGAATAAGGCGCAGTAGAAAAATTGCTATTGATGCAACATCGGCATTACAGAAATGTCTGCATTAGTAAGGATTCGCGGATAGAAGCAGCACGGTTTGATGGGCTTGCATCCACAGACGGTACTGCGAACTCAAGACCGTTTGGCCTCACCTCGCTGAGCAGGCTGAATGTGTCGCCCCTTTGGTATTTTGGAGTGTGTTGACCGTGAGCACTAAATCGGCAGTTTCAAATCTTATCGCGCAGCGTAAGCCTGACCACGCGCTGCCAGGTGCCCTTTATAGCGATCCAGACGTTTACAGGCAGGATCTGGAACAGATCTGGCACAAAAGCTGGATTTTCGCAGGGCACACATTTGAGCTGGAGAAGTCGGGTCAGTACCTGTCGCTGCAAATCGGCGATTACCCTGTCGCTATCGTGCGCGGCGCAGACAAGCAGATTCGGGCCTTCCACAACGCCTGCCGACATCGCGGTTCCAAGGTGTGCCCGGAAGCCAGCGGCAAGGTCGCCAAGCTGGTGTGCCCTTACCACAAATGGACATTCGAGCTGGATGGCCGCCTGCTGTTCGCCGGGAACATGGCGGAGGATTTCGACAAGTCTCAGCATGGGTTGAAACCCGTGCATTGTGAGGTCGTTGAAACCTACATCTATGTGTGCGTCGCTGATGTCGCCCCAGACTTTTCGTCGTTCAGAAAATCTCTGACGCCTTTCGTTGCGCCTCATAACCTGGACGACTGCAAAGTCGCGTTTGAGTCGAACATCATCGAGAAAGGCAACTGGAAACTGGTTTTCGAGAACAACCGCGAGTGTTACCACTGCGATTTTACTCACCCGGAATTGATGAACTCATTCGTGGACAACCCATCAGTGGGCGGCGCCGGCGGCGATGAAGATCTCGAACTCAAAGAGCACTGGGATCGCTGCGAAGCTGCAGGTTTGCCTAGCCGATTGGTCATGGATGATGAAGGTCGTTTCCGAATGACGCGCATCCCGCTGTTTTCCGGGGCGGTCAGCTACACCATGGATGGCAAGCCTGCGGTCGCTGGCCGGTTGGACACAACCGGTGAAGCCAACATCGGTGCCCTGCTTTATTTCAACTACCCATCAACCTGGAACCACTTTCTGGGCGATCACGCGCTGAGCTTCCGCGTCCTGCCCCTTGGTCCGGGCGAGACAATGGTCACTACAAAATGGCTCGTCAAGAAGGACGCGCAGAAAGGTGTCGACTACGACATCGATCGCTTGACCAAGGTTTGGCTTGCAACCAATGACCAGGATCGCACCTTGGTTGAAGGCGCACAGGTCGGCGTCAGCTCTCCTGCTTATGAGCCAGGCCCATTGTCGGTGGCCAGCGAAATTGGTGTGTGCCAGTTTGATGATTGGTACTGCAAAACGATGCTTGAGCAGCTCAACGACACGATCCCGTTAAGATCTGTCGGCTAAGGACAACACTGCCGGTGGTGAGAACCACGAATGATCACCACCGGTACATCCACGCCATCCGAGTCACTGCTCCGCCAGTGCTCCTGTCTTCTAAACAGCTCCGGAAAACTGGGTGAGAATCCAGTCGCGTAGCCGACAACACGCGTCATCATTGATCCGGTCTTCTCGAAATGTCAGATAGTGCTGACTTTCATGGAGAACCACTTCTTCTTCGATCGGACGAATCAGCGTGCCGTTTTCGATCAGGTTTTCGACCAGGTGATTCCATCCCAGCGCTACGCCTTGATGGGTTAACACCATGCTAATCACCAGGTTGTAGTCATTCGCGTTGAAAACGTGAGGGCTGTCGTGGGGGCGTTTCTCGATATCAACATCGTGATAAGCCAGCCAAACGCCCCAGTCAACGTGCTCCGCTACCTGGGATCTGCCATAGGGACTGAGGTTTAGCAAAACCCCGTCGCGTATGCCTTCCAGGCTGGACAGTTCAGGGTGCTCCTCTTTGTAACGAGGCGTGCACACCGGGTAGATGACGTCATGAAACAACGGATAACTGCGGTAACCATCCTGAACCCTGGCCATTTTGGTGATGAAGATGTCCGGCGTTACCCCAGGTTCCATCGACAAGAAATTTTGAGTGGTTACCAGATTGAGGTCGATGTCTGCGTTCTTGGTAAAAAACCCCGGTAGCTTCGCTGCGAGCCAGAGGGCTGAAAACGCGGGAGAACAGCAAAGTGTCAACGTGCGCTTGCCTGCATTGTTGGTGCGAATGCGCTCCGCCGCTTGGGAAATGTTGACGAAAGAAATCTGTGCAGCATCAAAAAAAATGGTTCCGGCTTCCGTCAACTCGACTGCGCGCCCCACCCTCTTGAAGAGATCCACCCCAAGGTACGCCTCAAGTTCCCGAATCTGACGGCTGATTGCCGCTTGAGTAACGCACAGCGCTTCAGCCGCACGCGTAAAGCTCTGATATTTGGCGGCGGCTACGAATGACTTTACTGCTTTCAGAGACGGCATTTTCAGCAGCGTCATATCTGGATCGATGTGCTTAACCATAACCTAGAGTATTGAATATCCGGTTCGGGGCCATTTGGAGGGCCGTTGGGGACGAGATCGGCGAGAGGGTTCCACCTAGAGCCTACGCTGGAGCGTAGCTGAAATAGAGGGTCTAAGACAGGGCCAGCGGCAGTCGCCTTCGCAACCAGCACTGTCGCAGTCGCAAATTGATACGATTAATGGATTGATAACATGACGTTATTGATTGGCTGGAAGAAATGTTGTTAGACGCTGACTCTATAAGGTAATAACTTGGGTCTCAAGGAACTGCTTAATTCAGCGCCGATAAAACAACAATAATAAACATCACATAATAAAGAGGATGGTCACAATGACTAACTCCCAACCTTTCTCCCAGCTTGACTGCCCCCATAAGCACCGTCTTAACTGATTAAGATACGTATATCTAAATTCTTGATCTTACGTCGTATTTGCAGCAGGAGGGGTTATGAGTCTTGGTGACGAGATACTCTCAGTAAAAAACATTTACAAAGTCTTTGGCGCTCAGCCAAAGCTCGCGATGGAGATGCTGGCTCGCGGTGCTGATAAAAATGAAATTTTCAGCAAAACCGGTCAAGTCGTTGGCGTTTTCGACGCCAGTTTCTCCGTAAAACGTGGAGAGATTTTCGTCATCATGGGGCTTTCCGGTTCTGGAAAGTCGACCATGGTACGGTTGTTCAATCGACTGATCGAGCCAACCTCCGGAACGATCCATCTTAACGGCCAGGAAATCACCGGTCTGTCGGATGCTGATCTCCTCAGCGTTCGCCGCAAAGACATGAGCATGGTGTTTCAGTCGTTTGCCCTGATGCCCCACATGAGTGTGATCGACAATGTTGCTTTTGGCCTGGAAATCTCGGGTGTAGAGGAAAGTGAACGGCATAAACGCGCACTTGAGGCACTCAAACAGGTGGGGCTCGAGGGCCACGCCTATAGCTATCCGCACCAACTGTCCGGAGGCATGCAACAGCGGGTAGGCCTGGCCCGAGCGCTGGCCAACGACCCCGCCATCCTGCTGATGGACGAAGCCTTCTCGGCACTTGACCCGTTGATTCGCCACGAAATGCAGGGCGAACTGATCCGCCTGCAGGCAGAACAACATCGGACCATCATCTTCATCTCCCATGACATTGACGAAGCGATTCGCATCGGCCATCGAATTGCGATCATGGAGGGTGGCCGGGTAGTACAGATCGGTACCCCACAAGAGCTGCTGTGCAACCCCGCGAACGATTACGTCAGGGCTTTCTTCAAAGGCTTTGATGCCTCGAAGATCCTCAAGGCTGGTGATGTTGCCAAAATTTGCGCAGAGCATCCGTACGCCATGGATCAATCCACTCCTACGCTGCGCGACGATGTACTCCTGCAGGACGTCTTTCACATCGTTGCGGATGCAGTTAATCCGGTTGCCGTGCTGGATCGCCAGGGTGTGTTCAAAGGCACGATATCCAAGAGCCTACTGCTCCAGACAATGAGCCGTCACTAATAGGCTCTACTCGCTGGCTTGCCAGGCTCGGACATTCAGGTGATTAGCATGAACGAATTCAGTTTTCTAGACCCGTTTCAATCCATCAACGTCCCTTTGGGCCAATGGGTAGAAGTTGCCCTGAATTATATGGTCCATAATTTCCGCGAGATATTTCGCTCGATAAGATGGCCTATCGACCAGGTACTTAATGGTATTCAGTACGGATTGCTGGCTATTCCTCCGTCAATATTCATTATCATCGCGACGCTCTTTGGCTGGCAGGTAGGAGGGAGAAAAATAGGGATCCTGTGCTTCGTTACTCTCACTCTATTAGGCGTGATCGGCGTGTGGAATGACGCCATGATTACCCTCGCCCTGGTACTCACTTCACTGTTTTTCTGCGCAGTTATTGGCATACCGCTGGGTGTCCTGTGTGCCCGTAGTGACCGACTGGAGATGCTTCTGCGTCCGGTACTCGACGCCATGCAAACACTGCCAGCATTTGTTTATCTGGTACCCGTCGTGATGCTGTTCGGTATCGGGAACGTACCAGGTGTACTGGTCACGATTATTTTTTCGGTAGCACCACTGGTCAGGCTTACCAATCTGGGAATTCGCCAAGTGCCGGAAGATAAGGTTGAGGCCGCCCGGGCTTTCGGATGTACCCCACGCCAGATGCTGAGGCGAGTTCAACTTCCTTTAGCTGCACCGACGATCATGGCGGGTCTGAATCAGGCATTAATGTTGTCACTTTCCATGGTGGTGATCGCATCAATGATTTCGGTTGGCGGGTTGGGAATGATGGTACTTCGCGGGATTGGCCGCCTTGATATGGGCTTGGCAACCGTCGGTGGATTGGGGCTGGTATTGCTGGCGATTTTCCTTGACCGCCTGACCCAGGCAATGGGCGAACGCAGTAACAGGGCAACCAAAGGTGAGCACTGGTACCAGACAGGTCCGGCGGGTGTCATTTATCGCCTAAAGAGAAAAAACACTGTTACGAAAATAGAAGTCAGTCCCAAAGAAAGCTAACTCCGCTAGTCGGCGCGTCGTGAACCAAAAGAAATGCCAACTTCGTAATCCAGCCAAGGTAAACAATAATGAACTTCACAACAGTCGGAATAAAACAGAAATTCATTCATTCTGTGGCGCTTTTAGTACTAGCGGTTTCACCTGTTTTCGCATCGGCCGCCACGGCACAGCTGCCCGGAAAAGGGGTATCAATCACTCCCATTTTCCCGTCAATCGCCGAAGAGCGATTCCGCGGAGAGATTGCAATGGCGGGTCTCAAGGAATTGGGCTACGACGTTGAGACACCCAAGGAAACCGAGTACTCCACCATGATGGTAGCAATTTCCAATGGTGACGCTGATTTCTCGGTACATCTGTGGGAAGAGCTGCACAAATCTTTCTACCAGAAGGCCGGCGGCGATGAGACGATGGTGAAAACCGGCGACATTATGCCGGGCGTGTTGCAGGGCTACATGATCGATAAGAAAACGGCCGATGAGTATCACATCACCAATATCGAAGATTTGAAAAAGCCAGAAATTGCCAAATTGTTCGATAGTAATGGCGACGGTAAAGCCGACCTGACAGGTTGTAACCCCGGTTGGGGCTGTGAGCTGATCATTGCCCACCATATGAAAGCCTATGGCCTGGAAAAAACAGTCACAAATAACCAGGGCTCCTACTTTGCATTGATGGCTGACACCATCGCTCGCTATAAACAAGGCAAGCCGATTCTCTATTACACCTGGGTGCCTCAGTGGATCTCCGGTGTTCTGGTCGAAGGCAAAGATGTTGTGTGGCTAACCGTGCCGCGTACTGATCTTCCAGGTGGCAAAAACGATGTCAACACTACCTTCAATGGTAAAAACCTTGGTTTCGCGGTAGACAGTGTCAAAGCGGTAATCAACAAAGAGTTCGCCGAGAAAAATCCGGCTGCCGTGAAGTTCCTGTCTGAAATGCAGATCACTACCGACGATGAAAGCGCGCAAAATCTCAAAATGCACAATGGTGAGAAAAGTGCAGCTGACATTACCCGACACGCCAAAGAATGGATCGCGGCCCATCGCGCGAAATACGACAGCTGGCTGGCAGACGCACGCGCCGCGGCAAATACCGCCACCGCAAAGAATTAGTCCCTTCTTATAAAGCTGCGTAAAAGGTTGCCCTTCACCGGGCAACTTTTTTATCCGTTTCGGCGTTCATCACTCGGGAATATTGAAATGCAGTTGTATTCATTCGTCCAGAATTTCAGTTACAAGGACGCGCCCCTGCATACACGCGAGTTGGTTAAAACTTGCCTGCTCGACATCATTGGTGTGGCCGCCGGTGCTCGCGACAATCAAACCAGCGTGATGCTCAAAACCTACGCTGACACCCACTACTCTGCCAACAAGCAGTCCAGCCGCCTTTGGTTCGACGGCAGAGCCGTACATCCATTGGGCGCCGCGTATGCAGGTGGCTTCTGTGTTGATAGCCTGGATGCACATGAAGGTCACTTCACCTCCAAGGGGCATGCGGGTGCAACCGTAGTCCCGGCCATTGTTGCATTGGTAGATGCGTATCGCAGTCAGGGCAAAGACATCAGCGGCGAGGAATTCCTCAGCGCCCTGTGCATCGGTTACGAGACCGCCTTGCGGGCGGGCCAGGCATTGATGGCCACTGCCCCTGAGTATCATGCGTCAGGTGCCTTTTCCGGGATCGGGGTCGTTTGCGCTGGCGCCCGCTTGCTGAAGCTTGATGAAACGACGTTCCGTCATGCACTGGGTATCGCGGAATATTTTGGCCCCAGGTGTCCGATGATGCGCCTGGTGAGTTTTCCGACGATGTTGCGTGACGCCCACGGTGCCGGTGCGTATGCCGGATTGAACGCACTACTGATGGCACAGCTCGGTGTCACCGGCGCTCCAGCCGCCACCGTTGAACCTTTGGAGATTTCCACTTTCTGGCAGGACATCGGAGCCCGCTGGGAGATCGACGAGCAATATTTCAAACCGTGGCCCGTCTGTCGCTGGGCGCAACCGGCACTCACGGCCATGACCGATTTGATGCGAGCACATCCAGTCATCACTGCTGAATTGATCGAGGCCATAGATGTCGAAACATTCCACGAGTCTGTGTGTTTGCAGGGGCATTTTCCGAAGAATGCGGACGAGGCCCAATATGCGCTGGCGTTCCCGCTGGCTGCCTTGATCGTTCGCGGGAAGCTGGGCCCTAAAGAGGTCACCGGAGATTCCATTCATGCGCCCGACATCTTGAGTATCAGCGAGAAAATAACTCTTCATGAGGCGCCTGACTTGTCCGCCAGGTTCCCAGAGGAAATTCTGTCCCGCGTCACGGTTACCCTGAAAGACGGCACGCGTCTTACGAGCCCGACCGCGACAGCCAAGGGCGACCCCGGCAACCCTATGTCGAGCGACGAACTCACTGCTAAGTACCATTTACTGGCTGATGACAGCTTGGGAACCACACTCAGCAATGCCATCAAGAACAGTGTTGAAGCCTTGCCCGGTAGTGATGACTGCCAATCATTCTTTGATTTGTTGCTGTCCGCTCCAAAAGCCGCTGCCTAGTTTGCGCAACGGTTTCTTGGCTATTTGTAAAGGTGTCAAAGAGGATTTATGCCATTCGTATTCGAGAGCGTGCTCAAAGACAAAAACATGGGGTACTCCTATACGGCGGAGAAACCAGTAAAGCCGCAGGCGGTGACTCGTGTAGCTTTCGTACTTTTGAATAATTTCTCAATGATGTCGTTCACCGGCGCTATCGATGCACTGGTGACCGCCAACCTGATTAGCGAAACACCAGCGTTTGAAGTGTTGACTGTCGGCATCAGGAGCCGTCTGGTGATGAGCGATCTGGGAATTGCGATTTCAGCAGACCTGGAGCTATCACAACTACCGGATCGTATCGATGTTCTCATCGTCGCCGGTGGGTTGCGAGTGAAGCTGATCAGCGACCCGCTATTACGGCGCAAGCTGCGTAACGTCGCCTCTCTTGGTGCGACCATGGGCGGTTTGTGGAACGGTGCATTTTTCCTGGCGGAAGCTCAGCTAATGGACGGTGTCGAGTGTGCCTTCCATCCCGATGGACGAGCGATGATGGAGGATGTCTTCCCCAAGGTGCTGGTCTCTTGTCGAACGCACGTAATCGATCGAAACCGCATCACGTGCGCCGGCGCCAGCAGCTCGTTACGCATGATGCTGGAGCTCATCACCGCTAAACAAGGCGTGTCGTTGACCCATGCTGTCGAGGAAATACTCAGTTGCGATCAAACCACTGAAGTGTCTGGGATATCGACTGTAATCGTTGACTCTGACCCCACCTTGCCACAAACCCTGAAGCTCGCTTTAGAACTGATGCAAAAGAATATCGAAGAGCCCCTTTCGATCGACGAGCTGGCTGAATGTGTGAACATTTCCCGACGACAATTGGAGCGTCGCTTCTGCCGTTTCGTGGGTGCTACGCCCACACGCTACTACCTTGAGCTGCGCTTGACTCGAGCGCGGCAGCTTATTCTTCAGAGCAATCGGCCGATCACCGATATCGCGATTGCGACCGGCTTCTGTAGTTTCGCCAACTTCCATATGCGCTTCCGTGACTTCTTTGGCGTCGCGCCAAGCAGTTATCGAGCAACGTATGAGCGCAGGCGCTAAGTTTTCCGAAACCCGGGCACGCGACAAACATACGAAACCCGCACCGTCTAAGCCGAGTAAACGATGGCTAGCATCATCGACAAGGATTACCGAAAATTATGAATGCTCCATCGCCGGTGTTGGTACCCGCGGCTAACCACAGTGAGCGGATGTCTACACGCATCGCCTTCCTTATCGCAGGCTTACTCATGTCCGCATGGGCGCCTCTGGTTCCATTGGTTAAAGCCCGCGCTGGCCTGGACGATGGTGGCCTGGGGTTGCTGCTGCTTGGCCTGGGCGGTGGATCTATTGTGGCCATGCCCTTCGCTGGATATCTCACTGCACACTATGGATGCAGACCGGTCGTAATCTGGGCGACGATTGTCTTGTGTGCCGTTTTTCCGCTGTTGAGCACCGTGGCGTGGCTGCCTGGCCTGGTCATCGCTGTCGTTATCTTCGGGGCCAGCATGGGCATGCTTGATTGCGCCATGAACATACAGTCCGTCATCGTCGAGAAAAACAGCGGGCAGGCACTTCAGTCCGGCTTCCATGGCCTGTATAGCGTCGGAGGCATATTGGGCGCCGGGGCGATGACTGCTCTGCTGACCTTCGGTCTGGATCCGTTGATTGCCGCGCTCTGCATCGTTGCCACAGTTTTGGGAGCGCTTTACAAGGCAGCGCCTGCTTTGCTGACTTATGGCACTGAACGGGGTGGACCCATGTTCGCGGTGCCCAAGGGTATCGTGCTGTTTTTAGGGGCACTCTGCTTCATCGTCTTCCTCACTGAAGGCGCAATCCTCGACTGGAGCGCGGTTTTCCTTGTCTCGAGCCGAGGGTTAGAGCCGAGCATCGCCGGCTTGGGCTACGCCTCCTTCGCCGCTGCGATGACGGTGGGCCGCCTGACAGGAGATGCCATCGTCAGCAAACTGGGGGGCGTGCGTGTCGTTGCGCTTGGCGGACTCTGCGCAGCCGCAGGCATCATCGTGTCGCTTGGAATCGAGGGCTGGGCCGCGTCCTTGATTGGCTACGCTCTGGTCGGTGCTGGATGCTCAAACATTGTCCCTGTGCTCTTTACTGCTGTAGGCCGTCAGCAACGTATGCCACAGGCGGTAGCCATCCCCGCTGTCATCTCGATGGGCTACGCGGGGATTCTGATAGGTCCCGTATTTATCGGAGCCGTCGCCCATCTGAGCACCTTGTCATTCGCTCTTGGCTGCGTAAGTGTTCTGCTGGTTTTTGTCAGTGCGACAGCACGATCACTTCGCAATTAACCGAATCTTTTCAGGCGCGCTTTCAACCCAAAAAGCGAGGATGTTTCAAGATCGGTACGCGACGGATTACTCTCGTCGCCGTAATTGACCAGCCAGAAAGTCGAGAAAGGAACACCGGATGCTTTATTTTCAGGAAATGTTAGGCATAGCCGTGTTTTCCATAACTGGTGTGCTGGCTATCAAAAAAGCCGATGTCGATTTATTCGGTGCTGTGGTGCTTGGCATTATCACTGCCATTGGCGGTGGCACTCTTAGAGATCTGCTACTGGACCTGCCGATCTTTTGGATTGCAGACTTCAATTACATTTGGGCGGCCTTGTTTGCTGCCCTGCTGGCGTTTTTTCTGACTCAAAGATTACAACAACGCTATCGGCTGTTGCTCTATCTCGATGGTTTGGCGGCAGCTCTGTTCGGATTGGCTGCAACGGAGAAAGTGATTGCATTGAACCTTCCCGCGCCGTTGGCCGTGATGATGGGCGTGCTGACCAGCATTGGAGGCGGAATAGCGCGCGATGTCCTGGCCGGTAGAGTCTCGTTGTTGATGTCGCGTGATATCTACGCTACGCCGATCTTGCTGGGATGCACCCTGTATGTGGTGTTGCGCAACATGTTCCCATCGATCTGGATCGCCGGGTGCTTTGCCCTGGTTTTTACCGTCGGCCTGAGATTTTTTGCCATTTACAAACATCTTCAAATGCCAGCGTTTTTTTCTACCAAACAGGGATGAGACATTCCAAGCACCGAGCCAGAGAAGCCTTTATCGATAATCTTGCGCACAGCGCATTCAGTTCCCGCTCAAAGATCGCTCTTGGCTCTCCTCGACGATAGGTGCGATCGCTCACTTGATGTTCAAGGGTTTACTCACGCCCTGCACGCCACTCGCGTAGCCTTAAGTCAGCCTTCGCACCAATGCTCAGAAACGGCTGAGGCGGCAGATTTTTCGGTGAGTCATAACTGGAAAAAATTTCAACCAACTGCGACTTCATCCCCAGGGCCGCTTCTGCGGCAGCTATACCGGCGGCTGTCGACTTCGAAGCCCCCAGGCCATTGCAAGCGCAAGCGGCAAACAGACCTTGCTCTATCTCCCCGAAAATCGGCACGCTGTTCCAGGTTAATGCCATAGGGCCACCCCAGCGATACTGCATTTTCACTCCGACAAGGTCAGGGAAGCGATCTGCGAACTTACTGTCATGCACCCGACCTGCGCTTCGTACATGACCCTCGTTGATTTCCAATCCCGCGTGATATGAATAACGTGAGCGAATCAAGATGCGGTCACCGTCAGAGCCACTTACACGACGTACTGTAGTTCCCATAGGTAATGCCGGTGTCGCCGCCCAGTCGCGTCTTCCGCTGAGGCGATTTGAATCGAAAGGCTCGGTCATGGACGCATAGGTGAAGACATGCAACATCTGTCCGCGAAACAAGCCAAAGCTCTGAGCGTGGCCATTGTTGGCCAAGATGACTCGCTTGGCCGTGACCGAACCTTTGGCGGTTTTCAACAACCAATGACCAGACTGCTTCTCGAAGGATTGTACTGGGGAGTTCTCGTACAACGTCGCTGAGCTTCGAAGACCATCCGCAACAGCTCTAATGTACGCTGCAGGTTGCACCATCACTGTTCCAGGCATGTAAAGCCCGGAGGTGTAAATACGGCTGCCAGTGACTTCATAAATACCCTTGGCATCAAGGATCTGATGCGACTCACCCAAACCCATAAGCTGGCGAGCATAGCTAACGATGTGGGCATCGCCTTTCTGGCTGATTGCCACGCTGTAGCGACCGCAGGGATCGATGATTTCACGCCCCCACCCATACTCTTCCGCCATGTCTGTGGCCAAACTAATCGCCGTGCGGTAGAGCGTGATATCCCGCCGAGCACGTTCTGTTGACGTGCCACCGAAATCCTGCGAGCTGACTTCATGAGGTAAATCGATGATGAATCCTGAATTACGTCCGGTGGCACCTTCTCCGATAACACCTGCTTCCAGAACAGCGACTCGCAGTGTTGGATCGAGCTGCGATAACCGTCGTGCAGCAGACAATCCAGCGAAGCCGGCACCAATGATTGCAACGTCAGCGGTCACGGCCCCATCAAGCGACGAGGTAGGAGTTCGCGGAGGAAGCATCTCAACCCAAGCGGAACGACTGCTGTTTTTTGGAAACTTAGTGGCTACGTACATGATTACTACTCCCAAATCGTCAGGCGAGGTCGGACTCGAGAGTGATCAGTGGTTCAAGCAGAGCCTTGAGTGCGTCGATTTTGTCAGCGGACAAACGCGCCAATGGACGACGAGGATTTCCAGCTCCGTAACCAGTGATCTCGGAACCTGCATAGACTGATTGGACGTAGTCGCCCTGCCAGATCAGCGACATGACTGGCTCAAGCGAACGCCAGATCTCCCGAGCACGAACCCAATCCTGCTCCAGGGCGGCATTTACCACCGCAACGCAAGAGCGAGGCGCCATGTTTGCGCCCCCCCAAATCAGGCCAGCAGCGCCGGCAAAGAGAGCGTATGGCACCAGCGGGTCGGCGCCATTCATCGTCGGCAGGCCTGTACGGATCAGCGACGCCTGCGCAGCAAGATCGCCGCTGCTGTCTTTGACCGATACAAAATTCGGGATTTCGCTCAATTGACGGAACAGGGACGGCGTGACTTCTACGCCGACAGCCTGAGGCACGTTGTAGCCGATGATTGGCAGACCGGCTTCAGACACAGTGGAATAGAAGTCAATGATGCCCTGGTCATCGGTTGGGCCTTCGAAAAACGGCGGCAGTACCATGACTCCATCTGCCCCGCATTCGGCCGCATGACGGGTGCGTTCCACTACTTCGTCCGCAAGCAGGGCAGAGGTTTGCACGATCACTCGTGCACGACCATTGATGATTTTTGAACCGAAAGCCACAAGTTGCCTGGACTCTTCCTTGCTGAGGTAAACGTGCATGCCCGTGCCGGAACTCAGGACAAACCCATGCACACCAGCGGAGAGGTAGCGTTCAATCAAACTTTCAAAACGCGGATAATCAATTTTGCCCTGTGCATCAAATGGCGTTGTAATAGCCAGATTGATGCCGGAAAAAGCGAATACGGACATTGATTCAAACCTCCTCTTGTTCTTTGCTGGAAAAAAATCAGCCGGATAGTTCTCAGCCGGATGTAACTCGTGAGCATGAAGCGGTTTTCCGCAGTCAACAAACCAAATCGCCTGTTATAAATTCCGCCCATTACTTACCAAAAAGATGAGTGTTTACTGTCATTGCTTAATTGAATGCGAGCGTCTGCTTGGCGCTCGTGAGCGCTATATGAAGAATAGATTTATCCTCTCAACTCCAAGACTACTAACGACACCAACAGATAAAGAATAATGACAAGCGGGATGGAGACACAGCGATTTTTACGCTGTGTATTTGATGACCTGACATCATGGATCTGAGTCGTCAGGATCCTGCAGCAATCCGCTACCGAACTGCTCTTCCAGCCAGTCGCGCAGCTTGCAGCAGCTGGGATCACGGGTTTTGTCCTCATTGAAATTCAAATAATGAAGGGTTTCTCTATGCACCAGTTTTTCTTTGACTGGTCGCACCAGGAGCCCTTTTTCGACCAAGGGAGCGACAAGGTAATGCCATCCTAAGGCAACCCCTTGGTGGGCCAATGCGAGCTGGATGAGAACGTTGTAGTCGTTAGCATTGAAGAAATGTGGAGCTTGACTGGGTCGAGCATTGAGATCGATATCGTGATGAGCAAACCAAACGCTCCAATCCACATGCTCAGCCACCTGTGAGCGGCCAAAGGGGCTGAGGTTCAGCAGTGCGCCGTCTCGAAGATCTTGAATGGATTGCAGCTCTGGATGCTGCTCCAGATACTGAGGCGTGCAGACCGGATAGATGACGTCACATACCAGTGGCTGGCTGTGATAACCGTCGTGGCTTTTCATCATTTTGCAAATGATGATATCCGGATGAACACCGGTCTCCATTGATAGAAAATTTTGGGTGACGACCAGATTCAGGTCTATCTCTGGATGAGATTCCAGGAAAGAAGGTAATCGCGGGCCAAGCCAAAAATGGGTGAACGCAGGCGAGCAGCACAGGGTTACCACATGCTTGGAGCTGGTATTACTGCGCATTCGCTCAGCCGCTTGAGCAATGCTGGTAAATGAAAGCTGCACCACGTCATAGAAATTAGAACCAGCATCCGTGAGTTTGACCGCCCGGCCTGCCCGGTCGAAAAGCTCCGTTCCGAGATGAGCCTCTAGCTCACGTATCTGACGGCTGATAGCACCTTGAGTAACGCAGAGAGCTTCAGCAGCGCGTGTGAAGTTTTGATACCTGGCGGCCGCTACGAACGCTTTGACGGCACGTAGAGATGGCATCTTGATCAGGGTTTGATCAGGTTCATTGGGCTTAACCATTACTGTAGATCATCACTAGCCCCTATAAAAAATCGGTTCTACCGGCCATAGGCCGCGCCTTAGACTGATGATCTGACGCTATAAACCGGCCGGTTGCGAAACACGCTACCTCATGTAGCGCTTATATGTCAGGTACGTTCGAGAGGTAAAGGGTCATGCCATCCAACCGCAACCTGTCAGAACAAGAACTCTTGATGCATGGAGTGATTTTGCGGGAGGCACTTCTGCGAATTCTTACCCGTCATTCCGATCTTTGCCGAGTCGATGGCGGCGATACTGAAGTCTGTGTTCGCTCTCTGGGCGATGCCCGCTTGAACATCGGCCTGCCTCCCTTTAAAGGCAGCTCCCTGCCCTCTTCCTTGAAACCCACGGTCTCAAAGGCGCTGTTTAGTGCTCCCAGAATTCAGCGGGACTTCAAGATTCTGCTATCAGCTCTCGAGGCATTACTACCCAATAGCCGCTGGATAAAGCGATCCGCAGCTGAAAGGGATGACGCTGCTTTCGAAGAAAAACATCGGCATGCATTGATTTTCGGAAAAGGCGCTCTGTTCGAATGTTCAACGATGACAGTGGGACTGGCAGTGATGGAGTCCAACCTTTGCTATCCGTTCCATAAGCATCCCCCTGCAGAGTTCTACGTCGTTTTATCAGAAGGTGACTGGTACCGGGAAGATGTCGGATGGTGGAATCCGGGAGCTGGCGGTGTGGTGTTCAACCCAACAGCAGCTGTCCATTCAATGAGATCAACTGACAAGCCGCTGCTCGCACTTTGGGGACTCATAGAGGAATCGTCACAGTTCACACTTGAGCTTTAAAGCTTAGCGGGATTGAGTTGAATCTCCCCACGAATGTCATCGACAGAAATAACGCCCAGAGACAATGGAAATTGGAGTTCACCACTTGCCAGTGCAGTCGGTTCTCTTTGAACCATGTCGTGGGGCTCCACCTGTCTTCACCACAGATGAAATCACCGTATTTAAGAATGCTGGAGGTGCCCACTTAGATCTTTTCACAGCAAAACTACTGGCGACACGAATGAGCGTTCAATAATCGACGAATAGAATGTTAATCACCATCAGGGGGACGCATGTCACATTCCCTACCCGCAAAGATGCATGCAGTGTTACTCAATGGACTCGGTGGACTAGAGCAACTCGAATACCGGACAGATGTCCCCGTTCCCCAGCCGGGTGACGGTGAAGTGCTCATTCAAGTACGAGCCTCTGCTGTCAACAATACGGATATCAACACACGGATTGGTTGGTACTCCAAATCGATCAGCAGCGCTACCGGCTCCGGTGGCGCAGACGGTTTCGACAGCGTGAACGGCGATGACGCCTCCTGGTCGGGCGCCGCGTTGAAATTCCCACGCATTCAAGGTGCCGATTGTTGTGGTTACATCGTTGCCGTTGGACGAGGCGTTGCAACTTCACGCATCGGCGAACGCGTGATCGTAAGTAATCTCCTACGTACCTATGTCGACTATAGGCCTTATGAGTGTTGGACATTTGGCAGTGAATGTGACGGCGGTTTTGCACAGTTTGCCGTTGCACCCTCTCAAGAGACGCTCAAGGTTGAATGCGACTGGACCGATGCGGAGCTCGCGTCATTACCTTGTTCATATTCAACTGCAGAAAACATGTTGCACAGATTAAAACTGGGTGTCGAGGTCGTGTTAATCACCGGCGCTTCGGGAGGCGTGGGATCTGCCGCCGTGCAGCTCGCCAAGCGACGGGGAGCGACCGTAATTGCGCAATGTTCCGCTGCCAAAGCTTCCGAGGTGATGGCCTTGGGTGCCGATCGCATTATTGATCGCAAAGCCGATCTGGTCTCGATACTCGGCGAAAACTCTGTGGACGTGGTGGTCGACGTTGTGGGCGGTGACGATTGGCCGAATCTTTTACGCGTACTTCGTCTAGGAGGCCGGTATGCCATTGCAGGTGCGATTGCGGGCCCAATAGCAGAGATTGATCTTCGTACACTCTATCTAAAAGACCTCACTCTTTATGGCTGCACTTTTCAAGAGGCCGAGGTGTTCACCAATCTCATCTCATATGTAGAGTCGGGAGACATACGTCCCGTCGTAGCTAAAACGTATCCGCTAAATGAAATTCATCAAGCACAAGAAGACTTCTTGAGCAAGGCGCACATAGGCAAGTTGGTTTTAATCATTCCAGAGGTAAATCAATGAAAATTGCCAGTGTTCATATTTATACCCATGAATTACCGGTCCTTGATGGGCCGTATACCATGGCCAACCAGGTCGTCTATTCATTGACGACCACGCTGGTCAAACTCGTAGCGGATAACGGACTGTTTGGGTGGGGAGAGACATGCCCTGTTGGCCCGACCTTCTCCGAGTCACATTCGGGCGGTGCGGCGGCGGCTCTGACTGAAATGGCCAAGGGACTCGTAGGCACTGAAGTGCTACCTGTTCCTCTGCACCGACGCATGGATGGATTACTCAAAGGTCACAACTACGCCAAAGCAGCGATCGATATCGCCTTGCATGACCTGTTAGGAAAACATCTGGGTCTCAGCGTTTCGGATCTACTAGGCGGTGCTTTGACAGATCGCGTCCCCTCCTACTCTGTTGTTGGTATCAGTGATCCCGACGAATCAGTCCGTCTTGCTGTCGATAAGCGCAACCAAGGTTATCCCCGCCTCCAGATGAAGGTAGGTGGCAGGCCAATCGAGGAAGATATCGCGGCCGTTCAAAAGGTGTGGGAAGCAGTAGGCAGTTCGCGTATCAAGCTCGCCGTAGATGCCAATCGAGGCCTGAATACACGCGATGCCTTGAGACTCTGCCGCGAATGCGCAAATGTCCCTTTCATCCTCGAGCAGCCTTGCAACACCATCGAAGACTTCCAAAAAATCCGCTCGCAGATTAGCCATGCGATGTACATGGACGAGAGCTGTACCAGCATAAATACTGCGATCACTGTAGCGGGAACCGGTCTAGTCGATGGTTTCGGAATGAAGGTCACAGCGCTGGGTGGCTTGCATCCAATGCGGGCATTCCGTGACATTTGTGCAGCACGGAACTTGCCCCACACCTGTGATGATGCATGGGGCGGAGATCTCATTGCGGCCGCCTGCACCCACATCGGCGCGACCGTCGCCCCTGAACTGCTGGAAGGCGTCTGGATCGCAGCCCCCATGATCGAGGGTAACTACGACCAGAAAAATGGAATACGGGTGGAAGGTGGCCATATCAAACGCCCACAAGGAGTCGGCTTGGGCGTTGTGCCTGAAGAGGGCATTTTTGGCGAACCGGTAGCGTCCTTCTAAATCAAAATCCTGGCGACGCTTGGCGGCAGCGCCAAGCGTGTAGCGTACGAGCATTTGTGACCCATCGCGCCTACCAAGCTCCAGCTCCTAAAAATAACAGCGGAAGAAGTCATGAATATCAAACAGAAGCTGACTTGGGCATTTGCGACCATCGCCTGCCTCCCAGCTATCTTAGTGGCGGTAATTGTCGTGCTAAATCTGCGTGACGCGGCACAAGCCAACTTCCTGGATAGCAGCGGCCGAGAAATTCGCCAGATCGACAATGGGATGACACAGTTCTTCGATAGCATCAGCCAGAGCGTTGAATACATCGCCAAGGATCCTCGGATCGTTACGGCTTCAGGACTGAAAAATTACTCGAGTGCCGAAGCCGCACAAATCCCCTTCCCCGAAATCAATCAACAGCTGTTGGGGATCTTCGAGAGATTTGCCAAAAGCCATCCGGCAACCGCCTATCTTTCGCTAGGCCTCAACGACGGAGGTTATGCTACCTGGCCTGACGATCCTAAGATGGCGAAGTACGACCCGCGCGTGCGGCCCTGGTACAAGGCGGCCATGGCCGCTCCGGGCTCCACCGTACGCACAGAAGCCTATTACTGGGCGCCGGACGATGTGTCGTTGATCGGCACCGTACGTACTATCGCCGACACCCGTGGTACTCCAGTAGGAGTAGTTGGCCTGGATGTATCGCTCAAGCAACTGACCGAGCTAGTGAAAAACATCAAGCTAGGCAAAAGCGGCTATCTAATACTGGTCGAGGCCAATGGCAACGTCCTGGTGGATCCCAGTAACTCAAAACATAACTTCAAACCGCTGGCTGATCTTGGCTCCAACTATGCTGAGCTGGCCAAGCACGCGGATGGCGTGAGTCAGGTCGAGATTGACGGTGTGCCCTACATGGCTAACGTAGTCAGCTCCCTGGGCTTGGGCTGGCGATTTATCGGTTTGATCAAACGAGACGAAGTTATGGCTGAGGCCTCCAGTCTAACTTGGCTGATCGTTGCCATCGCAGCGACGCTTGCCGTCATCTTCGCAATCGTCGGGGCGAGCTTCGCTGGGCTGATCGTGCGACCGATTCGCAGTGTCGCGAGTGGTCTGGAAAGCATTGCTGAAGGGGAAGGCGATCTGACTCGAAATCTGGAAGTTCACGGCCGAGATGAAACCGCCACGCTGGCCCGTTGGTTCAATCAGTTTCTTGGGGCTATTCGGCAGTTGGTTCAAAGCATCAGTTCGGCTTCTGGTGACTTGCAAAAAGCATCGGATAAAACCACTGAGGTTGCCCGTGACATGAATAATGCAGCTGGTCGCCAACGAGAAGCGGTGGAATTGGTGTCGACAGCATTCAATGAAATGGTCGCCACAGCCAATGAGGTCGCGCGCTCATGCAGTGCAGCAGCCTCTTCGGCAAACGCAGGTCGTAGCCAAGTAAACAATGGCCAACTGCGCATTGACGAGGCAACTGGCAGCGTTGGCCAGCTTAGCGAGAACCTGCTGCTATCGACACACGCTATGGAGTTACTGGAGAAAGACAGTAAAAACATCAACACGATTTTGGACACCATTCGTTCAATAGCCGATCAAACCAATTTGCTTGCCCTCAATGCGGCCATCGAAGCGGCACGTGCCGGTGAACAAGGGCGAGGTTTTGCAGTAGTGGCTGACGAAGTACGTGCTCTGGCAAAGCGCACCGCTGATTCGACCGGTGAAATCGATGACCTGTTGGGTGGCTTAGCTAGACGTACCCACGAGGTAACTACCCAGATGCAAAATAGCTTGGCCATGTCGAAGACCAGCGTCGAACGCATTCATCAGGCGCGCGAAAGTTTCGAGCACATTCGCAGTTCCGTTGAAGACATCCGTGAACAGACCACCCAGATTGCTACTGCGGCAGAAGAACAACACCAAGTGGCTGAAGATATAAATCGGCATATCATTCAGATCCATTCCGATGCACAACTGGTCGAAGATCTCGCGCAAGCCGCTCGCAGTGACTCAGGCACCTTGGCGCAATTGTCTGGCGAGT
Source organism: Pseudomonas sp. Root329 (assembly GCF_001424925.1). Classification (NCBI taxonomy): domain Bacteria; kingdom Pseudomonadati; phylum Pseudomonadota; class Gammaproteobacteria; order Pseudomonadales; family Pseudomonadaceae; genus Pseudomonas; species Pseudomonas sp. Root329. The sequence continues at coordinate 167,229 of NZ_LMCV01000012.1, read as the reverse complement.
TGAACGGCTTGGTGGGGCGCTTTAGAACCTAAGCCTCGTAGGCTTTACCGCGACATCTTCATGTCGGCTTATTAACCCCGTCCATCCAAGGAGCACCATGGCGACATCCCAGGACAAAGGAACCACGTCAATCGCACTGGTGCATGAAGCCCTCCACAGCGCCAGGCAACGAGACATCGATGTGGCATTTGCATTAGAGAAAGCCGATATCGATCCTCAACTGCTGGACGCCCCGCGAGCACGGGTTTCTGCCAGTTCATTCGCTCGTCTGTGGGTCGAGTTGGCGGACCTGCTGGATGACGAATTCTTCGGTATCGACAGTCATCCAATGCGACGTGGCAGCTTCAAACTGATGTGCCATGCCCTCCTTGACTGCGACACGTTGGGCCAGGCTCTACAGCGAATGCTTTCGTTCCTGCGGCTGGTACTCGATGACCTCCATGGTGAATTGCACACCAAGGAAGATCACGCCTTGATCATCCTGCAGGATCACGGGAGCTTGCGACGTCTGTTCGCTTATGGCACCTGGTTTATCCTGGTCCATGGCTTGGCGTGCTGGCTGGTCAACCAACGTATTCCATTGCTGGCGCTCAGTTTCCGCGCCCCAAGACCTGCTGATGAAAGCGACTACCGAATGCGTTTTTGTGAAGCGATTCAATACGACGCGCGAATGACCCAGGTCACCTTCGACAAAAAGTTCCTGGACATGAAAATTGCACAGACGCCCGCCAGTCTCAGCGCGTTTCTGAAAGAGTCCCCCGCCAGCCTTTTGGTCAAATACCGCAACGACGACAGTATCAGTGCGCAGATAAGACGACGCTTGCGAGGGTTGAGCCCGGACAAGTGGCCAGAAAGGGACGAGCTGGCGCAGGTGCTCTGCATGTCCAACTCTACCCTGCAGCGCCGGCTGCAAGCAGAAGGAACTCATTATCAAAACCTCAAGGATAATTTACGTCGCGACATGGCCATCGACTTGCTCTCGCGTGGCGACCTGACGGTGACCGAAGTCGCGGTACAAACCGGTTTTCAGGAAACCAGCGCCTTCCACCGCGCATTCAAAAAGTGGACGGGGGTCAACCCTGGCGCCTATCGGCGCAACCATTCCGACGACTAGTGTCGCTTTACTGAAACGACGCACTGCCCTCCTTCCCCGCTCCATAGACGCCTGCCAGGAACTGCTTTCCTGGCAACCGCGCGCGCTCTTCAAACATGCCCAACCAGCTCACACAAGTTGGCGCGCCCAGGCATGGGCTGCCCAACATCGCCTACCTAGAATGGCCAGGAAACCGCGGCTATCTCGATGTATGCAGGCAAGTGCACTTCACCAACAAAAATAAAATCGAAGGAGACACGATATGCAACCAGTGAACGTCTATACGCTCGCAGGCGAATCAAAGTTCAACAGCTTCCATCGGCTGATTCTTTTCTGGTGCGTGCTGATATTGGTCATCGACGGCTACGATCTTGCCGTTGTGGGTGCTGCATTGCCCGCCATCATGCAGGACATGGGAATTGACCCGACCAGCGCAGGCATCATGGCCGGCTCGGCGCTGTTGGGAACGATGCTTGGCGCGATCTTTCTGGGGACGCTGGCCGACCGTATCGGTCGACCCAAAATGATCGCCATCTGCGTTGCGTTGTTCAGTCTGTTCACGGCGGCTGCGGGGCTCACTAGCGACCCGATCAGCTTCAGCGTCGCCCGTTTCATCGCCGGGCTGGGGATCGGTGGCGTCCTGCCGATCGTGACCGCGCAAATGGGCGAGTTCTCGCCGGCGAAGCTTCGTACCCGGCTGGTGACCTTAGTGTTTGCGGGCTACTCCGTGGGCGGCATTCTGGTCGCACTCACCGGAAAGCAACTGATCGAAAGTCACGGTTGGCAGTCGGTCTTTTACGTCGCCGGCCTTCCCGTGCTGTTGATCCCGTTGATTTTGAAGACCATGCCGGAGTCCATGGCTTTCCTGCTCAAGCAGGGTCGCCAGCAGGAATTGCGCACCCTCATCAAAAGGATCAGTCCCTCTTATCCATTGGACAGCCAGACGGTGCTTGCGGGTAATCCTGCCGAGAGCGAAGCCTCGCTCAACACCCCGATCAAAGGCCTGTTCAGCGAAGGCCGAGGCTTCAGTACGGTGATGATCTGGGCAGCGTTCATGACCGGACTGTTCATGGTCTACGCACTCAATTCGTGGTTGACCAAACTGATGGCAATGTCAGGCCATAGCCTGGGCTCGGCGCTCAATTTCGTCATCGTTTTCAACGTAGGTGCGATTGTCGGTGCGCTCGGAGGCGGATGGCTGAGCGACAAGTTCAACATCAAATATGTGCTGGTTTCATTCTACGTCGTGGGCGCGGTGGCGCTGACCGTGATGGGCTTTACACGCTCGACGGAGTTGTTGTTTGTGGTCGTGTTCATTGTCGGCGCCTCCACCCTCGGCACTCAATTAATTGCCTACGCCTATGCGGGCGATTTCTATCCGACTTCCATCCGTTCCACCGGCGTGGGCTTCGCTTCCGGTGTCGGTCGCATCGGCGCAATCATTGCGCCAGTGCTTATCGGCTGGCTCGTCTCGCTGGCTTTGCCACTCGAGCAGAACTTCATGGTGATCGCACTCGCAGGCCTGATTGGCGCCTTGGCGGTCACGTTTGTAAACCAGGCACGGGCGGACTCCACACAGGTCAGCAAAGCGCCAGCGTTGTCTCGCTGACCGACCGTCTGTAGTCCAGATCTCGTTGTCGTCTGACTCCAATCAGTTGAAGGATGTGTCCCTTGAATCGCTTGTCACTACCGCCGCTGTCAGCGCAAGAATTAAAGCGCACCGTCGACTGGGCAATCGCCTCACGCCGCAGTGTCAGAGCCTTCCTGCCGACGGCCGTGTCGCGTGAAGAAATCGAAGCGATTCTGGACATCGCGCGCTTCAGTGCCTCGGGGGTCAACATGCAACCGTGGCGCGTTCACGTCGTCACCGGCGACGTGAAGGAACGTCTGTCGGTGGCGATCGAAGCCATCGACAACGATCCGCAGCTCAGTAGCGATACGCAAGATCCCTACGAGTACTACCCGCGTGAATGGGTCACACCCTACGTCGATCGCAGGCGCAAAGTAGGTTGGGATCTCTACGGGCTGCTGGGGATCGCCAAGGGTGACAAGCAACGCATGCACCAACAGCACGGACGCAACTACCGGTTCTTCGATGCACCGGTTGGCCTGCTGTTTACGCTGGACAAAGTGCTTGAGCAGGGCAGCCTCCTGGATTACGGCATGTTCCTGCAAAGCGTGATGGTGGCGGCTCGCGGTCGAGGCTTGCACACGTGCCCACAAGCCGCCTTTCTCAAATATCACAAAGTCATTTCAGAGGTTCTGGGCATTCCGGCCGGGCAAATGCTGGTGTGCGGCATGAGCCTTGGCTACGCCGATCCCGCGTCCATTGAAAACACGCTGGTCACGGCCCGTGAGCCGGTCAGCGCTTTCGCCGTTTTTCATAATAATAAGGAGACCTGTCCATGATTACTGGTGCCTACACTCACGGACTCGATCAGAGTCCGGCGAACCATGTCCCGCTGACACCCCTCGGCTTTTTGGATAGAGCCGCACTGGTTCACCCCGAACGCGTCGCCATTGTCCATGGCGAGCTGCAGAGGACTTGGGCGCAAACCCGCGAGCGCTGCTACCGGCTTGCATCGGCGCTGGTGGGCAGAGGGATCCTTCCAGGCGATACGGTCTCCATCCTCTCGCCCAACACGCCGGCGATGGTCGAAGCGCATTTCGGGATTCCGTTATCGGGCGCCATCCTCAACACGATTAACCATCGCCTGGACGCCGAAGGCATTGCGTTTATTTTGCGTCACAGCGAATGCAAGTTGCTGCTGGTCGATTGTGAGTACATGGCCGTTGCCTGCGCGGCCCTTGAGCGACTCGAATGCCGCCCGGCAGTGATCAACATTCGCGATCACCTGGCCGCCGTGTGCGTCGACTCGCAGATGCCCGACTACGAAACACTGCTCGCCGAGGGCGACGAGAATTTCGAAGGGCTTTGGCCGAATACCGAGTGGCAAGCTATCGCCCTCAATTACACCTCGGGCACCACGGGAGACCCGAAAGGCGTGGTAGTCAGCCACCGTGGCACCTACTTGATGAGCCTGTTACAGATGACCAATTGGTCGCTCCCGCAAGCGCCTCGATACCTGTGGACGTTACCCATGTTCCACGCCAACGGCTGGTGCTTCACATGGGCGATCACGGCAGCGGCCGGCACCCATGTGTGCCTGCGCAAGGTATCGGCAGAAACGGTGCTCGACGCGATTGCCAAACACCAGGTTGATCATTTCTGCGCGGCCCCCACGGTGATGGCCATGATCGCCAATGCATCCGATTCCCCCGCGCTGCCCCACCCGGTTCGCGTATTGACGGCAGGTTCCCCGCCACCTGCAACCGTGCTGGACGCGGTGGTATCGATGGGTTTTCAGGTTGACCATGTGTATGGCATTACTGAAGTGGCGGGCACGCCGATCAGCTGCGTGTGGCAGGACGGATGGGATGAGCTCCCCGATCGAGACAAAGCGAAAATGCGTGTTCGACAAGGCGCACGTGCTGCAGCGTTTGAAGGCTTGATGGTCGCGGACCCGCAAACGCTACAACCCGTCCCCCATGATGGCCAGACCACCGGCGAACTGCTGCTGCGAGGCAATACCGTGATGATGGGCTACCTGAAAAACCAGACCGCCACGCAAAAGGCATTCGAGGGCGGCTGGTTTCATACCGGTGACGTCGCAGTGGTTCATGCAGACGGTTACATGCAGATCACCGACCGTTGCAAGGACGTCATCATTTCGGGTGGCGAAAATATATCCTCCGTCGAAATTGAAGACATCCTCCATAGCCATGCAGCGGTACTTCATGCCGCCGTGGTCGCGCAGCCGGACGATAAATGGGGCGAAGTGCCCTGCGCTTTTATCGAACTGAAAAGCGAAGCCCTCTCCCCTACAGAAGCGGAACTCATCGCGTATTGCCAGGCACGCCTGGCCCGCTACAAGTGCCCAAGCCGGGTGATCTTCATGGAGCTTCCAAAAACGGCCACCGGAAAAATCCAGAAGTTCATTCTTCGCCAACAGGCCGGCAGTCAGGAAGCGATCGTACGACTGGCTTCAAGTGGCTGACACCTGCGTGATCTCGCTCGAATCACGCTGATCCTGCACAACTGACACCCACACATTCATCAACGTGCGGAGCGCAGCCGCGTCGCTCTCTCAGGGAGAGGTGCGCGCTGCCGACACCAAAAACAACAACAAATGGTGCATTAGACATGTCAAAAAAACGCATGACATCGTTCTCGACAATCGTGTTCACTTGCGCGATCCCCAACGCCTTTGCAGACTTCATCGGCGACACGCAGACAAGCCTTGAATTACGTAACTTCTATTACAACCGTGATTTTCGCAACGAAGGCGCCAGCCAATCCAAACGCGATGAATGGGCCCAAGGTTTCATCTTGAACGTGCAGTCGGGCTTCACCCAGGGCACGCTGGGCTTTGGCGTCGATGCGCTCGGCCTGCTCGGGGTCAAACTGGACTCCAGTCCCGACCGGACCGGTTCCGGCCTGCTGGCCTTTGATTCGCAGCGCAATGTGAATGACGAGTACAGCAAGTTCATTCCAACCGCCAAGGCTCGCCTGGGACGCAGCGAACTACGCATCGGTGGTCTCAATCCCGTGCTGCCCCTGTTATCCAGCAACAACAGCCGCCTGCTCCCACAGGTGTTCCGCGGTGGAATGCTGATCTCTAAAGACCTCGAACCTTTGACCTTCAGTGCTTTACGCATTAACGCCGTGAAGCAGCGTAACTCTACGGACTTTGAATCCCTGACCACGTTCGGATACAAGCCGGTACAGGCCGATCACTACACCTATTTGGCCTTTGACTACAAAGTGATGCCGCAACTTTCGCTCAGCTACCATGTGGCCGAACTGGAAGACCTCTACCGCTCGAATTTTTTCGGCTTGAAGTACGAACGAGCGCTGGGAACCGGATCGGTGATCTCTGACATTCGCTACTTTGCTGCCAGCGAAACCGGGGATGAAAGCCTGGGTGAAGTGGACAACCGCACGCTCAGTACGATGTTCTCCTACCGTCAGAGCGGCCATACGTTTGGCGTCGGCTTTCAGAAAGCCTGGGGCGAAACGTCGTTCGCCATGGTGAATGGCGCTGATACCTATCTGTTCGGCGAGTCGTTGGTCAGTACCTTTACAGCACCGGACGAGCGCGTCTGGATCGCACGTTACGATTTTGATTTCGCAGCCGCCGGTTTACCCGGCCTGACCCTGGGCCTGAAGTATGTAAAAGGCGACGAAGTAGACCCTGCACGTTTGGGAACATCCCTGGCTGCCAACCTTCGATCTCAAGGGCAGGATGGCAAAGAGTGGGAGCGCGTCACCGACATTACTTACACCGTACAAAGTGGCCCGCTCAAGAACGTATCGGCACAGTGGCGCAACTCCACGAATCGTTCCACCTACGCCGACAGCGCCAACGAAAATCGTCTGATCTTTCGATACACCTTCAAGTTCTGAGAGACCTCTTAATTGGCAATAAATGCAGCTATCGCCAGAAAAAAAATGCATTGGGCGGGTGACCAGACCTTCCCAATGCAAAACGACCTGATTAGATGTTCCTCGAATCGATTAACCCAGCGTGTTCAGGCACACCACCTTGGGTTGGGTCATTTCCTCATAGGCGAAGCGCACCCCTTCCCGGCCCAGGCTGCCGTATTTGGAGCCACCAAACGGCATCGCATCGAAGCGGTAGTCGGAGGAGTCGTTGATCATCACACCCCCGGCTTCGATTCTTCGTGCGGCGCTCATGGCCGTTGCCAGATCATTGGTGAAGATCCCCGCATGCAGGCTGTATTCGGGCTCGTTGGCCAATGCGATGGCCTCATCGAAGGTTTCGAAAAGCTGCAAAACCACCACCGGCGCGAAGACTTCGGTGCGCCACAGCCGACTGCAATGATCGACGTTTTCCAATACCGTAGCGGCGTAGCACGAGCCTTGGCGCCGATGGCCGCAGAGCAATGTGGCGCCCTCTTGCAACGCGTCGTTCACCACTTGCTCGGCATTCTGCGCAGCTTGCGGGGTAATCATCGGGCCGATATCAGTGTCGGCACGCATAGGGTCGCCGTTCACAAGCGCCTTGGCCTGGCTGACAAAACGCTCACGGAACGCTTCATAAATCGACGCCTGAATCAGCAAACGCTGAGTGCCTATGCAGTTCTGCCCCGCTGCCCAGAAGGCCCCTGACAAGCAACTCTCGACGGCGGCCTCAAGGTCGCAGTCGCCCATGACGATCACCGGCGCATTGCCGCCCAAGTCCATGGCGAGCTTCTTCAGGCCGGCCGTGCGTGCAATCTGCTCCCCGGTGACGAAGCCGCCAGTAAAGGAAATCATCCGCACCTCACGTGAGGCCACTAAGGCCTTGCCCAGTTCCGCGCCCCCGGTGGCGACCGTGACCACCGATTCGGGTAGCCCTGCCATGACCAGATACGACACCAGCTTGATGGCCGACAACGGCGCCAGCTCAGACGGTTTGAGAATCACCGCGTTGCCGCCGGCAATGGCGGGACCGAGCTTGTGCGCCACCAGATTCAACGGATCGTTGTACGGGGTGATCGCAACGATCAGGCCCAAGGGTTCGCGGGAAAACCAGCCTTGGCGCGACTCGGAGCCCTCATAGGCGTCGAAAGGCACCACTTCCCCGGCATTACGCTTGGCCTCTTCGGCAGAAAGCTTGAGGGTGTTGACGCAGCGTTTGACTTCTTTTTCAGCCTGCTTGAAGGTCTTGCCGGCTTCGGCGACGATCAGCCGGGCAAACGCTTGGGCATCACGCTCGATGTTCAATGCAGCTTGTTCGAGAATGCGTGCCCGACGATGACGCGGTAACCCGGCACACACTCGCGCACCGCTGCGCCCGGTCTCCAGCAACTGCGGCACTTGCGACGCACAGACATCTGCGACGGTCCCGATGACGGTGCCGTCAAAGGGGTTAAAGACTTCGATTTGTGGCTCCACAACAGCCAGGGCCAGACGCGATAGGTTCACAGGCATTCTCCTAGTTGTGTGCAACAGACTGATGGATGCTGATGATGTCAGACAGCAGCGCAAACGCTGTTTCCATGCGCCCTGCCCCCGGCCCCGAAACCGTCACCGCGCCGAGCAGATGGGTGGTAAACGACACGGCATTGGTGGCGCCGGAAATACCGGCCAGCGGATGATCGTGTTTCAACAGACGCGGTTCGACACTGGCGCTGATCGAACCATCGGCATGCCGCGTGGCCGCGCCAATAAGCTTCCAGCGAGCCCCGTCCTGCCGGGCTTTTTCGATGTCGCCAAGGTCGAGTGAGGAAATACCGCTGCACCTGACATCGCTGACGTTCAGCTTGGCATCCAGCAGTTCATTGGCCAGGATCACCACTTTGAGGCGCACGTCATGCCCCTCGACATCCGCCGTCGGATCGGCTTCGGCGTACCCCAACTCCTGAGCTTTACTGACCGCTTCGGCAAACCCCAATCCACCTTCCATACAGGTAAGAACGAAGTTGGACGTGCCGTTGAGAATCCCCTCGAAACCGACAATCGAACTGCCTGCCAGCGACTGCTTGGCTACGCGAATAACCGGCGTGCCACTCATCACCGAACCTTCGTATTCAAAGGCGACGTTATTGCGTCGGGCCAGTGCTTTCAGCTCGGCGCCGTGCAAGGCAATGGGTCCCTTGTTAGTGGTGACTACATGTTTGCCGCGTTCCAGCGCCCAACGGCAGAACGAGGTGGCCGGCTCGCCGTCCACCGGATTGGTGAAGGTGGCCTCGACAATGATGTCTGCACCGCAATCCTTGATCACCGCTTCGTTCAGGGCCTCAGCTGCGCCACCCGGCAACTGCGCCAATGCACCTTTGACTGCCGGCAGCTTGGCCAGCAACGCGGCGTCCAGCCCTTCGCGGCCAATCACCGAGCCGAGAAACAGGTCGGTCACGCCAACGATTTTCAGGGTAAAACCCAGTTCGGTTTTCCAGTTTTCGTTACGTTCGGCAATCATCTGAGCCAATGCCCGGTTCACACCGCCGAAGCCGACCAGCGCCAGTTTGTATTCAGTCATTTTTTTATGCCCTTGATCCGGGTGATGGGTTGTTGGGCTCTAGGTTAGGGACGCGACCAGGGCAGTGAAATAGGCCAATTTGCTCTATTTTGTGGGCGTTTTGACCAGCACCCGGGCAAAACGCCAGGCATAAAAAAAGCCAACACAGGTTGGCTTTTTTTAGAACGACAAAGGGGTTAAACGACGGACGACAGCACGAATGAGGTCACGGTGTTTTCCACCCCGGGCAACGCGGAGATTTCATTCCAGACCTTATGCACCCGCTCCGGACTGGCAGCGCCGACCCGCAACATCAGATCGAACTCGCCACTCATCACATCGCACTGAATGACTTCCGGTATTGCCCGCAGGGCCTGCAGCACTTCCGCGCCGCGCATGCGGTCATAGCGGTAGACGAAAATCACCGCATTGATATTCGAAGAAGCTTGTCGCCCCTCCCCCGTGCGTATCGTATAACCCTGTATCGCCCCGTCGCGCTCAAGCCGTTCAATGCGCTGGCGCACGGCATTGCGCGACAGGTTGACCTTCGCAGCCAGCTCGGCGTGGGCAGCCCGGGCATTGAGCCGCAGTTCCGCGATGATGTGTTCATCGAGAGGGTCCAGAATTCGCTTCACTTGGCCTCCTGTTGCTGCGCCTTCACAGCGCGCCGAGCAGTTGATGGATGGTGTCGAGGTCGTCCGGTTGAATCCGGCAAAGCTGCGCCGGCCCTTGCTCCGCGACCGGACCGTGTTGCGCCGGCGTGCTGATCCCCAGCTCGCCGAGCAGCACCGCCGATTTGGCCGGCGAGATTTCCCCCAGGGTAACCATCGGCGCCACCAGGCTTCGGCGATACAACCTGGCCGCGAGGACACCGGTGGCGGTATGCGGGTCGATGACGTAACCGGTGTCGCGATACAGCGAGGTGATTTCCTTCAGTGTCTCCTCATCACTGACCGCGTAAGAGTCGATGATCATCCGTGCCTGCAACCAGAACTCGTTGGCGATGGTCATCTCGCCGCTGGATTCGAACGTTGCCATCAGCGCGCTCACGGCCTGATCGTCATGCCCGTAGAGTTCCCAGAGAAAACGTTCCAGGTTAGAAAAGATCGACAGGTCCATGGCCGGCGACAAGGTCTTGTTGGCTCGCAACCTGGAGTAGTGGTTCTTCAGAAACAACTGATGCAACGCGTCATTCTGGTTGGTCGCAACGATTATCTGAGTGATCGGCAAGCCCATTTTCTGCGCGATGTAACCGGCATAGACCTCGGCAAAACTCGCGGCTGGCACGCTGAAACCAATCGGACGCTGACCGCCCCCCAGTTGCAGCACGGCGTGGAAATAAAACACCAGTTGCGCCAACACACTGACCCAGTTGCTGGAGTTGAAACTGATCGCCTCGTGCTGCGTGTACGGCCACTGAAGGAAAAGCCGGGTGACGATGGCCTGGCACTCGTCGAAGCTGCCATTCACTGCGAACTGATGAACCTTGGGATGCGCCACCGCTTGCAGATGCTGGAGTTGGTCTTGCGGTACACCTGCCTCCGGGTAAAACACCACCACGTCCGTTTCGTCGCAGTGCTTGAATGCCTCGATGGCGGCGAGTCCGGTATCGCCGTTGGTGGCACCGAGCACCACCGCGCGACGCCCGCGTTTGCGCAGAAAGTATTGCACCAGCCGTGCCTGCAACTGGGCGGCAAAATCCTTCGAGGAGCGGGTCGGTCCATGGAACAGCTCCAATACCCATTCGTTGCGATCCACCTGATGCAAAGGTGCCAGGGATCGATGGCTGAATTGGCTGCCAGCCTCCTTGAGCATGCATCTGAGGTCTGCCTCGGGGATTGCCTCGCCAACAAACGGACTCATCACTCGATAGGCCAGTTCGTCATAGGGCAACGTCGACCAGTTGGCGATGTCCTGCGGTTCGAACAGTGGCAGTTCGAGCGGCACGAACAACCCACCGTCCTCGGCAATCCCAGACAACACGACCCTTTCGAAATCGACCTGAACGGCCGAATTTCGGGTACTTACATAGCGCATGGTTGGCTCCGGCCATTCATTTGAAACGATGTGCCTGCTCGACCAGCCAGGTGGAAAACATGACCGCGTCAGGGTGCTGGTCGGCCCCGGAACCGCGTACGAGGTAAAACGACTCGCTGGCTTCGATGCGCTGGTCGAAAGGCTCGACCAGTCGTCCGTCCTGAAGCATCTCTTCAACCATCGAGGACCGGGCCAGGGCAATCCCCTGTCCCAACTCGGCCATGCGCAAGGTGGAAATCAGTGTGTCGAACTGCATGCCGGTCGACGAATCGACGGTGTCCGCACCGACCATGTTCAACCAGTAACCCCAACCCTCTTCGTAACCCAGGACATGCAACAACGGATGGTTCGCCACGTCCGCCGGCACCGTCAGCGGCGAGCTCGCCATCAGGGCTGGCGAGCAGACCGGAAACAAGGTGTCCCAAGTCAGGCGCTGCGACACCAGGCCGGGCCATTGACCATGGCCCCAGCGAATTTCCATGTCGTCCTCACCATCCAGTTCTTTAACCCAGATGTTGCTGATGTAGCGGATGTCGACCTGTGGATGGGCCTGGCGAAAATCCACCAGCTTGGGTGCCAGCCAGTGCACGAAAAACGCCAGGCTGCCGCGCACCTTGATCGGCCGGCGTTTGTGCTGGCCAAAAATCTCGTTGGTCCCCACCGACAGTCGAGTGATTGCATCCTGCACGACCGGCAGATAGGCCTGACCTTCCTCGGTCAGCCCCAGGCCACGGGGCAAACGCTTGAACAGCGCCACCCCCAGATGGCTTTCCAATTGGCGGATCTGCTGGCTTACCGCACCCTGGGTCAAAAACAGTTCTTCAGCAGCGTGAGTGAAGTTCAGGCAACGGGCGGACACCTCGAATGCCCGCAACCAGTTCAATGGGGGTAACGTCTTTTGCTTCATGGTCTGAACCTCAATGACGCCCCCTCCACCGAGCACGCTTGCCCACCCCGTCGACAGTGCCTAGAACGCATCGGACGGTTGTGCCAAGGGGGTAACCGACAAGCGTCGCTCGCGGCTTTTGCGGGTAATGTAATACACGAAATAGCACCAGGCGATGAATGGCAAACCGAAGTACAGAGCCACCCGCTGTTCAGGGTCGAAAGCAATCCCGACACACGCCAGGCTGCAGCAGACCAGCGCTCCCAACGGCACCCACGGATAACCCCGGACGCGGAACTTAAGGTCGCGGACATCGCCGCCATTGGCCACATAGTGACGGCGGAAAGCAATCTGGCTCGCGGCGATGCTCATCCACACCACCACCACTGCCAAACCGGAGATCGACACCAGTGCCAGATAGATGGTGTCGGCGGCAAACACGCTGCTGAGCAACGAGGCAGCACCACCGGCCATGCTGACGATAATGGCGTTGAGTGGTGTGCCCATGCGGGTCAGGGCCGAGAACTGTTTGGGCAGGTGACCTTGGTCACTCAGGGTCCAGAGCATCCGTGAAGCAGCGTACAAACCGGAGTTGGCGGCCGACAACAGGGCACTGATGATCACGAAGTTCATGATGTCTGCGGAGTACGGAATCCCGATGTAGGTGAACACGGTGACGAATGGACTCTCTACGAGCCCGGCCTGTTCACGGGGTAACAAGGTCGCCAGGACGAAAATGGTCCCCACGAAAAAGATTGCCAGACGTAGCACGGTAGTGCGAATGGCACGCGGCACATTGCGCTGGGGGTCCTTGGTTTCACCCGCGGCGATGCCGATCAGTTCAGTGCCGGAGAACGCAAAGGAGACCGCCAGTAACGTCATGGCAATCGGCATGAAACCGGTAGGGAAAAGCCCCTCGCGAGTGAAGTTGCTCAGCCCGATACTGTGAGCCTGATCGATATGCAGCAGGCCGAGAATCGCGCCACCACCGATTAGCAGAAACACCACCACGGTCACCACTTTGACCAGTGACAACCAGAATTCGGTCTCAGCGAACAAGCGCACCGATATCACGTTGGTCAGAAACACCAAGCCTGCGAACAGCGCACTCCAAATCCATACCGGTGTATCGGGATACCAACGCGCCATCAGAATCCCGGCGGCGGTGAATTCAGAGCCGATTGCCACAGTCCAGGTCAGCCAATACAGCCACGCCACGGTATAGCCGGTGCCGGGTCCGAGAAAACGCGTGGCATAAGTGCTGAACGAACCGGTTTCCGGCATCTGTACCGCCAATTCGCCCAAGCACATCATGACCATGTAAACCATGAGTGCGCCGATGATGTAAGCGATAACCGCACCTAACGGACCGGCCTGGTTCACGGTGTACCCGGACGTGAGAAACAGCCCGGTACCAATGACACCACCCAATGCCAACATGACAATATGGCGCGTCTGCATTTCCTGTTTAAAACCGGTACGTGTGTTGAGTTGTTCTTCTTTTATGGACATGGTTGTTCTCATGAAAGTTGTTAGGGCGCGCATTAACGTCTGCGATGAGTTACGGGGCAGAGTAAAAACAGGTCGCCACTAGTTTTATTATTATTCCACTTCATGAACGCCTCACTAACGGCCTTGTCGTGAGGTACTAACGTTAAAACTTCAGCTTGCTGCCTCGATGCACGTTTTGTTGTTTGAGTGCTGTGTGTTTGCCTGTGCCAGCTCATCGCGTGAACACCTGACAAAAGCGAACGCCTGCTTCAAATCGTCGAGCAGATCGTCAGTGTCTTCAATGCCGACCGATATCCGCACCAGTCCTTCGGAGATACCCAGAGCCAGTCGTTCCTCCATCGTGTTCTCGACATGGCTGGTGGTCCGGGCCGGGCCGTAAATGGTTTCCACTGCACCGAGATTGCCCGCGCAGTGGGCGAATCGCAGACGTGGCAAGAGCACCTTGACCGTGTCCATCCCACCGACCAGAACAAAACTGACGATGGCGCCGAAGCCGGACATTTGCGTGCACGCCACAGCGTGGTTCGGATGACCGGGCAAGCCGGGATAATTGACCGACTCCACCAACGGTTCGGTGCAGAGGAACTCCGCCAGGACACGGGCACTGCGTTGCTGTTGACGCATGCGCAGCACCAGCGTTTTCATGCCCCGGATGATCATGTAGGCCGAGAACGGGTCGAGCGTCGCACCGTTGATTTCCCGGTAATGACGAACCTTGGCCATCAAGGATTCGTTACCGCATACCAGACCGCCGAGCACATCGCCATGGCCACTGAGGAACTTGGTCGCGCTGTGGATGACCACGTCCACACCTAACGCCAGGGGGTTTTGATTCAACGGCGTGGCAAAGGTGTTGTCCGCCACCACCACGGCACCGACGCGCTTGGCTGCAGCTACCAGACGCTGGATATCGAGTATTTTCAGGGTCGGGTTGGTCGGCGTTTCCAGGTACACCAACTGGCAGCCTTTGGCGATTTCACGCTCGATTTCCTCGTGATCGAACGTCTCGCACAAGGTCACCTCCACACCTGTACGCGGCAGGAATTCTTCGAAAATCTTGTTGGTGCCACCGTAGCTGTCCTTGGTTGACACCACACGATCGCCATTGGCCAGGAAGGTGAAAAGCACACTGCTGATCGCCGCCATGCCGCTGCTGAAGGCCACGGCGGACTCGGCCATTTCCAACTCACGAATTTTTGCTTCGAGGATCTCGACCGTCGGGTTGCTCATGCGGCTGTAGATAAAGCCCGGCGTCTTGCCCAACGCAACGTCGTACCAGACGTCGATGTCGTCGTAACCGTAAGCGGCACTGACCACGATCGGTGTTTGAGTGGCGTTGTAGGGGTGCCTGACTTGCTCCCCGCCCCAGACCGCTCGGGTCCCCGCTCCGGCGTTATCAAGCCCTGCGTTGTCAGGTTTATTGTTCATTAAGACTACTCGCACTGAGGGTGGTGAGTGTTGAGTCATTCACCAGATCTGGCGGCCAATATATTGAAAAGCGGTGCGCCCGAGAAACGATGTTATCGGTGCCAAAGGGCTGCTTTTTTTAATGGCTGTGTGTAGTCCTGAATTAGCTTTACACCTTCTGATCTGTTTTTCAGGAGGACATGATTGTTCGGCGGCTGTCGCCCAATGTTGCCTGGGTCATCGTCGGGGCTCCGGACTACCTCAATCGTTTTACCCCTTGCTCGATTGGGGTATCGCGATACGGCTACTGGTCTTGACCTCGCGTAACGACAAACTGGACTGGATGGAGGCAATACCCACCTGACGCCTGAGAACCTGCTCGATAAAGTCACTGTAGCTATCAAGATCTTCTGCCAGCACTTGCAGCACGTAATCGGCATCCCCGGTGATCTTGTGACAGGACAACACTTGGGGCAATTGCGCAATCACCGCCTCGAAGGCGTCCGGAGCGTGATCGGCGTGGGTGGAAAAACGGATGTGCACGAACGCCATGATATCCAGCCCCAGCATTCGTCGATCAAGGATGGCTTGGTAGCCCTTTATCACGCCCGCCTCCTCCATTCTCTTACGCCGCCGCCAGCAAGGCGTAAGGCTTAACGACAGCCGCTCACTGAGCTCGGCGTTGGAAATACTCGCGTCCTCCTGCAGCAACGCGAGAATCGCCAGGTCGGTGTCGTCGAGACTGATGCGTTTGGATGATTTTTTCTGCATTACGCCATTCCTGAGTAAAAATTCCCGATTAATCTAGTAAACCACGAAAACAAAGCAAAGAAAGCGCACCCCAGCCGGAACAGAATATTTGCACTGGCTTACATCAACGGATGCGCACAATGTTTACAGTTTTCAGTGATTCCCACCGTTTGCACCACGGCACCGAATTGAAAGACGGCGTGCTCAAGCCGTCCTTCGAACAGCCCAGTCGGGCCGATACCGTCCATCATCGGGTCAAACAGGTAGGGCTTGGCCAGATCATCGAACCGCAAGCATTTGATCGGTCGTGCTATGTCAACGCGCACAGCGAGCGCTACGTAACTTTTCTGGAATCTGCCTGGTCTGAATGGTGCGCAACCGGGCGCACCCACGATGCCTTGCCGCTGGTATGGCCAGTGCGTGATCTGGCCAACGAGCAAGTGCCGACTTTCATCGACGGCAAACTGGGTTTCTACGCCATGGACGCCGGCTCCCCGATTACCGCCACCACATGGCACGCGGTAAAAACCAGCGCCGATATCGCGCTGACCGGACTGGCGCTGATCGATGAAGGCCACGACAGTGCCTTTGCCCTATGCCGTCCGCCCGGCCATCACGCAGCACGTGAATACATGGGCGGCTATTGCTATCTGAACAACGCAGCCATTGCCGCACAGCAGGCCATTACCCAAGGTGCCAAACGTGTCGCGGTACTGGATGTCGACTTTCATCATGGCAACGGTACCCAGAATATTTTCTACGGGCGCAGTGACGTCATGTTTGTCTCGCTGCACGGCGAACCGACGGTGTCCTATCCGTACTACTCAGGCTACCGCCACGAAGTCGGCGCCGGCCACGGCGAAGGTTACAACCTGAACTATCCGCTGCCGAAGAACACCACGTGGGAAAGCTACCGCAACGCCTTGCTCCACGCCTGCAAGAAACTCCAGCAATTTGCCCCTGAAGTGCTGGTTATTTCACTGGGCGTCGACACGTTCAAGGACGACCCCATCAGCCACTTCTTGCTGGAAAGCGAAGACTTCATCGGCATCGGCGAGCTGATAGCAGGCGTGGGCTGCCCCACCCTGTTTGTGATGGAAGGTGGCTACATGGTCGATGAAATCGGGATCAATGCGGTCAACGTGCTGCATGGCTACGAGAGCAAACGCGCCTGATTCATCCCCTGAATCGCAGCGCTTCAACTATTGAATCGGAGAATAAAAACATGACTCTTTTTATCGATGTCGATCATGCCGCACGCCTGTTCGCCAAGGTGGGAATCCGCCGGGCTATCCGCGAAATGGCGGCTTACATCGAAGCTGACTATTCACGCTGGGCACAGTTTGATAAGTCACCTCGCACCGCCAATCATTCGGCCGCCGGTGTGATCGAGTTGATGCCGACCGACGATGGCCAACAGTACTCGTTCAAATACGTGAATGGACACCCGGACAACGGTCAAAGGGACTTGCTGACGGTCATGGCCTTCGGTGTCCTGGCCGATGTCCACAGTGGCTATCCAACCCTGCTCAGTGAACTGACGCTGACCACAGCCGTGCGCACTGCCGCGACCTCTGCCTTGGTCGCGCAGTCTCTGGCGCGCCCCGGTGCAAGCATCATGGCAATTATCGGCAATGGCGCTCAGAGCGAATTTCAGGCCCTCGCCTTCCACGAAATGCTGTCCATCAAGGAACTACGTATTTTCGATATCGATCGCGACGCTTCACTCAAGTTGAAGCACAACCTGTCCGCATTCCCGGATATCGAGGTGATTCTGGTCAACTCGGTACAGGAAGCGGTCAAGGGCGCGCACATCGTCACCACAGTTACCGCAGACAAAGCCTATGCGACGATTCTGACGCCCGAGATGATCGAGCCCGGCATGCATATCAATGCCGTCGGCGGTGACTGCCCGGGGAAAACCGAACTGCACGCCGACATTCTGCGCAATGCCCGGGTCATCGTTGAGTTTGAACCTCAAACCCGGATTGAAGGCGATATTCAACAACTGGAGCCTGACTTTCCCGTCGTGGAGCTTTTCAGGATTGTTCAGGGTGAAGTCCCGGGCCGCGAGAACGACGCACAGGTCACCGTTTTCGATTCGGTGGGTTTTGCCCTGGAAGACTTTTCATCACTGCGCTACGTGCACGACCTGGCGCGCAAGCATGCCATCGGTGAGCGCATCCATCTGGTGCCGACGCCTGCCAACATAAAAAATCTCTACCAACTGCTTGGGCAGCAACCAGCAGTTCTCTCGCGCCTGCGCACAGTCAGCTGATAGCCCCCTGAGCAAGTGCCAATGGGCCGTGCACCTTGTTAGCGGAGGAGAAACCCTGCCACCCCCAAACCACCACCGTCAGTAGCCGTTGCATCTCTAACAAGAACGCTAGACACCCACTTTCTGCCAAAACTCAAAAACATAAAATCAAGAGGTTTTGTAATGAAATCGACTCCATCCGAGCGGGTTGAACAACCCGCGCTGCAGCGCACGCTCAGCAATCGTCACATTCAATTAATGGCCATGGGAGGTGCCATCGGTACAGGCCTGTTCATGGGTTCCGGGAAGATCATTGCCCTCTCGGGCACGTCGATCATCCTCATTTACATGATCATCGGGATGTTCGTCTACTTCGTCATGCGCGCCATGGGCGAACTGTTGCTGTCCAACTTGAACTTCAAAAGCTTCGCGGATTTTGCCGGTGCTTACCTCGGCCCGCGAGCGGCATTTTTCCTCGGTTGGTCGTACTGGCTGAGTTGGAGCGTAGCGGTGGTGGGCGATGCCGTGGTGGTCGGCGGATTCTTTCAGTACTGGTTCCCCGATGTACCCGCCTGGATACCGGCCATCGGTATGCTAATGACGTTGTTTGCCTTGAACGTGCTGACCGTGAGGCTTTTCGGTGAAGTGGAGTTCTGGTTCGCAATCATCAAGATCATTGCTGTCGTCACCCTGATTGGGGTCAGCATGGTGCTGATTGCCAGCTCCTTTGTCTCACCCAATGGCGTCACGGCATCCCTGAGCCACCTGCTGGATAAACAGGCAACCTTCCCTAACGGCTTGTTCGGTTTCTTCGCCGGTTTCCAGATGGCCATCTTCTCATTTGCCGGCACCGAGCTGATCGGCATCGCTGCCGCCGAAACCCGTTCCCCCGAGAAGACCCTGCCTAAAGCCATCAATTCGATACCGCTGAGAATCATCCTGTTTTATGTGTTGGCACTGGCCTGCATTATTGCAGTGACTTCCTGGCAGCAGGTTTCGCCCAGCAAGAGCCCCTTCGTCGAACTGTTTCTGGTTGCAGGGTTTCCCGCAGCAGCAGGTATCGTTAACTTTGTGGTGCTGACGTCTGCCGCCTCATCGGCTAACAGTGGCGTATTTTCATCCAGTCGTATGCTGTTTGGATTGGCTAATCACGACAACGCTCCGGGGATTTTTCGGCGCCTGTCGAGCAGTAGCGTGCCCTTGCTAAGCCTGGCGTTCACGACACTGTTGATGTTGGTGGGCGTACTGCTGCTGTTCATCGTTCCGGAAGTCATGACAGCGTTCACCATCGTCTCTACCGTGTCGGCGATCCTGGTGATTTTCACTTGGTCGACCATCCTCGCGTCGTACATTGCCTATCGCAAAAGCCGACCCGACCTGCATGCGCAATCGACCTACAAGATGCCTGGTGGCGTGCCGATGGCCTGGTTCTCCCTGGCGTTCCTGGGGTTTGTTCTCTGCCTGCTGGCATTAAGACCTGACACTCGTATTGCCTTACTGGTCATGCCAGGGTGGTTCATTTGGTTGGCAATTGCTTATCAACTGACCCATTCCAGAAAGCTAAAATCCGCTGCTGGTTCGGCAAATCAGTACAGCTGATGTTCACCTGCCGCCTCTAAGTGCCGATGCAATGAAACGCGCTGCGTTGCGTCCCACTGCCAGCGGCAGGGCTCTTCACGCCGGACGTGTTCAATGTCGATTGCAGCCCTTCCCTTCAGGCGGCACGCACTTATGTCTGCCACCCAGGGGACTATCGGTTATTCAATCGACCAGAAGTGAGGATCTCCTCAAGAAAATCGATGAACACATTGATGCGGCTGGAACCCCGGTGATTGGGCAAATACAGCGCATTGATGCAACTGCTCGCACTGCCGGGATTGACTTCGTAATGCTCCAACAAACGTGTCAGCCGGCCTTCGGCGACATCGTCGCGCACCAGCCAGTCGGCCAGAAGGGTCACCCCGCCGCCAGCGATTGCCGCTTCTCGCAGGATGTCGGCGTTGTTACTTTGCAGGCGGCCGTGCACGTTGAGCTGGATAGTTTGCTCGTCGCCCTGGAACGTCCAGTGATGATGCGAACCACCGTAATCGAAGCGCAAGCATTGGTGCTCGAGCAAGTCACGGGGATGACACGGCGACGCATGACGGCTCAGGTAATCCGGGCTGGCCACCACCCAGCGCTGGAAGGCCCCTACCCGTTTACTGACGATGTCCTCACTGACCACCGACGATCCGAGACGCACGGACACATCGATCTGCTCGCTCAACAGGTCACTGACCTGATCGCTCAACGACACGCTTATTTCCAGTCCAGGATGACGCTCGAGCAATCGGCTCAGATGTGGCGCGATGATCCGCCGACCAAACTCGACGGGGACACTGATCCGCAGGCGTCCTTGCGCCTCGCTGCCACGGTCGGCGACCACGGCATCGGCTTCATCGATGGCCTCAAGGATGGCGACGGCCTTTTCGAAATAGGTTTGCCCGGCGACGGTCACGCTGGTGTTGCGTGTCGTGCGGTTGAGCAGACTGGCGCCCAGCTCGTTTTCCAGTCCCGCCACTTGGCGAGTGACCGAAGACGTCGAGATCCCGAGTTTGCGCGCCGCGGAGGAGTAACCGCCGCAACGCACGGTTTCAACAAACATCTTCAGTGCCAGCAACTTGTCCATAAGCGGAGCCCGGTCGAAAAGGAACGGTGATGATTGTGCATCACCGTTCGCCAGCCGTCTTGTATGACCGTGCTTCACCGAACTCCCCTGCGCCTGGCGCTCAGGCATTGGCCTTGCGACCCAGGAACATCGTCAGGGCCAGAGCCGGGAGCAATGCCACCGACACAGCAGACAGGCTCCAGCCGAAGTGTTCGTAGAGCGGGCTCGCCACCAGCGATCCCAAGGCACCGCCAACGAAGATGCTGGTCATGTACACGGCATTGAGGCGTGCCCGGCTATGCGGGTCGAGGGCGTACACCTCGCGTTGGCCCAGCACCATGTTCAGTTGCACGGCGAAATCCAGCAACACCGCGCACACCACCAGCCACAGGTAGCTGCTGCCGGGCAGTGCGGCGATCAACAATGAAACCGGTGCCAGCAGCAGTGCGACCAGTGTCCCGCGGCGGCTGTGACCGGCATCGGCCAAGCGCCCGGCAATCGGCGCAGCGACGGCACCTACCGCTCCGACCAGAGCAAAAATCGCGACCTGCGCCTGGCTGAAACCGTGGTTACGCATCAGCTCAATGGGCGCGAGGGTCCAGAACAGGCTGAAGCTTGCGAACAACAACCCCTGATACAACGAACGTTGACGCAGCAGCGGGTGGCGACGAGCAAGGGCAAACACCGAGCCGATCAACGCAACGTAAGTCGCCTGATGCGTCGGCATACGTCGCGGCAGCACAGCCGCGGTGATCAGGGCGATGACCGCCATCAGTGCCGCCGCGCTGTAAAACACTCCGCGCCAGCCGAACACGTCCACCAGCAGGCTGGACAGCGGACGCGACAACAGAATGCCCAGCAGCAGCCCGCTCATGATATTTCCCACCACGCGGCCGCGCGTTGCTTCAGGCGTCAGGTGCGCCGCCAGTGGCACCAGAATCTGCACCGCGACTGAAGTAAGGCCGATCAGCAATGAAAAAACGAGGAACATCGACGGCGAGTGCGTCAGCCCGGCACACAACAGCGTAACGCTCGCCGCGAGGGTGAAGCCCACGACCAGACGCCGGTTTTCCATCAGGTCGGCTAGCGGCACCAGCAACAGCAGGCCCAACGCATAACCAAACTGTGTGAGTGAAACGATCAGGCTGGCATTAGCGCTGGACAGGCCGATCTGCGGCGCGATCAATTCGACAATCGGCTGGGCGTAATAGAGGTTGGCCACGACCGCGCCGCAGCAAAACGCCAGGAACGCGACCATCAGGCCGGAGAGTGAAGCAGGCTGTTCGGCCTTGGCCGCCGCTGCGGGGTTGCCCGTGAGCATCATGACACCTCGTTGAGTTCGGGAAAGTGGTGGCAAGGCTAAGGGCACGGGTCGACGCAGAGAATCCATCCCCCGGGCAATGGAGTGATGCGCCATCCGCAACGACCCCGGCGTTGCTGTTGGCGCAATGCGCTATTGCGCGACTTGGCAATACTCCGGCGTTTGCGCCTTCTCTACCCTTGGGCACTTGGCGCAGGGCTCTCCATCAGCGCCCTTCCCCGGCTACTCAAGGAGCTGTTCATGATCCCGAATCCATCATCAATGCCCACCGTGCGTCTCTCGCGCTTCCAATCCTCATGAAGGGCAACCTCCTGAGGTCCAGCCCCCTGTGGATCAGCGCGGCCGTCCTCGCTTCGATAGGCGCAATCGGTGCGGCGATGCTGATGTGGCGCCCGGCGATAGCGCCCATTGAGCGCCCGCGAGCGTTCGATTCCGCGCAATTGCAGCGCGGTGCGCGAGTTGTCGAGGCTGGCGATTGTGCGGTGTGCCATACGCGTCCCGGCGGTCAATACATGACTGGCGGACTGGCGTTGGTGACGCCGTTCGGCACGCTCTATAGCACCAACATCACACCCGACCCGCAGACCGGTATTGGCCAATGGTCACTGCCGGCATTCGAGCGGGCGATGCGTGAAGGGATCTCCCGCGACGGCCACTTCCTGTACCCCGCCTTCCCGTACGTTCACTACCGCGGCACGACCGCAGGCGACATTGCCGATGCGTATGCGTACTTGATGAGCGGCCCTGCCGTGGACTCGCCGGCCAGGCAAAACCGCATGAATTTCCCTATGAACATCCGGCCGCTGGTGTCGTTCTGGAATGTGCTGTTCCTGCATGCAAAGCCGCTGACGCCTGTGGCGCAGCAATCTGAAGCGTGGAATCGCGGGCGTTATCTGATTGAAGGGCCTGGCCACTGCGCGGGCTGTCATTCACCGCTGAACCTGATCGGTGCCGAGAAGTCCGGTAAAAGCCTCGCGGGCGGTGTTGTGGATGGCTGGGAGGCGCCTTCGCTGCTCGGCATGGCCCGTCGCGCAAACCCGTGGAGCAGCGAGCAATTGGTCCGCTATCTGCGGGCAGAAGTGGTAGACGGGCACGGCACAGCCGCCGGCCCGATGCGCCCGGTCAGCCTCAGTCTGGCTCGCTTGCCAGTCAGTGACGCAGAGGCGATTGCCGAGTATTTGCTGAGCCTGCAAACCAAGGCCGTGACCACCGAAACCCAACCCGGCGCTGCGAGCTTTGAGACCTACGACCAGACCAGCGGCGCCCTGCTGTTCGCCAGCGCCTGCGCTGGCTGTCACGCCCCAGCGGCGCCGATGCGCGAAATCGACGGACGTCCGGGGCTGAATCGCACGTCCGCGTTGCAAGCCCCGAGCCCGCGCAATTTCCTTAAAACGGTGTTCGAAGGCCTGCCGACAACTCCGGGTGTACCCGGACCGGTCATGCCGCCGTTTGCCGCCAGCCTGGACAACGTTCAACTCACAGCCCTGGCGTCCTACCTGCGCCAGCAAGCCAGACCTGACCAACCCTGGACAGAGCTTTCTTCCACTATTGAAGCGATACGTCAGGAGACGAAATGACCCCAGTCACGCTCAACGTCAACGGCTCGGCCCATGCCTTGGAGCTGGAACCTGACATGCCGCTGCTCTACGCGCTGCGCAATCACCTGGGGCTGAACGGCGCCAAGTACGGGTGTGGTTTGGGGCAGTGCGGCGCCTGTACGGTCATCGTCGATGACAAACCGGTCTTTTCTTGCGTGACGCCCTGCGCGGGCCTTGAAGGCAAAAAGGTTCGAACGGTTGAAAGCCTCGGTACCGCCGAACGTCCCGGCCCTTTGCAAAAAGCCTTTATCGACAAACAGGCGGCCCAGTGCGGCTACTGCATCGCCGGCATGTTGATGCGCGCGCAGTCATTGCTGGAAAGCACTCCGCACCCGGACGAACAGACCATTCGCGAGCACATGGCAGGCAACCTGTGCCGCTGCGGCACGCACCTGCGGATTATTGAGGCAATCAGCCTGGTAGCCAGGCAACACGGGAGCGCGCTATGACGGTGGTTAAAGAGGTCGATCACAGTCGCCGCGCTTTCTTGCGTGGAGGCGCCTTGCTAGTGGCGTTTACCCTGGTGCCGGTAGCGCGGCGTGCATGGGCCGACACCGAAGTGGATACCCTCGGCACAGTGGTGCTGGCGCCGGATCTTCCCGGCAGTCTGCGCACCAACCCCTATCTCGATGCGTGGATCCGCGTCGGTCCTGAAGGCATCACCGTCTACACCGGCAAGGTCGAATTGGGCACCGGCGTCAAAACTGCCTTGCTGCAAATTGCCGCCGAACGTCTGGAGGTCTCCCCGACGGCGATCAACCTGATGACGGCCGACACAGCCCTGACGCCCAACGAAGGCTACACCGCCGGCAGCCACAGCATTTTCGACAGCGGGACCGCTTTGTTCAACGCCGCGGCGCAGGTGCGCGAGTTACTGCTTCAGTCAGCCGGGCGCAGCTGGAAGGTTGCGCCGGCACTGTTGACGACTCAGGAGGGCATCATTCACGGCCCCACCGGACAACAAATGTCCTACGCCGACGCCGTCAAAAAAGTCGATCTGCACCTCTTCGCCAAGTCCGAATCGCCGACAATGCCTGCGACGCAATTCAAGCTGATCGGCCATTCCCTGCAACGGCTGGATATTCCGGCAAAAGTCAGCGGCGGTCCTGCATTTGTTCAGGACATTCGTCTACCGGGCATGCTGCACGCTCGGGTCATTCGCCCTCCTCGTCCCGGCTGCACGCTGGAAGCCTTCGACGCGGAGTCGATCAAAACGTTGGCCGGGGTTGTGCAGGTGATTCGCGACGGCAATTACCTTGCCGTGGTGGCGCGTGATGAATGGCAAGCGATCAAAGCCATGCGCAGCGGGTATGAATCAGCGCGCTGGAGCGGCGGACAAGCCATACCCGAGTCACGGGACATCCACGGATTGCTCGAACGCCTCCCTTCGCGCCGCTATCCGATCAGCCATGAGGGCACGCCACAGGTCGCGACCGACAGCAGCTATCGAGCGCGCGTAACCAAGCAATATCTGATGCACGGATCCATCGGCCCGTCCTGCGCCGTGGCCTGGTTCAAGGACGGCACCCTCACCGTCTGGACCCACACCCAAGGCGTGTATCCGCTGCGCACCGGGATCGCCGAGATGGTGCGGTTACCTCCCGACCGCGTTCGCTGTATCCACACCGAAGGGTCCGGTTGTTATGGCCACAACGGCGCAGACGATGCAGCGGCCGACGCGGCGTTGATTGCCATGCGAATACCGGGCACGCCGGTGCGGGTGCAGTGGATGCGCGAGCAGGAAAATCTCTGGGAGCCCTATAGCTCGGCGATGGTGACTGAAGTGCAAGCCAATCTTGATGCGCAAGGTCGATTGCAGGACTGGAACTATGAACTGTGGACCACGCCGCATAACGAACGCATCGTCAATGCGGGTAGATTGCTGCCTGCGCGACTACTGGCCCGCCCGTTCACCTCCGCGCCTTCAGTGCCCATCGCTCAACCTGAAGGAGACGGTGATCGCAATGCAGTGCCGCTGTACACGCTGGCATCCACGCGTATCAACTTGAACTTCGTCACTGAGATGCCGTTTCGCACCTCAGCCATGCGCTCGCTGGGCGCGCATATCAATATCTTCGCGATCGAAGCTTGCATCGATGAGCTTGCCGCCAGGGCCGAGGTCGATCCGGTTGCCTTGCGCCTTGCCCATTTGGCGGATCCCCGGGCACGGGCCGTGGTGGAGCGGGTTCGCGACGCCATCGGCTGGTCGCAAAAAAGCAGCGAGCCTGGCGCGGGCATCGGCATTGCGTTTGCCCGCTACAAAAACATCATGGGCTATTGCGCGATTGCGGTGCGTCTTCAGGTACATCCGCAGACCGGCGAAGTGCAGATCGATCACGTCGTCACGGCGGTGGACGTCGGGCAGATCGTCAACCCCGATGGCCTGCGCAACCAGGTGGAAGGCGGGATCATCCAGTCCACCAGTTGGACGCTGTATGAAAAAGTCGCCTATGACGCCGGGGGTATTCGCAGCTACGACTGGAGTGGCTACCCGATCCTGCGCTTTTCGCAGCTGCCTAAAAAGGTCGACGTTCATCTGCTCGACCAACCGGGACAACCGTTTCTCGGCGCCGCCGAAATCGTCCAGGGACCAATGGCCGCGGCCATCGGCAATGCCGTGGCGAGCGCCACCGGCCGGCGCTGGTTGAACCTTCCAATGACCCGCTCGGAGCAGCCGTCCTGACCTGCGCAGCGTTGCGCTTTACGCAATGCAGTGTGCTGGTTTTTACGGATTATCAAGCGGCATCCCGCGGATTAACTTACGGCCATCCGATACCTGAGCAAACGTCCGACGCCGCCCTGCTTCCTCTTTTCGAATACTGGAGAACACCTCATGACGCAGCACCTGTTCCAACCCATTGCATTGGGCCCGTACACACTCCCGCACCGAGTGGCGATGGCGCCGTTGACACGCTCTCGCGCCGGGCAACCGGGCGACATTCCAACGGCCATGAATGCCGAGTATTACCGCCAGCGTGCGAGCGCTGCGTTGATCATTACCGAGGCGACGCAGATTTCCCGGCAGGGCCAGGGCTATGCCTGGACCCCGGGAATCTACAGCGATGAACAGGTGCAAGCCTGGTGTGAAGTCAGCACCCAAGTGCACGAGGCCGGCGGTCTGATCTTCATGCAACTCTGGCACGTGGGCCGCGTGTCGCACCCCAGTTTTCAACCTGACAACGCACTCCCGGTTGCCCCGAGCGCATTACCCGTGCCGGGCAAGACGTTCATCGTCGACACGGATGGCAACGGTGTCTGGGGGGATGTGCCGGTGCCGCGAGCACTGCAGACCTCAGAGATCGCGGACATCATCAGCGACTACCGCCGGGCCGCTCGCAATGCGCTGAACGCCGGAATGGATGGTGTGGAAATTCATGCGGGCAACGGTTATCTGCTGGACCAGTTCATCAACAGCAACAGTAACCAGCGCGAGGATGCTTACGGTGGCAGCCTGGAAAACCGTGCACGCCTGTTATTGGCAGTGGTCGCTGCCGTGGTCGACGAAGTAGGCGCAGAGCGCGTGGGCGTACGCCTCACGCCGATGGGACGCTTCATGGGCATGGGCGATGAGACGCCGCAAGCGACGTTCGGCCACATCGTGCGCTCGTTGAACCAATGGACGCTGGCCTACTTGCACCTCGTCGAGCCAG
This sequence comes from Pseudomonas sp. Root329, assembly GCF_001424925.1. NCBI lineage: Bacteria > Pseudomonadati > Pseudomonadota > Gammaproteobacteria > Pseudomonadales > Pseudomonadaceae > Pseudomonas > Pseudomonas sp. Root329. Next base: position 140,047 of record NZ_LMCV01000012.1, on the reverse strand, counting down.
CTGTCGTCGGCACCGTCAAGGACGAGAACTTCGATCCGCGCTGGGATGAAATTATCGGTCAATTGCGTGCGGAATGGGACGGCGTGTTGATGATCGCCGGTGGCTACGACCCTGAGACGGCGGAACAGGCGCTGATCGACGGCCGTGCGGACATCATTGCGTTCGGCAGACCGTTTCTGGCTAATCCTGATCTGCCACGGCGAATTCGCGACAGGTTGTTGCTCAATACGCCGGATCCGAGCACCTTCTTTGGTGGCGATCAGCGTGGATACGTGGATTACCCGGCTCATTCCTGACCTGGGTTCAATGGAATTGATCAGACTGAAAGTCGGCCGCCACCGTGGCGGCTAACTTCATCTCGGCCCGCAAAGTTCGCGGATCTGACGCTTCGTCCTGACCATCGCCCATGAACACACGCTAAAGCGGTGTGACCATGAGTTTCATAATTTTTAAGGCTTGCTTAAGGACTTTAAAGGTCGCCGGCGGACAGACTTTCCCTAACGATCAGGAGAGCTGCCATGAACCCGCAATCGGTGAATTCAGACCATCCATGTGAACTTGCGCGACCGCTGGGCGCCCTGTCCAGCTGGCAAGAGCGCCGCGCCAAGGAACTGATGCTGCGTGATATGGGCAGCTGCGTTCGCATCAGCGAGATTGCCGAACACTGCAACCTGTCGCGCAGTCATTTTTCCCGGGCGTTCAAAAAAGGTACCGGCCACTCACCGCAAGGCTGGCTGATGAGGATGAAAATCGAAAAAGCCAAAAGCCTGCTGATCACCTCGATGCCGATCACCGACGTCGTCTATGAATGCGGTTTCGCGGACCACTCGCATTTCACCCACACCTTTAGCCGGCTGGAAGGGATGACACCCAAGGCCTGGCGGCGGGCCGTTGATCACGTGATCACAAACCGACGTCCCAACACGCCAATGATTGATCGGGACATGCCAGACAGGAGAATTCCCGATAGCGTGGCCAACGACTTGCGACAACTTCGCGCGCAGGCGCTGCACGCGTGAACTGATCGAGACCGATAGAACGAACTCCTCCCCTTTGGCCGCTCATGCGGCCTTTTTTTATCCGGCGCTGGCCGCCGCGACCGGCAGATTGAAACAGATTCTGGCGCCCTGCTCGCTGTCCTGAACCACCAGCGTCCCGCCGTGCGCACCGATCACTGACCTGCAGATGGCCAGCCCCATCCCCATGCCGCTACCTTTGGTGGTGTAGAACGCATCGAAGATTTGCTCGCGCTGTTGTGCGCCAATTCCCGGCCCATTGTCCTGGAAGCAGACTTGAACATGATCGTCCTTGACCGCTGAGCCAATGATGATGCGTCCATCTGGCAACCCGGCTCCCGTGATGGCTTCCTGCGCATTAATGATCAGGTTGAACACCACTTGCTGGATCTGCACCGCATCGACCCACACCGGGCATTGCGCATCAAGACGGGTTTGCAGTTGCACGTTGCGGTTCGCCAGATCGGTGGCGGTCAGGCGCACGACGTCACCGATCAACTCGTCGATCTGCACCGGTAGCCGTTGCAACGGCGCCTGTTTGGCTAGCGCGCGAAGCGCCTGAACAATGTCGGCAGCACGGGCGCTGTCTGAGCGAATGTCTTCCAGCCCCTGAATCGCCTCTTCCAGATCGGGCTGATCGCGCTTGAGCCAGCGAAGGCTCGCCGAGGCGTTAGACAAGATGCCCAGCAACGGCTGGCTGATTTCATGGGCAATCGAAGCAGACAGTTCGCCCATGACTTTAAGGTGCGAGCTACGCGCCAGTTCTGCCCGGGAACTGCGCAAGTCCGCTTCCATTTGCGCTCGCAGCTGGGTGTCCTCGACCAGCCGCGCGTACAGCCGGGCGGTTTGCAGTGACACGGCAGCCTGGGAGGCTAGAATTTCCAACATGGTCAGGCGCTCGGCGCTGAACAGTTTGGGGACCAGGCTGTTTTCGAGATAGACCAGACCGATCAATGTGCCTTGTCTGAGCAACGGCAGGCACAACATGGAACGCGTCTGGCGCTGTAGAAGGTCGGCGCTGTAGGCTTCGGGACAATCTGCCCGGGCATCGTCGAGCACCAAAGTGTTACGGGTGCGCATGCTGGTGTTGAGCACCGAGGTCGGCGCCACCTGTTCAAGCGGCTGCCCGGTGTCCAGCGCGACCCGCACGTTGCCGGCCTCGACAGAAGCGGTTGCCGCGAGTTGCAGCTCGGCGCCGCTGACGATCATCAGAGCGCCATGATCAGCACCCGCCTGAATCATCAGGTGGTTCATCAGGGTTTCGACCAGTCGTTCCAGCAATACCTCTTGCGAAAGTGCGCGCGCCGCCTCGATTCCCACTTCAAGATCGAGGCGGACCTGGGTCACAGGCCGGACAGGTTCGAACGACGACTCTGCGCTCAGAAACGGGTGCAAGGCTTCCAACTGGCGGGCCTTGCCGTCGGCCCCCCAGAGGTTGTAGCAGTCGCGCGCCACGCGCAGGTGGTGATTGGCACCCGATACCAGCCCGTTTGGTAAGCAGATATCGGCCAGCTGCTCATGGGCCAGTGCCTGCTCGTGGATGAAACCGGCCGCCGCCGCAGCGATCTGCGACTGATCGAAGCAGCGGATAGCAACCAGTTCCTGACCGCGCAAACGGGCGATGACCCCTTCGATCAGCAGCAATTTGTTGCGGAAGGTTGTCGGGTTGAGCTCGACCCATGGCAGAAACCGCAGACGTTGCCGCTCGAGTTGTTCCAGTTTTTCGGCCACCTCCCCCGGTGCCTGTGCACTGCCCAGCGCCAGACCGTAGAACAGGTAGTAATCGGCGAGATTGATGTGCGCCGGAATGGACCAGGCCAGCGCGGCCGCCTCTTCGAAACGCCGCAATGCGTAGGGGATATCGCCGAAATGAAACGCAGACATGCCTGAATACAGCCACGTCCAGAACAGCGTCGGCTGTGACACGCTGGTACGGTCGATGGGGCCGAAACGGTCATGTTCAGTGCCGTCCAGTTCGGTCAGCGGCCGGTGCTGACGCCCATCGCGCAGATCGCTGGCGTACGCCTGTTGCGCCAGCAGGATGCGTTCGATGTCGATGTAGTGAAACTGACGCACCCAGGCCAGGCCATGCTCCAACTCGTTCAACACTCCTTGTAAGGGTTCTCCCATGAACAACAGATCGGAGCCGATGTGGTTGCAGGCATAACAGGACATACCCAAGTCACCGCCGGCCTGACCGCACTCGAATGCTGCGAACGCCTTCTGTCGGGCATACGCCATCGGTCGGGTCCACGGGCTCACCTGATCAAGCGCCACCAGCGTACCTGTGCGTCCGGCTTCGTAGCCGTGCTTGTCAGTGAGTTCAAGGGCCACTTCGGCGAAGGACTGCCCGTCCACATACTCGCCATAGCGCTCGGCAATCATCACGCCAAACCAGGCAAACCCGTAACCGCTGCTCGGCGTGGTGCCATGCATCAACGTAAGTTCGACCATTTTCGCCAAATGCAGAAAACGAATGTCGTCGTTGACGAAGAACGAGGAAATCAACGTGCTGAGCAACTCCATGGCCACTTCGACAGGCGGGTCATCGGCCTTGGGTAAATGCACCAGATCGGCGATGCGGCGCGCGCCCACGAGTGCGCGTACCTGGGCAAACGCGAGGCTCAGCTGTTCGTGCGAGGGCTTGCGCTGCAGGGGAATATCCAGCAGGGCCAACCCGGTCAGCGCCTCGGTTATCGCACCCTCGTAATCGGAGTGCAACGTGCGTAAGGTGGCCCGTAACCGATAGGTTTTAGCACGGTCGAGCCCTGTGGTGGCGTGATTCAGGCAGTCGTCGAGGCGGTGTTGGGCACTGGCCAAATCGGCCAGCAACATGTCGCATTCGGCAGCCAGCCATTGGGTGGCGAACGCCTGAGTGTAAAGGTTCGACCACCCCGTCTGCCCGAGCAGTCGCTCGGCCGTGCGCAGATAGCCCACGGCCTGCTCGACAGCGGCGGTATCCCTGGCGCGTTCGGCGGCTTCGACCAAAAGCTCAACGAACGCGGCGCGGCGATGCGCCTCCGGTTCATCGGCGTCAATGCGCTGAACCTGGCTGGCGACTTCAAATACACGCTCATGGCTCTGCGCGCCCCACTGATCAAGCATGGCGGCGGCAATACGGGCATGCTCGGCGGCGCGTCCCACTGGCGCAGCTAGCTGACAGGCTGCCTCAAGTACACGGTCGTGGGGAAACACCAGTTGCTCGCGCTCGCGCAACAGAAACCCTGCATCGACCAGGCTTTGCACTTCACGGTTGATCTGTTGCGGATCGCACGGTAACAACCGGTGCAGCAGCGACTCATCACAGCGTCCGCCGATATATCCGGCCGTGCGCAGCACTTCGCGTTCCATCGGTGCCAGCCGTTCGAATCGCTGCACCATCAAGTCCGCGACGTTATCGGCGTAACGGTAACCATCCACCTCCTCCTGATTCCAGACCCAGCGGCGACCGTGCACGTCGAAGCGCACCAGACGTTCATCGATCAACGCGCGCAACACCTGGCTGACGAAAAGAGGGTTGCCGGCCGTCTTGTAGTGCACGACTGGCGCGAGCGACTCGATAGCCTCGGGGTCGGTGTCCAGTTCAGCGGCGATCAGTTCCGCGACTGCTGGCACCGATAGTGGACCCAGCATGACGCTTGCACAGGGTAACGATTGCCCATGCTCCAACACCTGCAGCAACCCACCCTCACGCTGGAGGGACTGCGATTCGGCCTCACGGTACGCCAGAATGAGCGCCAGATGCCGGGGCGGCCGGGCGATGAAGGCTTGCAAGAACGACAGCGTCGAATCGTCGGCCCACTGCACGTCATCTACGAATAGCACCAGGGGTCGTCCCGGCTGAGCGAAGACTTCCAAAACATCGAGTAGCGTTTGATTGGCGCGATCAAGCGCATGCCGGGCCGGCATGTTCGGCAGTTCAGGCGCGACACCGATGACCAGCTCGGCCTCGGGCGCCAGCTCCGCCAGGAGTTTGCCCCGCCCCTTGAGGCGTTCGATCAGTTGCTCGCTCAGCGTCTCCAATTCCAGAGCCGGCTTGCCCAGCAATTGGGTCATCAGCGACTTGAAGATCTCCGCCAATGGCGCGTAGGGAATTTCCTGCTGCAGCAGATTGCTCTTGCCGCTGGCCCAGTAGCCGGGCGCCAGAGGCCGGACACCCTGGTGGATCAGCGTCGACTTGCCGGCACCCGGCGCGCCACCGACCAGCAGGACCCGGGCGATGCCATCGCTGCGCACCTGACTTATCTGCTCGATCAACTGCGCGCGTTCGGACTCTCGACCAAACAGAACTTCACCGCGGGCCACAGAAGGCAACGCATCGAAGGCACCCAGCCGAAACTCATCGATGCGCTCGTGGTGCAGCCACTGCTGTTGGCACCAGGCCAGATCCGCGGCCATCGATTCGGCGCTCTGATAGCGGGCACCCGGTTCCTTCGCCAAGCCTTTGAGCAGCACTTGGCAGATGCCTTCCGGCAGATCGGCAACATGGATTGCCGGTGATTGCGGTTGCACGGCGGCGTGCACGTGGAGCCATTGCGAGGGGTCGCGGGCGGCGAGCGGCAGTCGGCCGGTCAGCGCTTGATAGAGGATTACGGTCAGGGCGTAGATATCGCTGCGTGTGTCAAAACTGGCGGCATCGCGCCGTACCTGTTCGGGCGCCAGGTACGGCCATTGTTCCAGGCCGGGCAATTCAGCGGTGGGCACCTCTGCGGCATGACTGTGAAAACCCAGGAGTCTGACCGAATCGGCGGTTTCCACCATCAAGTGGTGAGGCAGCAGACTGGCATGTCGCACACCCGTTTTCTGGGCGCAGGCCAGCGCGTTGGCCGCCGCCACGGCGATGGCCAGCAAGCGCCCCAGCGGCAGCGAGGTGTCACCGACCAGGTCCATCAGCGGCGTCCCCGATGCGGGATAGATCAACAAGGGCCCCTCGGCCGAGCGGATAAACGCGACAGGTGCAATCGCCCATGCCGGATCCAGGCGCAGATGAAAATCCCGCTCCAGCCGCTGGCACGAGGCGGGCAGTTGAATCGGTGCCCGGGCGGCAAGCCAGTGTGTGCCCGATGGCCGGTCCTGAAGCGTGAACCAGGTCAGGTCGTTTTCCCGGCGCAGCATGGCGAAGGTGCAGCGTTCCAGCCAGGCTTCATCGTGGACGACATCAAGACTGCGGGAACCGGATGTTGAGAGAGGACGGCTGGACATGAACAATCACCGCTGAAGATTCGTTTCGGGCTGGGCCCTGGAGTATACGCAAGGCTCTGGCCCGACGGCTGCATGGGGGTAATCCTGTCCGTCATCGGCACCATGATGGCTGTCGTAATGCCCCGAAGCCGATGGTTTTTGCGCACTGAAACCAAGGCGCGTTATCCCTCGGGATAATTGCATTATGCGAAGCCGTCCCCTAGCGTGTAGCCCTGATGAATCGATGCTCCGGCGTCACTCTCCATCCACGCAGTGCAGAGGAACGCATGATCCGACTTGGCCAAGCCACTATTTCCCTGGAGCGGCGCGAAGCCTTTCTTGATGGACGGCCGCTACGTGTCGGGGGCCGCGCGTTCGAAATCCTCTCGGTGCTAATGCGGGCCGATGGCCGGATTGTCAGTAAAGACGAATTGATCACACAGGTCTGGCCCGACACCGTCGTCGAGGAAAACAATCTGCAGGTGCAGATCTCCTCACTGCGCAAGTTGCTCGGAGAAAAAGAACTCATCCAGACGGTCCCGCGCCGAGGTTACCGACTATTGAAAGAACGTGAACCGCCCCTGCCCCTGTTCCATCCGGTGGCACTGGGCCCTTTGGCGTCCGAGGATCAGGAGACGATCGATCCTGACAGCGTGCCGGTGTTCATCGTCGACGATGAAGCGACCGTGCGTACAGCACTCAGCCGACTGCTGCGGGCCGAAGGCATCGCGCACCGGATATTCGCCTCGGCCGAAGAATTGCTCAACGCTGACCTCGACGTCGGCCCCGCTTGCCTGTTGCTTGACGTCAGTCTGCCCGAGGCGACAGGCCTGGAACTTCAATCGGCACTCGGACAGCGCGGGCATCCGTGGCCGGTCATTTTCATGACCGGTTTCGGCACCATCTCGATGTCGGTGCAGGCCATGAAAGCAGGTGCGGTCGAATTCCTGACCAAACCATTCAACGACGACCAGTTGTTGGACACCCTGCGCGCCACCCGTCAACGTGCAGCGACGGCGTTCGAGCAATGGCAACGCATACAAAGCGCACGTCAAAAGGCCGCCCTGTTGACTCCCCGTGAGCGCGAAGTGCTGCCGCTGATCGTCGCGGGTCTGTCCAACAAGCACATCGCCAACCAGCTGGGCACCAGTGAAGTCACCGCGAAGGTCCATCGCAAACACATCATGGAGAAGATGCAGACGCGCTCGCTGGTCAATCTGGTCAAGCTGTATGGCTTGATCAGCACAGAGCCAGCGTTTGGCATGCAGGGTACTTCATGACTATGGAGACTGGCTGCGCCCCCCCCGAATCATCCCGTAGCACCATGATCATCGTCTGCATCGTGGACGACGATTCGTCCGTACGCAAAAGCCTGGCCAACCTGCTCCGGTCGGCCGGATACCGTTCTCGGGTGTTCGCCTCGGGTGAGGAATTCCTGGCCCTCGAAAACTTCGATGACGTTGCCTGCCTTCTGTTAGATCTGAAAATGAACGGCCTCTCAGGGCTGGACGTCATGCGCGCGCTGACGCTCAAGGGCAGAAAATTTCCGGTGATTTGCATGTCGGCACACTGGGATGAAGCCTCACTGGCCGAATCCAGCCGCTATGAGCCCATCGAATGCTTGCGTAAACCCTTCAGCGGCGATGTCTTGCTGAGCGCCGTCGAGTTTGCGCTGCAATGTGAGCGATGAACAATCACGTATTAGACGGCGATTGCGGCGTATCAGGATTAAGTTGCTGACGCCTGAATTGCCCTGGAGGCTGGCCGTGGATCTGGCGGAAGCGTCGCGAAAAATAAGCCTCGTCAGCGAAACCGCACAACCTCGCCACCTCCCCCACCGGTCGTGTCCCATTAAGCAAATAATTGCGTGCCGCGTGCATCCGGCGCTCGAGCACCAGCTCAGTGAAGGTCTTGCCGATTTCCTTGCGCAACCAGTGCGTCAGGTACGTCGGTGACAGGTACGTCGCAGCAGCCACCTTGATCAGGTTGAGGTCGGGGTCGGCGATGTTCTTGCGCAAGTATTCGGACATCCTGCTCAGCGCATCGCGTCGGCTGACTTCGGCGGCATTCTCTTCGGCCAACCGTTTGAGCGGCTCGGCATACAAGGCACAAACGCTCCCCACCAGTTGCAGCAACAACCCCTTGAGCATCTCGCGAGTGCCGAACTGACGGTTTTCATCGAGCACGCGCATCTGTTCGATCAGGGCACAGACTTTGCTGAAATCTTCATCGGCCAGAATGAAATCCAGATGCTCCTGAAAGCGGAACGGCGACAACTCCGGGGCCAGGAGTATCGAGACTTCCTCCAGGTCCATCGGATCGCACTGCAAATGCGGCAGCAGGAAAGTCTGGGAAAAGTTGATCACCATGAAATTGCTGTCGGCCGGATGCGGAATCACGTGCACGCGATGCGGCAGGATGAAGGCCAGCGTATTGTGCGGAAACGGACGTTCGACGTTGCCGATGTGCTGCACGGTATCGCCACCGAGGTTGACCTGGATCTGGAAATACTCATGGCGATGCGGGCTGGTTTCGGCGCGCCGACCCTTTTTGTCGCGGATGTAAAAGTCCGTCAATTCGCTGCGTTGCTGCATGACGTAAGTGGGCACTCGATCGGGTGACGACATCGCCTGGGATTCCTCGACAGGTACATGGACAGGTTGTCGTCGCGCCGGGATGCAAGCGGCGACTGCGGTGATTGTGAAGGCAGACACCGCTGGCTTCAACACGTCATAGGATGACAAGGAAATACAGAGAATTAATTGTATCCGTGTGTGATGTGTCGTCTGTCCAAAAAACCACGAGCACACATAAATATTTAATCATTTAAAAACAATGACTTATTAAACTAATAAAGCATAACCAAGGAAATTAGCTGATTTGATTTTTCTTGGACACCTGCATTGATCGCCTTTTCCAGAAGAAAAAACGATCTAACGCCTCCGTTGATTTTGAGAGGTTGTACGACCACTGTAACAACCAATGCAGCCCGACCCTTCCAAAAACAATCAACAGGTGCGCACGTGATGAATCTGTTTTTCCCCCTCGCCAACCCTCCCCCGATCGAGCAGGCCCGGAGGCGTATCTAAGCGCCTGACAGCGGCTGTCCGCGCCTCTCATTCAAGTAGCGATTGCTCTGCCCCGACACAGGGGGCATCGGCTTCGGCTGCGCGCGAACATCTCGATTCTTCTAACAATAAAAAGGTCTACTCATGTCGAACTCGCAAACCTCCCCGTCCACCGCACCGTCGGTGAGCGCCGGCGCCCGGGACGCCCTGTTGCCTCAGCGACTGCCGACACGTCGGCGCTGGTTCATGCTGTCGTTGCTGCTGATTGCAACCATCATCAACTACATCGACCGCGTGAACATCTCGATTGCCGCACCGTTCATGGCCAAGGATCTGGGCCTGGACAAGATCGAAATGGGCCTGATTTTTTCCGCGTTTGCCTGGACCTACGCACTGGCCTTGGTCCCCGCCGGGTTCATTGCCGATCGCTTCGGTTCCCGTTTCACTTACGGGGTGTCGCTGATCAGTTGGTCGACGGTCACCGTGTGCCAAGGCTTTGCCACTGGGTTCGCTTCGCTGTTCGGGCTGCGCCTGGCCGTCGGCGCCATGGAAGCTCCAGCGTTTCCGGCCAACAGCCGCGCGGTCACGGTGTGGTTCCCGGCCCGCGAACGGGGCCTGGCCAGCAGCATTTACGTGTGCGGCCAGTATTTGGGCACCGCGCTGTTTACCGGCGCGCTGTTATGGCTGGCGACGACCTATGACTGGTGCCATGTGTTCTACAGCACCGGGATTCTCGGGATTGTATTCGGTGTGATCTGGCTGTACCTGTACCGCGATCCGCTGAGCTGCAAGAACGTCAGCCAGGAAGAACTGAAGTACATCGAAGCCGGGGGCGGACTGGTCAAGAGCAGTCAGGAGCGCACCAAATTCAACTGGCGGCAGATCGCCGAGCTGTTCAGCTATCGGCAGATCTGGGCTATTTGCATCGGCAAGTTCGCCAGCACCTCGGCGCTGTACTTCTTCCTGACCTGGTTCCCGACGTACCTGATCGAAGAGCGCAAGCTGACCATGATCAAGGCCGGGATCTTTGCGGTGCTGCCGTTCGTGGGCGCTACCGTCGGCATTCTGCTGGCCGGCATCGTCTCCGACTTGCTGATCCGCCGCGGCTATTCAATGTCCTTCGCTCGCAAGTTGCCCTTGGTGGTCGGATCGATGTTGGGCATGTCGATTGTCCTGGTGAATTTCACCGATTCGAACGTGATCTGCATTGCCGTGCTCACCATTGCCTTCTTCGCCCAGGGAATCGCTTCGTCGTCATGGGCGGCCGTATCGGAAGTCGCGCCCAAGGAACTGATCGGCCTGACCGGCGGAGTCACCAGCCTGGCCGCCAACATCGGCGGGATCGTCACCCCGATTGTGATTGGCGGCATCGTCCACGCGACAGGCTCGTTTGCCTACGCCTTCTGGTTCATTGGTGGCGTGGCGTTGATGGGTACCTTGTCCTATTCGTTGCTGCTCGGTCGCCTGTATCGCATCGAACTCAAGGCGCGCTGAGCCAAGACACCGTTTTTCTCCAACACGAAGCGGCATTCGTCCAACTTCGCAAAAGATTGCCGCCTTACGCTGACGCTTCTAACAGGACGACTACAAAAATGACGATGACCGAGTATGTATTTACCCCGGATCTGCCCGTGACCTTACCGGTTGCCGGCAGCCAGCAGCGCTTTCCCATTGGCCGGGTATTTTGCGTCGGCCGCAACTACCCTTGGCCAGACACCCAAGGCCAGTCGCGCCAGCCGCCAGTGTTCTTCATGAAACCGGCGAGCAACGTGGTGGATGCGGCGGGTGAAGTGACTTTCCCGCCGTTGACCGAAGAGTTTGTCCACGAAATCGAATTGGTCGTGGCCATCGGTGAAGGCGGCGCCAATATTCCGCAGAGTCAGGCGCTGGCCTATGTCTGGGGCTATGCCGTTGGTCTTGATCTGACCCGTCGTGATGTCCAGCGCGCGGCCAAAAGCAATGGCTTGCCGTGGGAAGGTGCCAAGGTGTTTGACGGCGCCGCACCGATGACCGCCATCGTGCCGGTGACTCGCGCCGGACACCCGGACGGCGATTTGTGGCTGAACGTCAACGGCGAAGAGCGCCAGCGCGACAGCCTCGACAGCCAGATCTGGTCGGTCAGTGAAATCATCAGCCGCATCTCGCAATCGGTAGCGCTGCGGGCCGGTGACTTGATCATGACCGGCAGCCCGGCAGGCGTCGATGTGCTGCAACCGGGCGACATCATTAACGCCGGGATCGACGGCATCGGCCAACTGGAAATGCGCGTCGGTCAGCGACCTTGAACCCGGCACACCCCCTCTCGAATTGAACAAGGAGAAACCCTTTGAACAGTCCTTTGAAAGTAGCCCTGGTCACCGGCGCCGGTAGCGGAATCGGTCGCGCCGTGACCCTGGCTCTGATGGCCGACGGATTCACCCTGGTATTGGCCGGACGTCGGCCGGAGCCGTTGCAGTCCTTGGTCGAATTGGCGCTCAGCGAAGGACACGAAGCGCTGGCGGTGCCCACTGATGTGCGCGACCCGGCCAGTGTCGATACGCTGTTTGCCACCATCACAGAGGTATACGGACGCCTCGACGTGGTGTTCAACAACGCTGGAGTCAACGCCCCTGCCGTGCCGCTTGATGAGCTGACGTTCGAGCAGTGGCGAAACGTAATCGACACCAACCTCAACGGCGTTTTCCTCTGCGCGCGTGGCGCCTTCGCACTGATGCGCCGGCAACAGCCACAGGGCGGACGCATCATCAATAACGGCTCGATCTCCGCCCACACCCCACGTCCGTTCAGCAGCGCCTACACCGCCAGTAAGCACGCGGTGCTGGGACTGACCAAATCCCTGGCCCTGGACGGGCGCGAATTCAACATCGCCTGCAGCCAGATCGACATTGGCAACGCCCTGACCGAAATGTCGGTGCGCATGACCAAAGGCGTGCGCCAGGCCAACGGCACCATCGCCGTGGAGCCGATGGTGGACGTCAAGCATGTGGCCGAAGCCGTGCGCTATATCGCTGGCCTGCCGCTGGAGGCGAACGTCCTGAACATGACCGTCATGGCCAGTGCCATGCCGTTTGCCGGTCGCGGTTAAACCGGCCTTTTTATTCCGTTACGCGAGGTTTACATGAAGCCAGAAGTCTTGCAGCTCAGCCCGATCCTGATCCCTGAAATCAACGCGCGGCTCGATGAGCTGTTTACCGTCAGACGTTACTTCCAGCAGGCCGACAAGCAGGCTTATTTGCAGGAACACGGCGCGAACATTCGCGGGGTGATCACCGGCGGGCATACCGGGATCAGCCAGGCGCTGATGGCGCAATTACCGAAACTGGAAGTGGTGGCGGTCAACGGCGTGGGTACCGATGCGGTGGATCTGGCTTACGCCCGGGATCGCGGGATCCGCGTGACTGCAACCATCGGAGCGCTGACCGAAGACGTCGCCGACCTGGCCATCGGCTTGTTGATTGCCGTGTGCCGGGGTCTGTGCACCAGTGATCGTTATGTGCGTTCGGGGCAATGGCCCCATAGCCCGACACCGTTGGCACCGTTGCCGTTGGCGCGTCAGGTGTCGGGCATGCGCATCGGGATCGTCGGCATGGGCCGGGTCGGCCGTGCAGTGGCGACCCGGGCCGCAGCGTTCGGCTGCCCGATCAGCTACACCGATTTGCAGCCAATGAGCGATGTGAACCACACCTTCATCGCCGATCTGAAGCAGCTGGCCAGCAACAGTGATGCGCTGATTCTCGCGGCCGCTGCCGACAAGGCTGAAGCCATCATCAATGCCGAGGTGCTGCAGGCACTGGGCAAGGACGGGTATCTGATCAACGTGGCGCGCGGCAAGCTGGTCAACGAGGTCGATCTGGTGACGGCACTGGCCGCTGGAGAGATCGCGGGTGCGGCGCTGGATGTGTTTGTCGATGAACCGAACATTCCCGAGGCACTGTTTGGTAACGAGAACGTGGTGCTGCAACCCCATCGCGCGAGTGCGACGCTACAGACCCGCACGCGGATGGGCGAGATGGTGGTGGCGAGCCTGGTGGACAGTTTCGCCGGGAGAATACCGCAGGGGTCTGTGACTGACTGACGGTTGGCCACCGAGGGGACGTTGCGTCCCCTCGGCGGCTCGGTGTCAGGTAAACAGATCGACGCCCAACTGGAAGGCGACCCACAGCGCGAGGCCTGTAGCAAAGAGCAGCGCGATGTTTTCAAACAGGTTGTTGCGATATCTCTTGTCCAGCAGCGACTTCTGGTTGGACATGATCAGCAGGCCCAGGGAAATGACCGGCAAGCCAATGATGTTCAACGCGCTGACACCAATGGTCAGGGTCACGAAATCCGGCATGCCTGGTAGCGACCAAACTAACGGCGTCACGAGAATGAACAGCATGAACCATTTATGCATAGGATCATGATGAAACTCCTTGCCGTACTTTTCGCGACGTTCAGGAAGAACGTGTTGGAAGGCGTCGGTAATCAGCATCGGGAACGCGGTGGTCTTGCCTGAAATGCTGGCAAACAGTGTCGCGAACACGCCGATGAAGAACACATACCAACCAATCGGGCCGAAGAAAATTTCAAGCGCCTTGCCCAGGTCGCCCAAGGTCTTCACCTCGATACCGTTGGGCCGCAGGATTTCCGCGCCGACGATCCAGATGGCCAGGTTGATGACAATCCCGACGAACACTGCAAACAGCAAATCGTTACGTTGAACACGCTTGTGCTGCGGCCCTACCCAGCCCTTTTGGCGCATGACATACGGATGTACGAAGTTGGCGATGGAGCCCGCAACCGCGCCGATAACCGATACCGCCACCAGCAGCGCGCCATGCACGCCTTCATCCGGCGGGATACTGAAGCCGATGGTGCCTTTGACGATGCCGACAACATCGGGGCCGGACATCACGGCCAAGGCGATAAAGGCCAGGGTCATGATCGCCAGCAACACCTTCATTACGCCTTCGATCATCGAATAAATATTACGACCCACCAGCATCCACACCGCGAGTACCACCGCCAGTGAACACAGCAGTGGCTGGTCGATCTTCAACAGCATCGCCAGAGACTCACCCGCCCCCTTGATCATGTAGGCGTTCATCAAGTGCCCCATCAACAGGGCGTAGACGAGCATGAACCAGGCGAAAAAGGGATTCAGCTGCGCATAGCCTTGCAGGATGGTCATGCCCTGGTTATTGCACAGCTGGAAGCGAGCGATGATGTTGACGATCAGGTATCTCAAGAGCAGAGAGACCGCCAGCACCCACATCATTGCGTAACCGTAATTGGCACCGGCCACGGACGACGTAATCAGGTCACCTGCGCCCAGCCAGGACAGTACGGCGATGATTCCGGGGCCCAGCAGTTTGAGTATTCGGGAAAATCGATTTTGTGCGGGCGCCGCAGCCTGGCCTTCGACGGAAGGAATGCTCGTCATAGAGGGTATCTCCATTTATTTTTTTTGTGAGAACGAGCGCAGTCGACCATAATAGATAAGACGTCGTACAACAGTACTTGAACGAGTGTGTTTAGAAATGTTTCCACTCTGGAGGGCTGTTCCTAAAGGCTACAACCACAATCCACCGGAGAATCACGACTGTCCGAGCAAAACAGGGATTGATGCCATTCGACTACAGTCATAGGATGACCGACCACAATCATAAAAATAAGGAACCGCTGTGACCAAACCCCTTCTCATCGCTGCTGCCGTTTTCTGCAGTATCAGCCTGCAAGCCAATGCCGCCACCTTTGCCTATATCTCGAGCCCGGGAGACGGTCTGATTTCCCAGTATCGCCTAGACCAGAACAACGGCGCGTTGAGCCTGATTGAACAGGTCAACGCCGGTGATCAGGTCAACCCCATGGCCATCACCCCCGACGGCAAAGTGTTGTTTGCAGCCTTGCGGGTCAAGCCGTTTCAGGTGCTGGGCTACCGCATAGATTCCAAAAACGGCCACCTGACTCCGCTGACCAAGGCCCCCCTGGCAGAAAGCATGGCTTACCTGTCTACCGATAGAAAAGGCCATTATCTGCTCGGTGCTTCCTATGGTGCCGACACCGTCAGCGTGCAGGCCATCGACAAGGCCTATCAGCCTTCTGCCAGCATCCTGAGCTACAAGACAGGCCCGCATGCGCATTCGGTTCGTACCGACCCGAGCAACCGTTTTGCCTACGCGGGCAATCTTGGCGCGGACCAGGTCCTGCAATATCGTCTCGATGCCAAAACCGGCGCGCTCTCCCCTATCGGCAGCGGCCACGTCAGCGTCCCGGCCAATACCGGGCCAAGGCACCTGGCCTTCTCCCCAAATGGCAAATACCTGTACGTGGTCGGTGAAATGAGCGGCACGGTCACAGCGTTTTCAATCAATGACAGCACCGGCGCATTGACTCAGATTGCCGTTGCCAATGGCATTCCCGAGCGTTTGAAACTGGCTCGCGGCGAAGTGCGTGATGCCCATAACAACGACTTGAAGGATGACCCCACACCACGTATCTGGGCGGCGGACCTGCGGATCTCGCCCGATGGCACGCTACTGTTGATGACCGAGCGCACAAGCAGTTCGGTATCAGCATTCGCGGTGAACCCTTCAACAGGCAGCTTGAGCTTTCTCGATAACTATCCGGTGGAAGAGAAGCAGCCACGCAATATCGCTTTTTCACCCAACGGGCGCTGGTTGCTGGTAACGGGCGAGAAAAGCGAAAAAGTCGGCACTTACGCGGTCAGCAACACCGGCGCCTTGAAACGTGTCGGTGAAGCGGCGTCGGGCAAAGGTGCGTTATGGATTGAGACTGTCAGCATCGGCGCGCGGGATATTCAGGGCTCCCTATAAGTTAAACCAGGAGGGCGCACACCCAGCCGGGATGCTCTCTTCGTCATGGCCCCGTTTATCAGGGCCATGATTTCACATTGTCTTCAACCAGCCTTGAGAAGGCGTAACGCTCGCCCAAGCGAACGTTTGCCCGCTCAATCAGGCAGGACGTACATGTGTCGAGAGTTCCTGTGGGGCTTCAGACTTGATCTTGAACCAGAGGGCGTACATCGCTGGCAGGAACACCAAGGTCAGCACGGTGCCGGCAAACGTACCGCCAATCAGGGTGTACGCCAGCGTTCCCCAGAACACCGAATGGGTCAGCGGAATGAACGCCAGCATCGCCGCCAACGCCGTGAGAATCACGGGCCTCGCGCGCTGCACAGTGGCTTCGACCACTGCGTCATAAGGCGACAGACCGGCTTGCTTATTAGAGTGAATCTGGCCAATGAGGATCAGCGTGTTGCGCATCAGAATCCCTGACAAGGCAATCAATCCCACCAAGGCGTTGATCCCGAACGGCTGCTGGAACAGCAGCAGAATGGGCACCACACCAATCAGACCCAAAGGCGCGGTGGCGAACACCATCATCATTGCCGACATCGAGCGCACCTGAATGATGATGGTCAGCAACATCAGCGCGATCATGATCGGGAACAACGGCAGCAATGCCTTGTTTGCTTTACCCGACTCCTCGATCGCGCCGGCAAACTCAATGCGGTAGCCCGCCGGCAGCTTTTCGATGATGGGTTGCAACTGCGTTATCAAGGCGTTGGAGACATCGGGAGGCTGAAGACCTTCAGCCACGTCACCGCGCACGGTGATGGTCGGCGTCCGATCACGACGCCGCAGGATGGGCTCCTCCATGCGCACATCCACCGCCCCCACCTGGGACAGCGACACGCGCTGGCCTTGGACGCCGGTCAGCGTGAAGGCGGCAATTTTCGACGGATCCAGACGCGTTTCACCCGCCGAGCGAGCCACCACCTGAACCGAACGAATGTCCTCACGCACCTCGGTGACAGGCACCCCCGTAAGCAGGAATTGCAGCTGTTGCGCGACATCGGTCGAGGTCAAGCCGAATGCTTGCAGGCGATCCTGATCCAGCGTGAGATGAAGTGCCGGTGTGCGCTCGCCCAAGTCGGTGTTTACGGTCCTCATCATGGGGCTGGCGGTCATGACCGCACGCACCTGCGCGGCGATATCTCGTAACGCCGCGGGGTCGGCGCCCATCACCCGAAAGGCCACCGGATACGGTGAATAAGGACCAAATACCAACTGCGTCACCCGCACTCGAGCTTCAGGCGCCAAGCCATTGGCCGCCGCTTGTCTGAGGCGGAGCTTGAGCGCCTCACGCTCTTGCTGATTCGCGGTCAGGACGACGATTTTTGCGAAGGATGGATCGGGTAGTTCAGGGGCCATCGCCAAGTAGAAGCGCGGCGCGCCCTGGCCAATGTAAGCAGTGACGATCTTGGCCTCCGGCTGCTGAGCCAACCACGCCTCGACCTTGGCCGCCGCCACATCAGTCTGTTCGATAGAGGTGCCGTAAGGCATCTGCACCTCAACCAGCACCTCAGGTCGGTCGGACGTGGGGAAGAACTGCTTGTTGACCACGCCCATGCCCAAAATCGCAACAACAAACAAGCCCACGACGGATGTCGCCACCAGGCCTTTGCGGCGGATCACACTGCCCAGCAGGCGCCTGAAACGCTGGTAGTTCGGTGTACCGTAAATCGCCGTATGCCCGCCTTCAGGCACCTTGATCTGCGGTAGCAGTTTGACGCCCAGGTAAGGTGTAAACACCACGGCCACCACCCAGGAAGTGATCAGCGCGATGCCAACGATCCAGAACATGTTCGCGGTGTACTCACCAGCGGTCGACTTGGCAAAACCGTTGGGCATAAAGCCGATCGCCGTCACCAACGTTCCCGACAACATCGGCGCGGCCGTGTGGCTCCAGGCATAAGCGGAGGCCTTGATTCGGTCGTAGCCCTCCTCCATCTTCACCACCATCATTTCAATGGCAATGATTGCATCGTCCACCAGCAGTCCCAGCGCCAGAATCAACGAGCCCAGGGTAATTCGATCAAAGTCCTTGCCCGTGGCCGCCATGACAATGAACACGGCCGCCAGGGTCAGCGGCACCGCCGCGGCAACCACAACGCCGACACGCCAGCCCATGCTGAGAAAACACACCAGCAGCACCACGCCCAAGGCAGCAAAAAACTTCACCATGAACTCATTGACGGATGCGTCAATATTCACCGCCTGATCCGTGACCTTGGTCAGGCTCATGCCCAAAGGCATCTGCTCGTTGATCGCTGTCGCCTCCGCCTCCAGCGACTTCCCAAGATCCAGACCGTTCCAGCCATCGCGCATGACCACGCCGAGCAACAGTGCCGGCTCGCCGTTGTTGCGTACCAGGAACGTCGCGGGGTCCTCATGACCACGCTTGACCTCAGCCACATCGGACAACTTGAGGGTTCTGCCTTGCACCGTCAGTGGGGTATTACGAATCTTCTGCAGGTCATCAAACGCGCCATCCAGGCGGATGAAAACCTGTGGGCCCTTCGCTTCTACCGAACCTGCCGGAGTTATCATGTTTTGCGTGTTCAACGCACTGAAGATGTCTCGTGCGGAAATGCCCAGTGTCGCCAAACGCTCGTAGGACAGCTCGACAAAAATGCGCTCGGCCTGTTCACCGATGATGTTGACCTTCTTCACACCCGCCACATGCAGCAGACGCTGGCGCAAGCTCTCGGCTTCGCGCACCAACAGACGTTGCGGCTCGCCCTTGGCCTTGAGCGCATAGAGCGCGAAGGTGACATCGGAATACTCATCATTGACCATCGGGCCGATCACCCCAGACGGCAACCCCTTCTGCTCATCCAGGATTTTCTTGCGCGCCTGGTAAAATTCCTCCTGGACGGCTGAGGGCGGCGTACTGTCGAGCAGGTACACCGTAGTGAATGCCAAGCCGGGCCGGGTAAAGGTCTCGGTCCGATCGTACCAACGCAGCTCCTGCATGCGTTTTTCCAGCTTTTCTACCACCTGGTCTTGCATCTCCTGGGCCGTCGCCCCAGGCCAGGCAGTGACCACCGTCATTTGTTTAATGGTGAATGCGGGATCTTCCGCACGCCCCAGTTTGAAGAAGGCGTACAACCCACCCACAGAAATCAGCAGGATCAAAAACAGCGTGATTGAGCGCTCGCGTACGGCCAGCGCCGAAAGATTGAAGCCGCTCATCGACTTACCTCAACCACTGAATTTTGCGGAGCATCGGCGAGTTCAGTCCTGACCTTCTCTCCCTCGCTTAGCAAGTGAGCACCCAATGCGACAACTCGATCACCCACCTGCAGATCCCCCGTCACGCGCATGCTGGCCTCATTATTCAGGCCGCGAACCTTGATCGGGCGCCATGCCACCTGCTCAGCTTCCCCGCCCACCACCCAGACCCCCGGGCCTTTACCGGCGTCGTAAAGGGCCCCGATGGGCACCTGTAATTCCTTGGCATCAGCAACATCCGTGTCAGCGATAACCACCGAGATCGTCGAACCCAGGGTGGCGTTGGAGAGTGCCCCCTCCAGCACATAACGCGCTTCAAACGTTCGGGTCTGTCGGTCGGCAGAGTCGGACAATTGGCGTAAACGCGCTTTACCTGCAGTCTGGTGCTGGCCGTATAGCTCAACCGTCGCCGCCGAGCCCAGCGCAGGACGTAGCGTCTCGGGTAACTGGATCACGGCCTCGCGCTGCCCTGAATGGGCAACGCGTACCACCACCTGCCCTGCGCCAACTACCTGCCCCGGCTCCGCCAAGGTATCCACTACCACCCCGTCAGCATCCGCCAGCAACGTCGAATAACCGGTCGCGTTTTTCGCCACATCAGCCTGGGCCTGGGCTGCGTTGAGTTGGGCTTTCGCCGAGTCGGCAGCTGCTTTGAACCCTGCGTAAGCTGAAGCAGATACCGCTCCGACGGACACCAGATCACGGTAGCGAAGCTCGTCATCGGAGGCCTGCCGAGCTCGGGCCATGGCGGCCAGTACCGCTTCCTGCTGTGCCCGCGCGGTCAGCGTCAGGTCGTTGGCATCGATTCGCATAAGGGGCTGCCCGCGCTTGACACTCTGTCCAGCATCCACCAAACGCTCCAAGACCTTCCCAGGTACCCGAAAACCGAGATCGCTCTGAACTCGGGCCGCGACGATACCGGTGAATACCCGTGCCGCAGGCGCGGAGGGTTGAACCACGCCGATGCGCACCAAGGGCACTTGAAGGCGAGGATCGACAGGCGTGGCCTCGTTGCAGGCCGCTAGGGCAAACGGCAACAAGCCAATGAAAATGAATGACAGGTGGGGGCGCTGGATCATAGAGACCTCTCGGTAGCGGATGCGCCATGCTTATTCAAGTGACCAAATATGTCAATAGTCACTATCGAGACGAATGAACATCACCCACTTGATCAGAGCAAAGCAGAGAGAGGCTTGATATCCAGTTTTTCAGGCGCACACGCTGATACGGATGCGCAGCGCCTCCGTCAGCAGAGGTTTAAGGCATCAGGCTGCGCAGAACAAGATTGGAGATGAGAGAAGGGGCTTCTTCAACAAAATCGAGGTTGTACTGCAATAGCAGAGGATTGATGAAGGGCCGCAGAGCGAGATGAATCGCCTCTACCGTCTCGTCCAGCGGAGTCTTGCGTTCAAACTCACCGAGCTCTCGCCCCTCACGCACGATTTGCAACACGAAGCTCTTGATCTGAGCGTCATAGACTTGTGAGCTGGGCCATCGCTCCGACGCGGCGAACGCTGCGATGTCGTAGAGTTTACGGTCGTTAAAGAACAGGCTCACACCTGTAGCGATTAAGGTTTTAACCAGGCGCCGAAAACGTTCAGTCGGCGAGATGCCGTCTGCATTGATGGCTTGCTCCACTGCCGCAGCGATTTCAGTCAGGCAATTTGTACAGATTGCTTCACCAATCGCCTGCTTGGATTCAAAGAATTTGTAGATGTAAGCCTTGGAAAAGCCGATGGCCTTGGCTAGGTCAGAAACCGTTGTTTTGCCGTAACCGTATTGACGGAAATGTTCGTTGGCCGCCGCGACAATCTGGTCTCGAATGTCGTGATCGGCTGGGCCACGGGCGCTGGGCGAAGAAACTGATGGCTGATTCATGCGAGCAGCTTACTCATCCCAAAGGTGGTTGACAACTTGTGACCAAATTGTAATATCGTCACAAACCGACCCTTTCGCAGGTATCGCATGCACCCTCCTCCTCGTTTCGCCGTTTTACTGTGTTTGGGTATGGTTGCAGGTTGCGCAGTGGGCCCCGACTACTCAAAACCCCGTGTGGAATTGCCCGAGCATTTCTCCGCGCAAACGTCCAAGGCACGACAACTGGGCGCCGCAAATGACGATCTCGCCGCTTGGTGGAACGCATTTAATGACCCGATACTCAGTCAGATGATAAATCGAGCACTTGAACAGAACCTCGATTTAGCCCAGGCAAACGCAAGGATCGAGCAGGCTCGCGCCGGTTTGGGCGCAGCTAACGCAGCCCTCCTGCCGTCGGCTACCGTCAATGGTCAAGCGGCCCGAGCCCGTCAGTCATTGGAGACGCCGTTGGGCCAAGTGCTGAATTCAGACCCTTCCTATAATCGCTACGGCAGTGCCTATGAGGCGAACTTGAATGCCGGCTGGGAGCTGGATGTGTTTGGCGGGCTGCGCCGAGGTAAAGAAGCGGCCTTCGCCGATTATCAGGCCTCGCAAGCCGGAGCGATTGCCACACGCCTGGCAGTGGTCGCGCAGACAGCCGACCTTTACATCAGCATCCGTGGCCTGCAAGCACGCCTGGAAATTGCCCGGCAGCAAGTAGACACACGACAACAACTGCTCACCACCATCGAACATCTCTACGCAAAAGGCCTGGCGGCCGAACTGCAGTTGAACCAGACCCAAGGCGCGCTGAACCAAGCGCAGGCCACCGTTCCGGTACTGCAAGCAGGCATTGACGCGGCAATGAATGCGCTGGATGTCATGTTGGGCAAGGCGCCCGGCACTTACAGCGCGCAGTTGACTAAGCTGGCGCCCATCCCCGAGGTGCCAGGCCTCTCGGACATGGGCGCTCCGGCCGACCTGCTGCGTCGGCGTCCAGACTTGATCGTCGCGGAGCGCCGTCTTGCGGCATCCAGCGCGCGCATCGGCGAAGCCGTGTCCGAGTACTACCCCAAACTGTCTGTGGCGGCGCTGCTCGGCAGTGCTACATCGATATCCAGCGCAAACCTGTTCAGCAACGGCGCCAGTCAGGCTTCGGCGGCACTGGGATTACGCTGGCGGCTGTTCGATTTTGGCCGCATCAACGCCCAGATTGATTTGGCAAAGGGCCAGGAAGCCGAAGCCTTGGCCGCTTACCGCCAGTCCGTTCTGCGGGCCTGTGAAGATGTGGAAAGCGCTGTTTCGGCACGGATCAACCGCGAGCAACAATCGACCCAGCTCGCCCAGGGCGAGTCGGCGTATGCGAAAGCCAGAGCGACATCGTTTGCCGCCTATGAAAAAGGCGTGGTCAGCTTGATCGAAGTGCTGGATGCCGATGAACATCTCCTGGCGGCATCTGATGGCAGAGCCCAGGCACAAACTGAATCGGCTCGCGCTGCAGTGGCCACGTTCAAAGCATTGGGCGGCGGTTGGCAGCGAGATGACTCAGGGGCGCATGTTGCCTCAAAGGCACTATAAGGCCTTGGTTTCGACCCGCTTTGCATCGTGTAAGCGTGATTTCACTACCGCCTGTTTCCGCCAAGATGCGCTGTATCGTTTTGACCAAATGACAAGCGGCATTGCGAGCAGAAACGCCGGTTTCCGTCATTCCGCTAGGCTAATTGCAGCGGACAAAATTCGCCTGACTCATATCCCTCCTAGCAAACAAGAGGCTAATTAGGATCATCAGGAAACTTTTCAAATTTCATCCTCAAAAACCTTGAGCCTATTCTGTGTTTTTCAGATCAATTGTTTCAGTGAAGGATCAGCCATGGATCTCATTTTTCTTGGCACTTCAGCGGGCGTCCCTACCCGAAATCGAAATGTGAGCGGCACCGCCCTCATCGAATCTTCAGGCAAGGGTTGGTATCTGGTGGATTGCGGTGAAGCCACTCAACATCAAGTGATGCGCACCCCATTGTCTTTACGTGAGCTTCGCGGCTGCTTCATAACCCATGTACACGGCGATCATTGCTTCGGCTTACCCGGCTTGCTGGCCAGCGCCGGCATGTCGGGGCGAATCGAGCCTCTCGATATTGTGTTGCCGGTCAGGCTGCATGAGTGGTTGAGGCTCAGCATGACCGTCAGCAAAACCTGGCTGCCCTTCGAGTTGCATCTGCATGCGAGCGAAACCTTCAGTGGCTGGCAAAATGGCAATGTTCAGGTCGACACCGTTGCCCTCTCTCATCGTGTTCCCTGCCATGGCTATGTTTTTGCCGAATCAGTTCCTCATTCGCGACTGGATATTCAACGTCTGGAGGCCGAAGGGATTCCTCGTGGCCCGCTGTGGGGCGAGTTGGCGCATGGACGTGAGGTTGAGCACGCCGGACGAACATTTCGTGCGGAGCAATATTTGCGCCCTGCGCGCCCCGCTCAACGCATTATTATCTGCGGCGATAACGATACCCCTGAGCTGTTGGCAGAAGTGGCGCCCAGTGCGGATGTGCTGGTACATGAGGCGACCTTCACTCAGGCATTAATCGATCACACTCGCGAGAGTTACGGGCACAGCAGTGCCGCCGCCGTGGCGCGTTTTGCTGAGTCGGCAGGCATTCCCAACCTGGTTCTTACCCACTTCAGTGCGCGGTACCAATGCAGTCCCGGGCGAAGTCCATCCATTGAGGATGTGCACGAAGAAGCAGCGGCACACTTCACCGGCGAGCTGATCCTGGCGCGAGATCTGCAGCGTTATCACCTCGACCGGGACGGTCGTTTAAAAGTCGTCATGGGCCGCTTGTCGTAATGGTGATTCGTTCTGGGAATCTGACACGGCAATGCCCTGATCGTTTTACAAATTTGCCTCTTTGTTATGAACCTTCGTGGATACAAGAAAAACCTGGAGGACCACTAGACTCATTGATCGACATCGTCAGTAATGTCGACAGTTCTAAAGCATTGCGCAGCGCTGCACCGCTGGCCGTGTTATCGAGAATGCACCACACGGTCGCGCCCTCGCCAGCCGCAACCCTCAGTTGGTTCGCAAGGTTTTTCAAATAGGCTAAATCATAGGCGCTGTAGTAAATACGCGGCGAGCCATGCAGTCGCCAGTACTGCACTTTCGGAGAGCCTGCGGTTGATGAGTCAGTACTGATTCGCGATGGATCGATGACCGCCTGAGTAATCCGGTACGCCCTCAGCAAGGGAGCGGCATCAACCCAGGATTCGTGCCGAGGTTCCAGTATCACCGTCCCGGAATATTGCTCTTTCAGCACCCTGAAGAAGCCTTGTGCAATCACCTCTTCAAATGCCAGTGATGGTGGTAGCTGTACCAGCAAGCACCCCAGACGCTCGCCCAATCCACTGCATTGATCGAGAAACTCTTCCAGTGGCTGCTCACAATCCGCCAAGCGTAGTTCGTGAGTAATTCGCTTGGGTATCTTTACGCTGAATCGAAACTCTTTCGGCACGGACGTGGCCCAACGCGCGTAAGTTTGATGACGGTGCGGTCGATAAAACGAGCTGTTGATTTCAACGCAATTAAATTGCGAGCCGTAGCGTTGCAGATGTGTCCCTTCAGCAGGAAACGCCGCAGCATGTTCGCGCCCAACACTCCAGCCTGCACAGCCAATGTAAATGGGTAGATGACTCAAAAGATCACCCCCGCCGCTTCCCGCATGAAAATCTCAATGGTTTTTGGGCCAATCCCTTCGAACTCAGCAAGGCGCTTTTCAAACGCCAGGCGATCAGCACTCTCCTCCACGATG
Organism: Pseudomonas sp. Root329; assembly: GCF_001424925.1. Classification (NCBI taxonomy): domain Bacteria; kingdom Pseudomonadati; phylum Pseudomonadota; class Gammaproteobacteria; order Pseudomonadales; family Pseudomonadaceae; genus Pseudomonas; species Pseudomonas sp. Root329. The sequence continues at coordinate 115,043 of NZ_LMCV01000012.1, read as the reverse complement.
TTGCTTACCTTACCGGCGTATTCGTCGTTGAGTTTATGAGCCAGCGCCGTTAAGCGTGATGCGGTGGTTTCGTCGTAACGCACGTAGTGGGCCTCGCCAAGCATCGCAACCAGTTCGCGATGGCTACAGTGAGCAAGCTTTCGAGGTGTATTTCGCTGATGCTTGTCGACGATCGCCTGGTAAGCCTTAACAGCAATCTCGGCCTGAATTCTCTTGCCCATCAGAAAGCTGGCAATCAACCACTTGAACAGCCCCTCTTCGTTCGCGTCGTCGAGGTTAATTAGTAAGTCCTTGGCACTGATGGTCTGGTGCATCTTGCAAACCCTCTGGCTTCGTAAGGCGGCAGGCGGTCTTGTTTTTTGCGCGGTAACACAGCTCCCAGCACCTGCTTAGCGGTTTGTACAATTATCCCAGTCTCATTTGGATCGCCTTGCAGCAATGTCGTGGCGATTTTTTTCCACTGTTCAAGCTTGGCGTGTGCCCGTCGTAGAGGTGTAAGAGTCTGGACAGTCCGTCTGTCTTCGAAGTTCGACCTGACAGTGTTCTAGCCGCTCGAGCGTCTCGGCGATCTGCAATGTTTTACATGGGCGATTCTTGCAAACTGCACGCCCCGGATTCAGTGCAAGCATCGCAAGCCATTGTTTCCTCACGCATTGGGGACAATGATGGCATTGGCACAGGAAATGCGGTTGCTTTGGGGAAACCTCAACGCCTGATCCCGTTTAGGTACCCGATTCCGTACTACCTGAGGTTGCAAATATGAACGCTATTGATCTTCTAAAAGCTGACCATGAGAAAGTGAAAGCCATCCTGACCCAGTTGAGCGAATCGACGGAGAGAGCGAGCAAGAAACGTAGTGAACTTTTAGACAAGCTGGAAATGGAGATTTCCATCCATACAAAGCTGGAAGAGGAAATCCTCTACCCTGCCTTCAAGGAGGTCGGAACCAAAGAACAGGACGTCATGTACTTCGAAGCCAAAGAAGAACATCGCACCGTGGACTCGCTGGTGTTGCCGGATCTCAAACAAACTGACCCGGGCACACCGGAATTCGCGGGGCGCGTGAAGGTAGTCAAGGAGTTGTTGGAACACCATATTGAAGAAGAAGAAACCGAAATGTTCCCGCAGGCGAAGAAGCTGCTTGGCAAAGCCAAACTCGACGACCTCGGGGCGCAGATGGAGGCGATGAAAGCCAGTTACAAAAAGGATTGGGCCGCAAGCCATCTGGCCGCCTGACTCCTGCCAATTCGCAATGCCCGGTTGCCAACCGGGCCTTGCCACCTGCTACTGCTCAGGTTCTGGAGACTCTGATGGTCAATTCGAATGCCGCACCCGTGCAAGCCTTGCTGCTCGAACAAAACAGCTGGGTGCCCAACAATCCGCGCCTACCAGTGTTGGTTTACTCCAAGGCCATTTCACTTCAGGGCAATGACCCGGCTGCGCAGTTCGAGGAAATCTTCACTACCAATGGTTGGCCGCCGCAATGGCGCGACGGGGTTTACAACTACCACCATTACCATACCGAAGGCCATGAAGTGCTCGGTATTGCCAGTGGACAGGCCCACTTGATGATTGGCGGCCCGAATGGGCAAATAATCCAAGTTAACGCGGGCGATGTATTGCTACTCCCAACGGGTACAGGCCATTGCAATCTGGATTCCAGCACGGACTTCCTGGTAGTTGGCGCTTACCCGCCTGGACAGCATCCCGATATCTGCCGCGAGGCGCCGAGTACCACTCAATTGGAAAGGATTGAGCGCTTGCCGTTTCCTGACCAGGATCCAGTCCAGGGAAGGCATGGTGCCTTACACCAGTATTGGATATGCCAAGGTTGAGACTTTGCCGTCAGTCTCGAACGGAATGAACCTTCCCACTGAAAACCTTGAAACCGTAGGTGTTGTAGATGAGTGTCACCGGTATCAACACGGCGAAGCCAACCAGCATGAATTTCTGACTGGTGGGGCTGGAGGCGGCGGCTTGCAAGGTCAGATTGGGTGGGACAATCAACGGATATAAGGCAGTAATCATCAAGGCGAATGCCAGGATGAAGATGCCTAATGCGGCAAACAGCGGCAAATAATCCCAGCGGCGTCGCAAGCCCAAGGAGAAGGAAATTATCAGGGCGATGAACAGAGCCGTGGCCGGCACCAAGACAAGGGGATCTAAAAGCCGATGCGCATATTGAGTGTTAAGCGTCGTTGTCCAGGCAACCAACATTGTCAGCAGTACAACCATAACGATTCCCAGTACCTGCGCTTGCAAGCGTGATCGTTGCTGGAGCTCATCTTCAGTACGCCAATACAGCCAGCAGGCACCCAACCATGTGTAGCCCAACACCAGCACCACGCCGCAATACAGGGGAAACAGTCCCAACCACTCCTGACCGTTTCCGGTGTACTGCCCATCATAGTTTGGTATGCCCTGCACGAGCATTCCCAGCACAACGCCCTGCGTCGCACCGGTGAACAGCGAACCACACAACAGCAAGCCATCAATACAACGTTTCATGGCATCGTTAGGCGCATAGTCACGAAACTCCAACGCGACCGCACGAAGAATCAAAGCCAGAAACATCAGAATAAATGGCAGATAAAGCGCCGGGAGCAAGATCGCGTAGGCCATTGGAAATAGCGCCAGCAGGCCACCGCCCCCCAGTACCAGCCAGGTTTCGTTGGCATCCCAGATCGGCAAGATGGTCACTGCCATGGCCCTGCGCTGCTTTCCACTGCGGGTGAACCCCAGAAGCACACCAACGCCAAGATCCGTGCCGTCCAACAGCACATAGTTCAATACCGAGAACGCCAAGGCACCCGCCGACAGTAGTGTCATCCAGTCATTGCCCGACATGGGTTCACGTCCTCAAGAGTCACCAGTCTCATCCGCCAGCGTTGGCTGCGGCCCGGGTTCGTCTTCATGGGCAGGTTTACGCAGGATTCGCAAAAGTACCCAGAGCCCAATGCCGAAAATCAGCAGATAAAACAATAGAATCGACCATATCGATGCGATCACCTGTTGATGCGACACTGACGAGAGACTGTCAGCTGTGCGCAGCAGACCGTAGACAGTGAACGGTTGACGGCCCACCTCCGTCACCACCCAGCCACTGAGCATGGCCAGAAATCCAGCGGGAGCCAATAACACACAGCCTCGCATCATCCAGCGTGCCCTGAACAGGCGTTGCCGCCGACGCAGCACCAAACTCATCAGGCCTTGACCCACCATCAACAGGCCCAGCCCGACCATGAAACGAAAAGCGAAAAAAACTATCGGTACCGGCGGGATGTCTTGGGGCGAAAATTCATCCAGTGCGGCGATGGTGCCACTGAGATTGTAATGCAGATACAACGAGCCTATTCGTGGAATTGCTACTTCCCAGTGGTTGCGCCTCTCGTGCATGTCCGGCACTGCAAACAGGCGCATAGGCTCGCCTGCGCTTTCAGGTGGACGGGTCCAGGAACCTTCGATTGCAGCCACCTTCTGCGGCTGCACGATGAGGCTGTGCTCAGCGTGGAAGTGTCCAACGACGATTTGCGCGGGCGCGAGCACGAGGATCGTCCAGAGCGCCATGGCGTATTGAAGGCGAGCTCGTGGGTTTTCAGAAAACTTTAGCAACTGCCATGCACTGGCTCCGGCTACCAGGGTGGCAGTGCCGAGCATTGCCGCCAATGTCATGTGCGCAAGCCGATAAGGAAACGACGGATTGAAGATAATCGCCCACCAATCCTGAGCAATAAAACGTCCATCGATACCGATAGAGTACCCGGCTGGTGTTTGCATCCAGGAATTGGCCGACAGGATCCAGAAGGCGCTTATCAACGATCCAGATGCGACTGCACAGGTTGCGAAGAAATGCACACGAGGGCCTACCTTCTTCAACCCGAAGAGCATGATTCCCAGGAAGCCAGCCTCCAGAAAAAATGCGGCCAGCACTTCGTAAAACATCAATGGGCCGAGGATATCTCCCGTCATGGTCGAAAGCCGTGACCAATTGAGCCCGAATTGATACTCCAGTATCAGACCCGAGGCGGTGCCAACCGCCACGGTGAGGGCAAATATTTTCAACCAGTAATGATAGACATCCAGGTAGATTTTTCTTCCATACCACAGCCACAGTGCCTCCAGCACCATGAGAAAATTGGCCAAACCTATGGTGAAGGCCGCCAGCACGATATGAAAGCTAATGGTGATCGCGAACTGGGCACGAGCCGCCAGGAGCGCTGACTCAATAGCTTCCATAACGGTCACTCATTTTGAGCAGTGTGACTGGTAGAACATCTTGAATGCTGAGATGTTCATGGGACGCGACAAGATGTTGGCAGTTGCCCATATTGATTCGCATATTCTCGTTCATCGCAGCACCCATCGGGAAGCTATCGAACCCGGCTGGATACACACCGATTATGGAAAGCGTTCCCGCCTTCGCTACTGTCTCGACGGCCCATTGCAACTTCGTCCTGCCTGATGTCACCCATGCCATGAAATACAACAGCTTTTCTTTTTTTACCTCGACATATTTTCAAACCAAGCCCCGAAAAGAATTCGGGGCTTGATGAGGATTACAGGGCATCAGGATTTACGGCCTCCGCCACCGCTGTCTTCCCCTCCCTTACGCCCAGCTTCAGTGGCTTTATCCCGGTCATCGGCAAAGTTGCCGCCGCGACCGCTTCCCTGACCACCGCCAGCGGATTGGTTAGCATCGCTTGATTGCCGGCCACCCGCTGCTTGACCACCTTTTTGCCCTGGTTTGGTAGTGCTTTCCTTATCGTCGGCGAATTCGCCTCCGCGATTCGTACCTTGCCCACCTCCGGACATACGATCGGCATCGCGTGATTGTTGTCCGCCTGAAGCCTGACCGCCTTTTTGGCCAGCCTCGGACGCTCGTTGTGGATCGTTGGCAAAATTACCACCCGAAGCTTCTCCGCCTTTCTTGCCGGCTTCAGAAGCCTTATCTCGGTCATTAGAAAAATTGCCGGGATTGTTATTTCCTGTATTGGCCATTTCTATTCACCTCTTACATCGTTAGCACGAGCATTCGCTCGTCTAATTCGGAGGACGCAGAAAATCGAAAGTTTGGAATAAAACAGCAGGCTCGCGACGAGTGGATTCATGCCGTTAGTTCCGTTGAAAACAGAGGCTTTAGACTGGCGGTGCGGGTCGTCGAAGCGCGTGATTCAAGGCGTTTTTTTGCTAACAATCGGTGAATATTTACTAGACTGAATAGCTCAAAAGAAGGTTTACAAACGCCGAATTCAGGAGGTCAGTCAATGACCGAGCATATCGTGCACTTTCACTGTCAGATCGACCAGGCAACATCTGAGCGTTTCAGGGATTGCTGTCTTGAAGCCATCGATCAAGGCGCCACGTCACTGCTGCTGAACCTGTCCACCTGCGGCGGCAGTACCAACTTCGGCTTCACCCTCTATACCTTCCTGAAGTCGTTGCCTGTGCCACTTTGTGCGATCAATGCCGGGAACATCGAGTCGATGGGCATCATCATGTTCCTGGCAGCAGCTCGACGTATTACGTCGCCCCATGCACGCTTTTTAATTCACCCGATGAACTGGTATTTCAGCCAGAAATCCGTCGACCACCAACGCCTGCGCGAATACCTGTCGAGTCTCGACAATGACCTCGCACGTTACGTGCAGATTTTCACGCTGGAAACCGCTGATGCGGCGACCAAACTCGACATTTTCCATTGCCTGTCAGCAGAGGAAAAGGTCATCGCCGCGCACGAATCCCTGGCCTACGGCATTGCTCATGAGATGAAGCAGATGGTCTTTGCCGATGATGTCAAACACTGGAAAGTCAGCGGTGGCTGAAGAGTCTACAAGCTGGGTACCCCACGATCAGCGAAGCCCACACCCGGTTCAATCGACTCAGTCAACGGTTCCACCGGCGCACCGGGGATCAGTATGACTTTGCGGCAATCCTCCTGGCGCTTGTCGAAAATCTCGTAACCTCGAGCAACCTGCTCCAGGGACATGCGGTGAGTGACAATTTCTTCAGGACGCAGATGACCAAGCTCTATATGTTCAAGCAATTCGGGCAAATAACGTTGTACATGAGTCTGACCCATCTTGAACGTAAGTCCTTTGTCGAACGCATCTCCGAACAGAAAGCCATGGATGAATCCCGCGTAGACACCCGGCACACTCACCACCCCAACGCGCCTCACGGCAGCGATGCATTGACGCAATGCCTTACCGCTGCTGCCCTCGAGTTTCAGCGTCGCCAGTACGGTTTCGGTGGTGCTGCCCTTGGCTTCGAACCCCACTGCATCGATCACCGCGTCCACGCCGCGCATACCGGCTGTCTGGCGAATCAAGGAGTCGGCAGGATCATCATCGTCATCGAAGTTGATTGGGATGACACCGTAGGTCTTCTCAGCATAGGCGAGGCGGTAATCATGGTGATCAATCATAAAGATCTGTTCGGCGCCGAGCATTCGTGCGCAGGCTGCGCTCAACAACCCAACCGGCCCTGCGCCGAAAATCGCCAGACTCGACCCTTTACCGATCTGCGCATTGATCACCGCCTGCCAAGCGGTAGGCAGAATATCGGAGAGAAAAAGCACCTGCTCGTCCGCCAGCGTGCCGGGCACCTTGAACGGCCCGGTATTGGCTTTCGGTCATTAAATGTTTGAATTTTTTATTTGATCGGCTACTCCTTTGGCTATGAACGTAAGGAGGAACGCATGGGCCGCACAGATATTTTCATCATTGAATATAAGCTTGATGGGGAGCCGAAATCTTTCGTCATCCGCGCCAAGTCCATGAGCAATGTTGATGCTTGGCATTGGGCCAGTTGTGATGCCGGCGTAGCTCCCATCCCGAAACCAGGGAGACCGCCGCTTAAGGTCGTGTCTAGACCGCAAGCGGAAAAATACGGAATCACTGAAGTGATGTGGCGTGAAACCGCCGCATTGGTATGGACGGTGCCTTCGTCATGAATACTCAGACTCAAGATCAGCAACCACTGGGATTGAGGATGACGAGATCGCTCGTATCAATGCGCTCTTCCATGAAGCGGATAGACTCGACGACATTGCCTATCGCATCTTTGATGAAGGTTGCAGAAACCCTACAACGTTTTACCGTTTCAATGAGGCAAAAGCCCTAGCGGATGCGAAACGGGCTGAGGCTTATCGAGCCTGGATGCATATTCGCCGGCAAACGAAGCAGTAGACCACCTCGCAATGAGAGGACTCCAATGCTGCAGCAAATCGGAAATACGCTTATCCAAACGCACCATCGGGCCAGCTGTCATTGTGGCGCCGTTGTTCTGGAAATCCATCTCCCCCATGGCATTCCCAGCCCCCATCGTTGCGATTGTTCTTTCTGCAAGCGAAAAGGCGCCATCGTAGCGGCAGTTCCTGCATCAGATCTGAAGGTGATTCGGGGCGAAGCGGCGCTGGTGAAGTACCAATTCGGTAAGCAAATAGCTGAGCACTTTTTCTGTAGAGTTTGCGGCATCTATACACACCATCGCCGCAGTACCAACCCAAAAGAGTTTGGGTTCAACATCGGCTGTCTGGAAGGGATCAATCCCTACGATCTGGACGATGTACCGGTTGCAGATGGTGGCCCTTGGAGTTCGCCTTGAATGAGCGCAACTCCGTTTGAAACCTCATCTCTCCCCCCCATGAGACCGATAGCCCAAGCCGCTTTCACCCCCCACCGTTTTGTCGCTGCGAAACACACTGATGATGGCCCAAAGATCGACGAGCAGAATGATCACCGCGACAGCAATCGAAAAATAACTGGTTGCTTCTGACATGATTCGATCCTCCAGAGGCTGGTAATTGTTAGGCTCCAGACAGTCATTGATGCTCAAAGCAAATCAGTTGATGAGGTCACGAAAATGATCTATTGCGAATCAGTTTTCTCGTGGAATGACCGAAATCTTGCCGTTGCGCTCAATGATCGCGAACTTGATCTCTTCCAGCTTCTCGATGCCTTGGCTGGAACGTGCTGCCTCCATGATATCGGCCTCAACCAACCGGGCATGCCTCATTCGCTGGCGCAGAAGCTTGCCGTTCTCCACGATAATCGTTGGCTCGCCGTCAATTAGTCGGGATATCCAGCCGGAACGCTGTTTGAGCAGGGAGAGCCCGACGTCGATTGCGATCAGGGTCACGATAACCAGCATTGAATTGGTCAGCGAAAAGTCATCCCCCAGCAGCGCTTGTTGAGTTGCCTCGCTAATCATCATCAATAGCACGAAGTCGAAGGTCGTCAGCTCAGCCAACGATCTTCGTCCGGCAATCTTGAACAGTACCATGAGCCCCACATACATCGCCGCCGCACGCAATACCGAATCCATAAGCCACCTATGGGAAAATGAACTGATCGAGCTTCACCACACTTGTGCCGGGTAAAACGATGCGGCTGCGGAACAACCCAAGGCCATCGCCTCGCAGCGTAAGGAACAAATCGGCCTTGCCTTGGGTGTCGGTCTGTACCCATAACTGAATGCCTTGAGCATAACTCCGGGCGCGCAACGGCTCAGGTTGCAGCGTCTCGATGCTGAAGCCATCCAGCATCTCCCCAGCCAATTCCAGTTCAACCGTGGATTCCGGAGAGCCGTTAACGCTGATCTTCATCGAGTTGGTCGAGCCGTTACGATGAAACATCTCGTACTCCACCCTGACCCTGCCATCCTCGCTGCGAATATCCCTGGTACTGAGAAGTCCCCGGGAAAACAGGCCCGCCAGCCCTAACACCATGAGTAAAATCAGCACGTACCATCCGCAGCGCTCAAAGCGCCAGACCTTCATCTGGTAAGCCATATCCTCGCGCACAGGATATTTACGACTGTTCAATTCCGGATCGTCATTCATCAGGTTTCAACCTTGCTCACGAAGTAATGCTTGACGATGGAAATGCGGCAGCCATTTCAAGGCGTATTCGGTAGCTAGTGTTTGCACCTGGCAGCGTGTGCCGAAAAACCGATGTTCGTGACTGAATACACAATGCTTATCTTTGGACTGAAAAGCCCACGCGAAGCAGATGGTGCCGGCGGGAATGCCGTCGACATCCTCCGGCCCAAGAATCCCGGTCGTGGCCACGGCGACGTTGGCGGTGCTGTCACGCAAGGCGCCCATCGCCATTTCCCTGGCGACCTCCACACTCGTCAGATTGAAAATTTCGATGGTGTGCGGGCTGACATGTAAAACCCGTTGTTTGGCCTGCGGCGAATAAACCACGTAACCGCACTCGATGAACTCGCCGCTGCCTTCGATCTCGGACAGTAGCATTACGATTTTCCCGGCAGTACAGGACTCGGCAGTTGTCAGCACCAGGGAGTTGTCGCGAAGGTAGTCAACGGTATCGTCAGCGATGGACATGAGCAGAACTCACGAAGTTATTGCTCGATTGACAGGTGAAGACGCCGAACATTCCAAGAGAATGCGTCAGTGACAGTCTTCGCCGACGACTGCACGCAGAAACGCCTGATCAGCTTACATGCGCAAATTCCGCCACTCAGTCCAGGTCACGATACCTAGCCGCTCCATCTCGTCGGACTGACGAAGCAGTTGGTCATGGTAAGCATCAGGACAATCCATGCGCAGCTGCCTGTTTTCCAGTACGCAATGCCAGGCATCAAGGGCACGAGTCTCATCTCTTGAGCCGGCGTCAGCAGATCTTTGGCATTCATCTCACTCGCCCACCCGGATATTCTTGATGGATCTGTCAGTTCCAGAATAGGTTCACAACGTCTGACGAAAAGTCGGCGGCGTTCTCATACTTTGAGTCAGTGAATGACGCTTACGGCGGTGACACGTATCAAAATCTCCCGTTGGCGAAATCGCGTCTCCAAGTCACGTTTGTAGTCTAGCCACCAAAGCTTATCGACCCTTTTAACCATCACTTCATAAACAATAATCTCGTCTTCTGCCCTTTCATTTCCGTTTTGCAAGGACACACCCCTAGCCGGTGTTCGAGTAAATGCAGTCACACCCCCCCAGCGCTCGACCAATTGCTCTCGCACGCGCCTGAACTCGTCCGAAGGTTGAGGAGTTCCCTCATTCGAATTGAGTGGCAAAAAAATCTCGATCAGGTGCACGACCCTATCTCCAGAGCTTGGTTAAATGCCATCGCCGAGGGCTACGGGGAGGCCCGTTGCAGACCTCCCCTACTTGCGGCGACCGTCAGGAAGTCCCCAATCCCCGAGAGAGATCCGCCGATGCGCCAGGCACGCTGTTTTGCTGCGAATCCGAGCGGTTTTCAACATCCGTTTGATCGGTGGTTTTGGTGACCGTATCGCGCACTGCTTCATAACCTTCCTGGGCCTGCTTCTTCACTTTATCGACCAAGCCTGCACTGGTACGTCCCATATATCGCTGCTCGGTCGCGGTTGTTGGCAGTGCCGCGCCGATCAGTGCACCTACGGCAATGCCCGCAGCTGCTACCACTAACGGTTGCTCCTTGAGCAAATGATTGAACTGTTGGCCCATTACCTGGGTAGTACGCGCCAACTGATCGCCAGCGTTATGTATGGCGTGGTTCACCGTCTCGGTGGCAGCACCGACGTTATCACTCAGGTAAGTGGCCTTGTCCTTCAAAGACTGGTAGCCCTCCTTCAGCGAATCGGAGGTCTGATGCAGTTGCACACGGGCGCTGTCGAAGCCCTCCGCTACATCATCGACCCATTCGCCAATTTGATCAGGCCCTGTTCGATAGCCCGACTGCGGTGCTGGCGGCCGGTTCTGACTCATCATCAACCACAGCAAACCGACTGACGTCAGCACGGCGGGCACAGGGTTGTTGCGCACACTGGTGCCGAGGTTGCTCAGGAATGTCGAGCCATTGTTCTGCATCATGCCCCACGCCTGGTCAATTATCTGGCCGGGGGTGAACTTGCTCTCCAGCCTGTCGACGATGTTGCCGATGCTCGCCCGCTGCGCATCGATCTCGCGCTCGATCTGTTCGGGGCTTTTTTCCGATTCGATCTCCAATTCGCTTTTCATGAGACTTTCCTCCGCAGCACTTCCTGGTCTTTATTCAAAGCGTCCAGTGTCCGGTCAGGCTTGAAGTGGGACGGCTCGAATTGTTTTTTCCCCGACTGCAGCATGGCAAAGCCGATGATCATCACCACCACGCCAACGATCAGCGCGGCCAGCCAGGGTGCCATGACCATGCTCAAACCGTAGACGACTGACATCAACAGGATGATGAACCCCGCCAATAGCACAATGGCGCCCCCCGCTACGGCTGCTATGCCAGCCTTGAGCGTCGTCAGGCTGGCTTGAAGTTCGGCTTTAGCCAACGCGAGTTCCTTGGTGAACAACGCAGGGACTTCGCGGGACAATTGCCTGAGCAAGCCGACGACCGAAGCGTCGTCAGGCTGGATAACCGGTCTTGCGCCCGGTAGATCTGAATGGTCTCTGTTCATCACAGTTCTCCTTTGACGTTTGGCGAAGCCGGTGTTGTTGCCCCAACAAAATCGGAAGGATGGTCGTGCGCATTTTGCGAGGCCGGTATAAATCCGGAGGCCAACTCCGGAGCCGGGTCGGTATGAGAAGGAATGGACGTTTCATATGGACGTTGGGCGCCAAACCCGCTCGCTGGCGGTGTTGATCTTCCCGCCGCCGGGTCATGCTCACCCTGCATGACCATGGCCGCAGAACTGCCCGCTTTGAGAAACCGTGACAGGCCAAAGCCCAACGCAATGCTACCGGCAATGAATAGCGCGGGATTGCTGCGAGCCAGTTCAGCGCCGTCATGCAGAAGCTGTTCGGCGCTTTTGCCGCGCAAATTCCCCGCCAGCCCACTCATGGACTCCGCCATTTCGGTGAGGTAGTCGGACATGCCGAGCGTGTCTTTATCCTCCAGCTCGGAAACGAAACTTTTCGCCCCTTGGGCCAAGGCTTCAATCTGGTCGGCAGCCGTGTCACGGTACTGCCCGAACTGGGCGTCGGCTTGTTGCCTTGCGCCACTAAGCGCCTCCGTAACATCTTCTTTCAAATGTTGAAAATCCTGCTCAGGCTTGCCGCTGTCGGGATTGCCTGTATTGGTTCCAGCCCTACTGTCTGAAGTATTCATGTCGTCCCTCGCCTTCTAATTGAAAACGCGTCTTGGGACTACGCAGCTGAATTGCCCTGAGCCCCTCATAGCAAAAGACGAGGGTGCTCAATTGGAGTTCAAAGCAGTTTTTAAGCGTACAGCCAGATCCGACAAGTGATCGTTAACCAAGGCGGAAACTGGTAGTTACGAAAAGCCGATTTGGCAAAAAAATGAGGGTAATTAAGGAAATTAATTACCACAGCAGAAAATCGTTAATTTGCCTATTAAGTTACCGTTTGTCGTCGCCGTAAAACTAACACCTGCGGTGGATTGGTCGAAATTTTACGGTGAGGCGCGGATTATGAATCAATCGGCAGGACGGCAATTATGAAAATAGCGCAAATTGCTCCGTTATATGAGTCCGTCCCACCTTCACTTTATGGAGGAACCGAAAGGGTAGTCGCGCACTTGACGGATGCCTTGGTAGAGCTTGGAAACGAAGTGACCTTATTTGCCGCCAATGGGTCCCACACTGCTGGCGTCTTGGTCGCGGCTCGAGATCAAGCGTTGAGATTGGATCAAACACCACTGAAGTCTGAACTCGCCAGTCATTTACGCTTGCTTTCCGAGGTACAGCGGCGAGCCAACGAATTTGATGTTTTGCATTTTCATGTTGACTTATTGCACTTCCCTTTTTTTGAAGATATTGCGCATAAAGTATTGACTACCCTTCATGGCAGGCTGGATATGAAAGACCTTGATGGGGCTTATTCGCGATGGCATCGCTATCCCTTGGTTTCCATCTCCCAGCATCAGCGTACGCCACTGCCAGATGCAAACTGGATCGACACGATCCATCACGGTTTGGCTCATACCAGCTTTAGCCTGCATCAAAGTGCCGGTCATTATCTGGCGTTCCTGGGAAGAATATCTCCTGAAAAGCGCCCCGACCGCGCCATCAGCATCGCCCGGGCTGCCGGGTTGCCATTAAAGATCGCCGCCAAAGTCGATGCCGCTGATCGTGAATATTTCGAACAGCGGATATGCCCTTTACTCGCGCTGCCAGGCGTCGAATATATCGGAGAGATTGGAGATCATGAGAAATCCGACTTCTTGGGAAACGCCCGAGCCTTATTATTTCCCATAGATTGGCCCGAACCATTCGGATTAGTCATGATCGAGGCAATGGCTTGCGGTACACCGGTCATCGCCTGGAATTGTGGTTCCGTCCCCGAAGTGGTTGAACATGGCGTAACCGGCTTCATAATCAATAGCGAACAAGAGGCTGTGGTCGCTACCCGTCAAGTACTTGAACTTGATCGACAGGTCATACGTGACGTATTCGTCAGACGTTTTTCTGCCAAGGTAATGGCGCAGCGGTATGTCGACCTCTATCGAACACTTACCGGAAGTTGATACTCGTGATGCTTTCAGGCCAATCCCATGAAAAACACATCTGGTACTCCTGAATCGCCCCAACAAGTCCCCCTCGTAAATGAACCGAGCGCTCAGAACCTGTTTGTGCTGATGAACCACAACACCTATCTGGTGGCCAACGCATTCGGTGATATCGAGCCTGGTGCCGTAGGGTTATTCCATCACGACACTCGACTCTTGTCCGTCTACCAGTTAAATGTCGCCGGACACCGTCCTTCCCTATTGTCTGCGTCAGTTAGCCAGGACAACGTCTACTTTCTCTCTCATTTAACCAATCATCCCCTGCCCCTGTTAGGCGAAGAAACCACGCCAGAGGGCGTTATTCATATCGAACGCAAGCGTTTCCTTTGGGAGGAACGCATGTTCGAGTGCATCAGCCTGTTCAATTACAGTGATCAACCAAGTCTGTTGCCGATCAATTTTCGTTTCGGCGGCGACTTCCTGGATATGTTCGAGGTTCGCGGACAAAGTCGGCTTTTGCGCGGCACACTTACCGAGCCGCAGGTATCCAAACAAGGGGTCGTCCTGCGCTACGAGGGCCTGGACAAACAGCCGCGCAGCATGGCGATCAGCTTTTCCGCTGAGCCAGCGCAGATCAACGGCGACAATGCCAGCTTTCAAATCGAAATAGGCGCTCATAAAAGCCATGAGCTTTATATTGAGGTCGGTTCAAGCATCATGCAGCCAGGGCGTCAGCGGTATCGATCCGCAGCCGCTCAAGCTTGCCGCGCAATGCGCAAGAAAGAACAACGAGGCGCACGCATCAAGGCTTCAGGCCGCTTGTTCCAGGCCTGGCTCAACAAATCCCGTGCAGACCTGGCTTTGCTGACGGCAGATCTTCCTACTGGCCCCTATCCGTATGCCGGCGTTCCTTGGTATTCCACGCCGTTCGGACGTGACGCTATCATCACGGCCTATCAATCCCTGTGGCTTAACCCCTCCTTGGCGCGAGGAGTACTCGCCTACTTGGCCGCTCATCAAGCCACCGAAACCTCGACATTCCGTGATGCTGAACCGGGAAAGATCATGCATGAGACGCGGCAGGGGGAAATGTCGAGACTCAACGAATTACCCTTTGCTCGCTATTACGGAGGCGTCGATACAACGCCCTTGTTCCTGATGTTGGCCGGCGCCTATGCACGACGGACTGATGATCTGACGTTCATTGAAGTGCTATGGCCGGCACTTGAACTGGCAACGTCATGGATGGAAAACAACGCATCAAAGCATGCTGAAGGTTTTATCACTTACCAGCGAGGGGAAGTCACCGGTTTAGCCAATCAGGGCTGGAAAGACAGCCACGACTCTATTTTTCACCGGGATGGTCGCTCGCCTGAGGGCCCTATCGCGTTGGTAGAAGTGCAAGGCTACGCTTGGCGCGCTTATTTGGGCATGAGCGCGTTGGCCAAACGCCGAGGCGATAACCAGGCAGCCGAACACTGGCAAACTTGTGCCAATAAATTGCGTGAGTCGGTTGAACGCTGCTTCTGGATGAAGGATCAGCAATTTTATGGGCTTGCCCTTGACGGAAACGGCGAGCGTTGCGAAGTAAGGGCCTCGAATGTCGGTCATCTGCTGTTTACCGGCCTACCTTCGGCCGAGCGAGGCAAGGCCGTTGCACAACAACTTCTCACTAACGCCTTTTACAATGGCTGGGGCGTAAGAACGCTTGAAACGGGGGCCATCCGCTTCAACCCCATGTCTTATCACAATGGATCGGTCTGGCCTCACGACGTCGCCCTTTGTGCAGCAGGCATCAGTCGATACGGCGAACACATTGGCGCTGTCCGATTGCTAAGCGGAATGTTCGAAGCGGCTACCTTCTTCGGAATGCGATTACCGGAGTTGTTTTGCGGATTCAAGCGCGGCCCCGGTGAGACACCAGTAGCTTACCCGGTAGCCTGTTTACCTCAGGCTTGGGCAGCTGGCTCAGTGTTCATGCTTCTGCACGCCTGTCTGGGCATAACTATTGATGCTGCAGACTGTCGTGTGGTCATTCGCCAACCCCATCTTCCGATTGGCATTGATCGCCTTGAAGTGCGGACGCTGAGGTTCAATGAATATAGTGTCGACCTTGGTTTTCAAAGAATCGGTGACCGTGTCGCCGCGTATATTGAACGGCAGCAAGGACCCAGATTGATTCGTCTGGATGTCAAACTTTAAAACACCACACCACTTCGATTGGCCTTGTGCAGAGCCCTACGGGATACAGGGCTACCGCACCCTGTTTTAGCGGAGATCTTGCTGTCGATCCATAACCGCATTATCGGTTTCTTCACGTATCCGGTCGGGATCGAGTCCAGCATTGTCATCATCAAGCGGACGCTCACCGTCGTTATCTGGAAGCTCGTCAATCCCTTCTTCCTTCATGGGGTCGACGTCTCTCAATATTGGGAGCATGTAGATTGACCTGATTCGTCGAAGGTGTTTCAGCGAAAATCTCACTCAATCAAACCGATTGAACCTAGCTGAAACCCAGGCCTCGGATATTGAAACCGCCTTTGGTGAGTCTATGAAAATCGAGGATACGTTATTGCGCCAGCGTAAGGTGCTTGCCAGATTTGGCGAGCTCGCCTTGGCGTCAGATGACCTTGAGCAAATCCTCGACGAGGCGTGTCGATTAGTCGGTGATGCCCTTGAAACCAATCTGGCCAAATTCATGCAGCTCGAAGAAGACGGCATCACGTTTCTCGTGAGAAACGGTGTGGGCTGGACACCAGATGTGGTCGGAAAGGTTCGAGTTCAAGCATGCGAAGGCAGTCCCGAAATCTTCTCGCTCAACACCAATGCCCCCGTCATTTCGACAGACGTTTCAACAGAAACACGATTTTGCTATCACGATTTTCAAAAGAACAATGGCGTGAAAGCTTTCGTCAACGTTCTAGTCCACGGCGCCAATGGAGAACGTCCCTTCGGCATATTTGAGGTGGACAGTCGAAGTCCTCGTCAATTTACGGACAGTGATATCGACTTCCTCCGGGGGTATAGCAACCTGCTTGGTGCAGCTTTGAAGCGCTTCAAGAACTTAGACGCTATGCGCTCAACTGAAAAACGACTGCGTGAAAGCGAAAGACATTATCGCATTGCAGCTGAGCTCAATCCTCTTTGGCCTTGGACTGCCGACAAGGACGGCAACCTTATTTCTATCGATCCGCGTTGGTACGAGTACACCGGGCTGTCGCTTGAGCAGACATTGGAACGTCAGTGGGCTAACGCCGCTTATGACGCTGATCAGGTGTCAATCGCCGCACTTTGGAATCAATCGCTTGGGACATTGCAGCCTTTCGACCTGCAAGTCCGCTTACAAAGCCATACAGGAGATTACCGCTGGTTTCGAGTCCGTGCGCTATGCAGCCTCGACATCGCCGGGAAATGCGAACAATGGTATGGCACCATCGAGGACATAGAAGACAGGGTGCAACTGGAGAGTGCGTTGCGTGACTGGAACGACTTGCTCGAAGCACGCATAGCAGAACGCACCCAACAACTGGAAGAGGAGCAGCGAGAGCGGGCCGTGGCGGAATCCAAGTTAAGGCAAAGCCAAAAAATGGAAGCGGTCGGCCAGCTTACCGGCGGAATTGCCCATGACTTCAACAATCTGTTGGCAGGTATCATCGGCAGCCTGGAGCTGATGCAGAGACGCATTGATGCGGGTCGCTACGACGATTTGGCTCGATACAACTCAGTAGCCATGACCTCGGCATCTCGAGCGGCGGCATTAACGCAACGACTACTTGCATTCTCCAGGCAGCAATCACTCGAACCTGAACTCCTTGATCCTCGAAAAGTGGTAGCCGACCTTGAAGAGATGATTCGACGTTCGGTTGGGCCTAGCATCGTTGTTGAGTGCTCATTCAGAACAACCGACCGTATCAGGTGCGACCTTAACCAACTGGAAAACGCGCTGCTTAATCTTGCGATCAATGCACGGGATGCGATGCCCAATGGAGGTAGGCTCGACCTTCAAGTTGATCGATGCGTCATCGATGAAGCATCTTCATCCGACAAAATGATGCCGCCCGGATCATATGTGAGCATTTCTGCCACGGATTCCGGAACTGGGATCAGTCCTGAGATTTTGTCGCGCATCTTCGATCCATTCTTTACAACCAAGAAGTTAGGTGAAGGTACCGGGCTGGGTCTGTCAATGATTTATGGCTTCACTCAACAATCCGGTGGCCAAGTCAGAGTCCACAGCAGCCTTGGTGTCGGCACCACTGTGACTCTGTATTTCCCGGTAGATGATTCGCAGCCGGAAGATCCAAAAGTTGATCTGGGCGACACTCAGCAGCTTGAGTCATCGGGACAGAACGAAACTATATTGCTGGTGGACGATGAAGCGGCTATCCGGCAAATGGCGTCGGAGCTTTTGTCCGAAATTGGCTATCGCGTCATTGAAGCAGTAGATAGCATTTCTGCAATCAAACAGGCGGAAAAGCTGGAACACCTGGATTTATTGCTGAGCGATGTAGGCTTACCAGGATTGATGAACGGGATCAGCCTGGCTGCAGAACTCAAGAAAAAATTTCCACGGCTCAAAGTGCTTTTCATTACCGGGTTTGCTGGCGGTTCGCGCCTGGTCTCGGTCGATAGGACAACCCGATTACTAACCAAACCCTTCAGTCTGAATGAGCTCACTTCGCGAGTGCATTCGTTGCTAAACACTCCTTCAGAGAGCAGCTAATGACCAGGCTGGATTGCGGTGATCTCTCGCTTGAGTGACATACAAGATGCACCAAGGTGCTTCAAAAATGAATTTCACCATGCCTGACGGTCGATACTTTGTAGTCAAAGGACAGTTGCGGCGGTGCGCTGACCCAGAGCTGAATGAAGTCCTACGGCAATGCTATGTAGACGAACTCATGGCAGCGCGGCGAGAAGTAAAAGCCGCGAAAGCCACAGGTAATTCTCAGCAGTTGAAAGCGGCAAGAGCGCGTGTATGCACCTTTTGACGTTCTGGGTCTGGCACTGCGCAAGCCTTTCGCCCCGTAAACTTTCGTTCAAGTCGGCCTTCATCAATTCGCCAACCGCTCTGCTCTAGCTCCTTCACCCGCCGACTAAAGAAAATCTGCAACGCATCCGATTTCAACGGCACTTCCTGCTGCCAGGAGTCAGCGGGACAGGTAAGGTCGCCTCACCTCTGACTAGGCTCGGTCAGTCCGCGCACAGCGCCGTCACCCTCATGCAGCATTGCTGGGCAAGCCGCCATTTCAGCCCGAAGCTCACCAATCAAATTTGCAATCGCACGACTGGACGTCAGATTTTCGGTCGTCACTGCAGTAACCAAAAGGTCAACGCGCCCTGATGATGGCTCGAACACTTTGATCATTAGGGATCCATCCGGATTCACAGTGCAGGTACAGGAGAGAGGTAGAAAGCCACATTCAATGATGTGGCGTAGCTCGAGAATGGAAATCACGACGTTCGTCCTTAGGGTCAAGGTTTAGTGATACTGGATCTATGAATAATAGCTTCCTGAAGGCAAATCGCGACCAGCCGCTTTTTCATATCGAGTGTCTGAAGGCTCCGTTGGCCCCTTGGCGTTGAACTCAAGCACCAAACGCACCGTCTAGCGCATAGGTAGGGCCAGAACGTAAGCCCTCATACCCTTTTCGTGTCCAGGACATTGCCATGACTGCTACGCCAGCACGCTTAAATTACTTACATGACACCCTGCTCGGCCCTATAGCCAAAAGCGTTAATTGCGAGGTCGTCATCACGCCGATCACGCCTGGCGCTTTTCAGGTGCTGGTGATATCTCCAGTACCTGAAGACCTACACAAAGCACATACCTTGACCATTACCCTTTCTCCGCAGCATCACATGGTTGGCACTGTGGTTCACACGCAAAAGTTAGGTAATGGTGATCTGGAGTTACAGATCGATGTATGAAAATCCGTTGGCATAGCTAATTTTCGGAGACCCGCTAATGGTCAAGTCACAAGCTGTGCATGCTCCTATACAAACCCTGCTACTCGAACGCAATGGCTGGGTACCCAATAACCCGCGCCTACCGGTGCTCGTTTACATCAAAGTTATTGCCGTTCAGGGCAGCGACCCGGCGGCCCTGTTCGAGAAAACTTTCAGCGCCAATGGCTGGCCGCCGCAATGGCGTTACGGGGTTTATGACTTTCACCACTATCATACCGAAGGCCATGAAGTGATTGGCGTCGCCAGCGGTTATGCTCGCTTGATGCTTGGTGGCCCGAATGGACGGGTGCTGGAAGTCAGCTCTGGCGATGTGTTGCTACTACCCGCCGGCACCGGCCACTGCAATGTAGGCTCCAGCGATGACTTTCTGGTGGTCGGCGCTTACCCACCGGGTCAGCAGGCGGATATCTGCCGCGAGGCGCCGACCAAGGCCCAACTGGTGAGCATCGACAAGCTACCGTTTCCCGACCAAGACCCCGTGCAGGGCTTGCATGGTGCGGTACGCCGGTATTGGGTTAGCCAGCGTTGAAAGGTTGCAGTCAACCACGAGCGGCACAAACCTTCCCGCTAAAGACGCTAAAGCCGTAGGTGTGTCTATGAGCGTCACTGGTATCAGCACAGCGAAACCGACCAGCATGAAAATCTGGCTGGTCGGACTGGAGGCGGCGGCTTGCGACGTCAAATGCGGCGGGATAATCAGCGGATAAAGCGCCGCGATCATCAATACGAACGCCAAAACGAAAATTCCCAAAACAGCAAACAGCGGCAGATACTCTCCACGGCTTCGAAAGCCCAAGATGAAGCCGATTAACAGTGCAATGACCAGTATTGAGGCCGGTATCCATATAAGAGGATCCAGAAGCCTATGCGCATAATCCCCAGCCACTCCCGACCATCACCACTATATTGGCCGCCTTGATTTGGCACGCCCTGAACAAATGTGATGGACCGCGACTAATGCGCTGCCTTTCAGGGCCGCCAGAGAAAAACGGTCTAATCCGTCGTCGGGCTTCAGGGATACACTCATTGAGTGGCTCTTGGCCAAATGTGTTTAGGGAGCCTACCAAGCATCTACTTTCTAGGAGCTTCCCGACCCACGTCTGACAAAAGTCATTTGGCTGACTCCCGTCAAGGTATGTCGCCATGTTATCGACTCTAGAACTACGCCACCTCGTAGAGCAAAGCTTCCTCCCGACCCGCTGCGACTGTACGGTCGATCCACCTGCAGCGCTGACCGTGCGTTTTTATCACGGCACCTCGAATCAAGAAATCCTCACTGTCACCGGGATCCCGATTGCCCCGCTCAACGACGGTTTTGCCATCGAGACCCTTATTGCGAATCTGCGAAACGACCTCGAACGTGTCAGCGCTGCTGCTCCTTGTTACTCGGCAAATCATTCGTAAGCGTCTGGCGAACTCACCTTCACCATCAGGCATTGCTGTCGACGTTGGACGATCCCGCTATCATAGGATCACTTCACCAGAGCAGGCCAAGCTATGCCAAGGTTGTCATTCGCCATACGAGCTTTGTTCGCCTGTTGCCTCTTGATCGCGACCGCCAATCACATCCGAGCAGATTTTCAGCATGGGTTGTTCTGGGACTACGGCTATGGGGACAGCGCCTGCTGGGCTAGCCGTGTTTTCTGGGGGGCTCTGACTTTTTTTGACCCGCTGGCGGTACTGCTCCTTTTCCAAAAACCACGGATAGGAATAATCCTCTCCGCAGCAATTATTTTGGCTGACGTAGCCCATAACACCTATTACGTAGCACTGAAACAGCAGTGGCTGGAGCCGTTCTATCTGTCGCAAGTAGCGTTTCTTATTGCGGTGCTTCTACTCTCACCTATTGCCTGGAGACGCACCATTCGCCGCGTAGCACTAGCTAATCCGGTTCGATGGTGAAGCACTCCAATGATGGGGTAGAAACTCCCCGATTTCACTTGCTCGCTGCGTCGGCAGCCGCGTCAGCACATCCTTCAGATAAGTATATGGATCTTGCCCATTGAAACGCGCCGACTGAATCAGGCTCATGATCGCCGCCGCACGCTTGCCGCTGCGCAGCGACCCAGCAAACAACCAGTTCGACCGCCCAAGCGCCCACGGCCGGATCAAGTTCTCGATCTGGTTGTTGTCGATGGGCACAGCACATCTTCCAGGTAGCGCGTCAGCGCTACCCAGCGTTTAAGGCTGTAATCCAAGGCCGTGGCCGAGCCCTCGGGCACAAGTTCGCGTTGGGCCAGCATCCACTCATGCGGTTTTTCTGCGATGGTCACCGCCGTTTCCTGGCGTAGTTGCCAGCGATCGTCATCGCTCATTTCCTTGGCGTATCGCTCGACTTCGTACAGCCCGCCAATCGAATGGAGTACCTGCTTCGCCAACTGGCTTTTATTGGCTACATGCAGATCGAAGAACTTGCGGCGCGCATGCGCCATGCAGCCGATTTCGGTGATGCCCAGTTCGAAGCTGGCTTTGTAGCCGGCGAAGTCATCGCAGACCAGCTTGCCGCTCCACGCCCCCAGGAAGTTACGCGCATGCTCACCGGCACGGCTGGGGCTGAAGTCGTAGACCACAGCCTTGAGTTCAGAGAATGGCGTACTGCTTTAGGCCCAGACGTAAGCGCGGTGGGTTTTCTTCTCACCTGGCGCCAGCATTTGTACCGGCGTTTCGTCGGCGTGGACTACTCGCTGGGCCAGAACTGCTTCGCGCAGCGCATCGACCAGCGGCTGGAGCTGCACGCCGGTTTGTCCCACCCACTGCGCCAGTGTCGAGCGCGGGATGGCGAGGCCTGCACGGCCGAAGATTTTTTCCTGTCGATAAAGCGGCAGGTGATCAGCGAACTTGGCCACCATCACGTGCGCCAGCAGGCCGGCTGTGGGGATGCCCTTGTCGATCACCTGCGGCGGCACTGGGGCCTGGATCAGTGTTTCGCAATGCCGGCAGACCCATTTCCTGCCGGCGAAAAACGGGTGATCTTCCGGGAAGCCGCTTTTGCTGAAGATTGTTATCAAACTGAAGGCATCAGTTACGCAAGTTCATCCTCGAAAACGTCCGCACCATGAATCCGCCTAACCTCACACTCATCGATTATCCTGCACAGCTATGTGATTGCAGCAAGAGTCCGAACGCCAGTTTCAGTTCACTCGGTTGCGCCCGCTGCGCTTGGCTTGATAGAGGGCATCATCGGCACGAGTCAGAAGGCTTTCCACATCGTCACCGGCTTTGGCGAGGGCGACACCAAAAGATGCAGTTACAGTGTCTAGCACCTCATCCGTGCCACGAACCTTGATCCGCAGCGCCTGAATTTTTAGGCGCAGCTGCTCAGCAAAAGTATGAGCACTGGTGAGATCAAAACACTCCTGCAGGACTACACAGAACTCTTCACCCCCATAGCGTGCCGCCAGGGCCTGAGGCGGGATTGAGTTCCGTAACACCTGACCAACATGCTCAAGTACGCGGTCGCCCAAAGGATGGCCATACCGGTCATTGAACTGCTTGAAATGATCGATATCCAACATGACCAATGCCACCCCATGAGGAGCGTTGATCAATGCATGCTCCAGCAAGCGAGTGAAGGTAGCTCGGTTCAACACCTTAGTCAGCCCATCCAAAGATGCAGCCAGTTGGGCTCGCTCGAGCTTGTCTCTCAGACTCTTAATTTCATTTTGCGCTGAGTGCAGCTGGGAGAGGAAAAGCTCTTGCTGATCCTGCATGACCTGGGTGCTCTGTTGCAGCTCGCTCAGAATGGCGGGCAACCTCTGGTCGACCGGCTCCGCGAGCATTTCCATGCAATGCCCAAGACTGGCTTGAAAGCTGGAACTGCCATTCACGCTACGCGAGACATTACGCTCCATGTCGTCAACCAGATCGATCGCCTGTTGTTGCCCTGCGCGCGCCTCCTCCAATTCGTCACGAATGATGTAGTCGCGAAAAAGCTTCGTAGCGGATTCTGGAGGGAAACAGTCGAAGTCTTTGACCACCCTGTCCAGATGGCGATTAAGCTCTGGCTCCTGACCTTTGCTGTAGGTGTACCAGAGAGCATAGTGCACAGGATTGGGTGGAATGTTGTGACGCACCATCAGTGGTACGGCCTGCTTAAGCAGAGCCGCCGCCTCGCGGGAGTCCTCTGGATACAGCGCTAGGGCAGTCGCTCGCGTCTCTGATTGGCTCATAACGTCACTGTGGTTGGTTTTTATTGGCATATATGAAGTCGGGGGCAGCATATCCTTACGTACACCAAGCAGCCATACATAAGTCCATGAGTAAGACGTCCACCGTTCCTGTCGATTACGAAATCATCCCAGGCATGTACCAAATTTGACACGATCGCCGTGTTGGAAGAAATTGATGATTCGCCTCTTCTCTTCGACCTGAAATCCTGTCGCTGTATCTGCAGCCCAAATTTTCAACACGATCGATTGAATGTTCCCCAACCGACCACTGGCCCAGTCGATTACTGGGTGCCTGGTTTCCTAATAGGATTGACAAATTGCTGACTCGCCCCGACAAAGATGCGCTACGTGCGATGCTGGAATCGCAAGTTCAAGAAAAGCTGCAGCACGACCCTGATGCGGTAACGACTTATGCAGCACAGCCTGAACCCGAACGAAAGCCCTACACCAGTAAGCCCACGGTTCAGGACAAGGCATTTCACAGGGAGCTCGATCAGATGCGTGCGGATGCTGAAGCCGGAGTGATACATAAATCAGTGCGCGAGCCAATGGACGATGGTGAGTCTAGCCTTGCGCTCAATGATTACCCTGGCTTGAAAGAGGCAGGCTCTGTATCAAATCAGTGGTGATGTTTTGGCGCCTGTGCTGCGGTAATCGGTACCTCGCCGCCCTCCTCTTATGCAGCCTGTCGACGCATGGTCAGGATGACTGCTCCGAAGCAGATGAACGTCGACCCAACTACCCGGCTGACCCACCGGGATAGCTCGGGACGGGCCAACACGCCCCTTGGCCCAAGAGACCAGTGCGGCATACAGACCAAGAGACGTCACCGAGACCGATCACGCGAGCTTTATGGCTCCGCCCTGGATATCGTCACGCGCCGCTCGTAAGTCAATAGCGTCCTGGTTGAGTCGGTGAATCATGTTGAGCAACCGTTGGCGTAGCACTTCGTCTTGGAGCTGTTCTGCTGCGCGCATCATATCGAGCGCCGCTACCTCATTGTTAGTGGCGACGGAGTCGAGCAGTTTGCGCATGCTTCTTGATGGTCGATTCATCTCCAACTCCCTGGATTTCAGTGACGCGAATCATATGGCCAGAATGTTTCGTCAGTATTTCAGTTGCACGAACTGGCTTGAATCACTGGCTCCGGCTCATTTGACGCTAGCTGGCGGGACAACCTGAGGGGTCGATTACGCTTGTAGCAACCCGTCATTGATGAAGCTAAGCGGCTCGCTCCAGAGCATCCAGCAAACCAAAAAACTCCCGAGAAAGCTAATGCCGAGGGGCGAAATGGAGCAACAGCCGCCGGCAGGTACGCTGAAGGCGGGTTGGCCGGACGCGTTCAAGTATTAAAACCAGGTTTCCATTTGTATCCCGTATTGCCACACACCTCCGGCGTTGAAATCCGTCTTGCCGAAGGAGTCTGAGGTACTGTATCTGTCCAGATCCGAAGACCAATTCATGAAGCTTGCGAACACTCGCAATTCGGGACGTGTGAGCAGGTCTCCAACGTCAGGCTTGAATGTTGGGGCGACAGTGAATTTCCAGAAGTTACCGTCGACCGCATTACGTTGTAGATAGCCCTTCGGGTCGAGGTTCATGGTTTGCCAGCTCATTTCGTAGGCCATCTCGAAATTGCTGTTGATTGCATTGGCCAAACGCATGTTCAGGGTCATCCAGCGGTAATTGTCACCCTTGACGTATCTATCCTTGCTTTGTTCGGCCAACAAGCTGGGGCCGATGCGCCAACCAGGCGCAATGGGAGTCTCGCCGTAAAGTGCCAGACGCAGAGCGCGGGCATCGTCAATCAGCTCACCATCCGAGCCGACGTTCTTGACCTCTGCCCCCAGACCTTGCCCATAGAGCAGCGCTGTCTTGAAGAAGCCTTCCCGGCCGAAGAAGTTTTTCTGGTGATTGGCCAACATGCTGTGCAAGCCGGAATCCGCAGGCGTCAGCCCTGCTTCATTGCTGCGAGTGCCAATGTCGTTTTTCTTTGAGCCAATGGCGTTGAACATCCACTGCCACTGACCACTGTCGAAGAACTGGTTTGAGGTCAGGATGTAGCTTTCCACATCGGCGTTGATGCCGCCTTCACTGAAATCCCCGTAATTACGCCCGATCAAAGAATAATTCGAGCGCCAGTTCTTGTTCATCTGCACATCGTAGATACCACCTCCGGTGCCGGCCAGATAGACCACGTCAGAGTCCAGCCAATGGATATCGAAGTTATCTCTGTCGAATCGTTTGCCTGCCCACAAGGTGGAGTTCTCGAACACTGAGTTGCCCTTGAAGGCGGCGAGATGATCGAGTTCTGTAAAGACCTGACGCACGTTCAGGTTGCTTTCGTCGGCCGTCCAGTCATTGGAGCTTTCCACACCGTCGGCAATGGACACCGTGAATTTTGAATGGGTGCCGTTCTGCGCATAGGCCTCTTTCGACAGGTCGATGCGCATGTAGGTGTCGTCTTCATTGCCGAGTCGCCCGACGGCGCCACCGACTGAACCGGCCGGGGTTGTATAAGGGCCGCCACGACCACCACCTAGCCCATCGTTGATCAGCAATCCGGAACGGGCATAACCCTTAAAGCTGAAGCCGTCCGTGAGGTGGCCGCTGCTGCCCTGCTTTTCCATGCTTTGCTGACGGGCTTCCAGTTTTGCCAGCCGGGTGTCCAACCCAGGCGCCTCAATGGCTGTCGCAGTGGACGCAACAGGCTGCGCGGCGGGAGTGGCGAGTTTGATCTGCTGCAATTCCCTGGCGAGTGCCTGGGTTTGTTGTTCAGCTGCGGCTGCGCGCTTTTCCGCTGCGCTGGCACGGACTTCAAACGCGGCCATGCGTTCTTCCAGAGTCGCGGCCTGAGAGGTCGCCGCCGAGGTGCCGAGCACACCTGCGAGTAGCCAGCTTGATGCTTTCTGCATGTGGATTCCCTGTTTTGTTTTTATTGTGTAATTCCTGCGACCAGCCTTTTTTCGTGAGTTGTAAATTGTGGCAATCGACGAAAAAAGGGATGCCTCATCGCAAATACGCTGCTACATTTGGCGATGTTAACGTTAACTTTTCTAAAAACAAAAATAAAGGGTGCTCAATGAAACATCTGAAATCTCTCCTTCCAGCAGCACTAATCACCCTCTGTGCCGGACTTCCATCCGTCTCGAGCGCAGCCGATTTGACGATTTCGTGCGGTGCAGTGGGTGCGGAATTACAACTGTGCAAGGAGGCTGTCGAGGCGTGGTCGAAACAGACCGGCAACAACGTCGAGGTGGTTTCCACGCCTAACTCGGCGACCGAGAGGTTGTCGTTCTACCAACAGATCCTCAGTGCTCAGTCCACCGACATCGACATCATTCAAATCGATATGGTATGGCCAGGGATGCTGGCCAAACATCTGATGGATCTGCGCGAGGTGCTGCCCGCCAACGCGACTCAAGGTTACTTCCAGGCACAGGTGGATAACGCCACGGTGAATGGACGGCTGGTGACGATGCCGTGGTTCACCGACTCGGGCCTGCTGTATTACCGCAAGGACTTGCTCGATAAGTACGCCAAGCAGGTTCCCCAGACATGGGAGGAAATGACTGCTACCGCCCGGGATGTTCAACAGGCAGAGCGCACTGCCGGTAACCCCAATGCATGGGGTTACATCTTTCAGGGACGCGCTTACGAGGGGCTGACGTGTAATGCGCTGGAGTGGATCAGCAGCCAACCGGAAGGCGGACTGGTCAATCCAGCAGGAGATATCGTGGTCAACAGTCAGGCCTCGAGAACTGCTTTGACCCTGGCGAAAAGCTGGGTAGGAGACATCTCCCCGCGTGGCGTACTCAACTACACCGAGGAAGAAGGACGAGGCGTATTCCAGTCGGGAAATGCGTTGTTCATGCGTAACTGGCCTTATGTCTGGGCCTTGGTACAAAGCCAGGACAGTGCCGTAAAAGATAAAGTCGGCGTCGCTCCCCTGCCCCGAGGCGGCATGACCGGCACCCATGCCTCCACCCTCGGTGGCTGGGGCCTGGCGGTATCGCGTTACAGCGCCCATCCAAAACTTGCCGCAGAACTGGTGACCTACCTGACCAGTGCCCAGCAGCAAAAACATCGAGCTTTAGTAGGCGGCTATAACCCGGTTATCGAGTCGCTTTATCAAGACCCCGAGCTACTCGCGGCCATGCCTTATTACAGTCAACTTCTCAGTATTCTCAACGAAGGGGTCATGCGCCCCGCCTCAATAACAGCCGAGCGCTATCCACGGGTCTCCAATGCGTTCTTCGATCGAGTGCATGGCGTGCTGGCGGGCGAGTTGCCTGTCGATCAGGCGCTGGCCGAACTGGAAAGCGAACTCACGCGCATCAAACGCCGGAACTGGTAAGCCACAAGGAAGGAAATCACCATGTCTGTCTCTACTACCCATGCCCCCTGTGACGAGCTCCTGCTCACCAGGGAAACGCCTGTACAGCGTCGCCGAGTACGCGCCGCCTGGCTGTTTCTGACACCGATGTTGATGTGTCTGGCCCTCGTGGCCGCCTGGCCGCTACTGCGTACATTCTGGTTCAGCCTGACTGACGCCACCCTGGCGGACACCGGTGGCGGAACCTTCGTAGGCTTGAGCAATTATCTGTTCCACAACGGTTCCAGCTGGTCGGGCGTCCTGGTCGATCCACAATGGTGGAACGCTGTGCGCAACACGTTGCATTTCACCGTGGTGTCGGTGGGACTGGAAGTCGTCCTGGGGCTACTGGTGGCGTTGCTGTTGAACATCAAGTTCACCGGCCGTTCTTTGGTGCGTGCGTTGATTCTGATTCCGTGGGCGATTCCTACCATTGTCTCGGCGAAGATCTGGTCATGGATGCTCAACGACCAGTTCGGCATCATCAATCACATGATGCTGAGTGTCGGCCTGATTGATGCCCCCCTGGCCTGGACAGCAGATGCGGATCTGTCGATGTGGGCGGTCATCATCGTCGACGTCTGGAAGACCGTACCTTTTGTCACGCTACTGATGCTGGCGGCCTTGCAGATGTTGCCGAGCGATTGTTACGAAGCCGCCAGGGTCGACGGTATTCATCCGCTGAAAGTGTTCTGGCGCGTCACGCTTCCACTGTTGATGCCTGCATTGTTGGTGGCGGCGATCTTCCGCATCCTCGATTCCCTGCGGGTATTCGACGTCATCTATGTGCTGACCTCGAATTCTTCGAGCACCATGAGCATGTCGGTCTATGCCCGCCAACACCTGGTGGAGTTCCAGGATGTTGGCTATGGCAGCGCGGCCTCGACTCTGCTATTTCTGGTCGTTGCGGTAATCGCCATGCTTTATCTCTACCTCGGACGCCGTCAAATGGAGGTTCGATCATGAGCCCGCGCCTACTGAAAACAGCGCTGTTGCGCCTCGGATTCTGGTGCCTGATCGGGGTTTTGCTGCTGTATGCGGTCTTCCCTTTCTACTACGCCATCGTGACTTCGCTAAAGCCGTCCAGTGCCCTGTTCCAGGTGAGCTACTGGATCGAAAACCCCGACTTCTCCAATTACGCGGCGGTACTCCATCAAGCCTCATTCCTGCGGGCTATCGGTAACTCCCTGGTGGTTGCGCTTAGCGTGGTGACGCTGGCGCTGTTCCTCAGCGTGACCGCCGCCTATGCCTTGGGACGGGTGAAATTCCGGGGGCGTGGCACGGTATTGATGATGGTTCTCGGCGTGTCGATGTTTCCCCAGGTCGCTGTACTGTCGGGGCTGTTCGAAGTGATCCGCGCCCTGGGTCTGTACAACACGTCTTGGGCATTGATCCTGAGCTACACGATTTTCACCCTGCCCTTCACCGTCTGGGTGCTGACCACGTTCATGGGCCAACTGCCCCATGAACTGGAAGAAGCGGCAATCATGGATGGCGCTTCGCCCTGGGTCACGCTTACCCGAGTGCTGTTGCCACTGCTATGGCCCGCACTGGTCACCACTGGCCTGTTGGCCTTTATCGCAGCGTGGAACGAGTTCCTGTTTGCCTTGACCTTCACCCTCACAGACACGCAACGCACAGTACCGGTTGCCATCGCTTTGATTTCCGGCGGTAGCCCCCATGAGTTGCCTTGGGGGCTGTTGATGGCCGCCTCGGTGCTGGTCACCGTCCCACTGGTGATTCTGGTGCTGATCTTCCAGCGCCGAATCGTTTCCGGTCTCACTACCGGCGCGTTAAAGGGTTGATGCCCAACACGTACAAGGAACAGCATCGTGATCAAATTGAAACTGGACAACGTGAACAAACAATTGGGCGGCGTGCGGATTCTTCGCGACGTTAGCCTGGAGATTGCTGCGGGTGAATTCGTGGTGTTCGTCGGCCCTTCGGGCTGCGGCAAGTCGACCCTGCTGCGCCTGATCGCCGGACTGGATTCGATCTGCGGCGGCGACCTGCTGATCGACGGGCGTCGCGTCAACGACCTGGAGCCGCGCGAGCGTGGTGTCGGCATGGTGTTTCAGTCTTATGCGCTGTACCCGCACATGAGCGTCTACGACAACATCAGCTTTGGTCTCAAACTGGCCAAGACTGAAAAGAGCAGCCTGCGCGAGCGCGTGCTGAAAACAGCGCAAATCCTTCAATTGGACAAACTGCTGCAACGCAAGCCAAAAGAACTGTCTGGAGGGCAGCGTCAGCGTGTGGCCATGGGCAGAGCCATGGCGCGGGAGCCGGACATTTTGTTGTTCGATGAACCGCTCTCCAACCTGGATGCATCCTTGCGGGTGCAGATGCGCAACGAAATCGCCCGACTGCATGATCGACTGGGCTCGACCATGATCTACGTCACCCACGATCAGATTGAAGCGATGACCCTGGCCGACAAAATTGTCGTGCTCAATGGCGGTCGCGTAGAACAGGTCGGCTCACCGCGCGAACTCTATGAGCGCCCGGCCAGCCGCTTTGTCGCCGGTTTTCTCGGTTCGCCCAGAATGAATTTTCTGCCGGCGCGCCTGCAGACGCCAGGCGAAACCAGCCTGGTCGATACCCTCGTATGGGGTATCACGTCCCTACCCTTCGACAGCTCGAACCTGGCGGCAGGCACGGCGCTGAGCCTGGGGATTCGCCCGGAGCATGTGTCGCTCAAAGCGGCGGAGGGAACCGCCGGCGTCCTCGTGACTGCGGTCGAATACCTGGGCAGCGAGACCTATGTGCATCTCGAAACAGGTCAGGACGAGCCACTGATCTGTCGTTGCGAAGTCAGCGCCGGCTGGCTGGCAGGCGATCGGGTCGAGCTGCAACTGGACATCGACAACCTGCACCTGTTCGACGACGGCGGCACGGCCTTGGAGCGCCACCCACAAGCCATTGGAAACCTGCCGAATGATGTTTCTCTGCGCTCAGTTCGAGCATCGGCCCTATGACCTTGTCTTCGAATAACATGAGCGATCCAATGTCTTCTTCCCTTGACCTTGCGCAGCGTGCACTGAGTGACGGCCTGTCTCGCGTCATCGAGGATTATCGCCCCGGTTATCATATCGCCCCCCCGACAGGCTGGATGAACGACCCTAACGGGGTCGTGTACTTTCGTGGCGAATATCACGTGTTCTATCAACATTACCCCTTCGAAGCGAAATGGGGCCCGATGTATTGGGGGCACGCCAAGAGTGCCGATCTGGTCCATTGGCAGCACCTGCCCATTGCGCTGGCACCCGGCGATGATTTCGACCGTGACGGATGTTTTTCCGGTAGCGCGGTGGTGTGTGGCGATACCCTGGCACTGATCTACACCGGACACACCTGGCTGGGGGACGTGGGTGACGAACGCTTGATTCGTCAAGTCCAGTGCCTGGCCACCAGCATCGACGGCATCCGGTTCGTCAAACATGGCGCCGTCATCGAGACCGCGCCGCAAGACACGATCATGCACTTTCGTGACCCCAAGGTATGGCAGGAGGATGACTATTGGTACCTCATTGCCGGCGCACGTCTGGGTGATAAACCGCTACTGCCGCTATACCGTTCCACGGATCTGCACGCCTGGGAGTTCCTTGATTATGTGTCCAGCGGCAGCGAGGGCGATGGCTATATGTGGGAGTGCCCGGATCTGTTCCGACTGAACGGGCGCGATGTGCTGCTGTACTCCCCCCAGGGCATGCAACCCGAGGGTTACGAACGGCTCAACAAGTACCAGACCGGTTATCGAGTGGGCCGACTCGACAGCGAATGGCACTTCACGGGCGGGCCTTTTATCGAGTTGGATAACGGCCACGATTTCTATGCCGCACAAACGCTACTGGCCGCCGACGGTCGGCGCCTTGTGTGGGCGTGGCTCGACATGTGGGAAAGCCCGATGCCGAGCCAGGCCCATCACTGGTGCGGCATGCTCGGATTGCCGCGCGAACTTGAACTGTGCGCCGATCGCCTTTGCGTGTTTCCGGCACGGGAGCTCACTGCTCTACGCCAGACCCCATTACCGGGTACGTCCTGGTGGGATGAAGCGGGAACCCGGTGGGTGTCGGAAGTGAATGGAGATATGCTCGAAATCCACGTGCATCTGGATTTGCTCGGCTGCACCGACGGCCACTTGGGAATCGCCTTGCGCTGCAGCGTCGATGGCCAGGAAGAAACGCTGCTCTACTACGATGCGTCACTGCAGCGCCTGGTGCTTGACCGCAGCAGCTCGGGTGCGCAAGTCACAGGTCAACGCAGCGTGTCGATAGACCCGACACAAGAGCGACTGGAACTACGCGTGTTTCTCGATCGCTCGTCCATCGAGGTGTTCGACGAAAACGGACACTTCACCCTCAGCAGTCGCCTTTATCCGAGGCCCGACAGTCTGGGCGTGAAGCTGTTTGCCAGCGGGAGTGGCGGACGTGTCTCGATTCCCAGGGCATGGCCTCTCGCCTCGGGATGGCTATGAGCAGCCTCATTCGAGTCGCGAGAAGCGCTGGCGATGTGTCATGATTCTGCGTCAACCTGACCGGCCTCGCCTCGCATGACTTCAGTGAAAGACGTTGCACAGCTGGCCGGCGTGTCCCTGATGACGGTTTCTCGAGCGCTCAACAACCCGGAAAAACTGAGCCCCGAAACCCTTCTGCGGGTGCGTCGCGCCATTGATGAACTGCAATTCGTACCGAGCCTGTCGGCGCGCAAGATGCGCGGCGACAACCTCCAGAGCCGAACCATCGGTGTGTTCGCGCTGGACACCGCGACAACACCGTTCGCCGTCGAGCTGCTGCTGTCCATCGAACAGACCGCGCAGCAAGCCGGCTGGAATGTGTTCATCCTTAACCTGCTAAGCAACCCGCCCACCGACCAGAATATCGACCTGATGCTATCGCACCGTCCCGACGGGTTGATCTTCAGCGCCATGGGGTTTCGCCACGTGAACATTCCCGAGCGCTTGAAGAGCAAACCCCTGGTACTCGCCAATTGCCTGGCCGATGACAGTCGCCTGGTCAGTTATGTGCCAGACGACGAAAAGGGGCAGTATCGAGCCGTACATCACGCGTTAAGCCAAGGCTATCGGCGCCCGCTGTGTATCAATCTGCCAAAACAGAGTCTGGCTTGGGGCTTGCGACAAAAAGGCCTGCAACGTGCCTGTCAGGCATTCGGCCTGGCGCCTGACGCACTCCTGCAATACGACCTTTCCGATCATGACGCCTACGGTGAAACCGCGGCCATCCTCGACCGACATATCATCGAAGGTCGCCCCCAATTCGACATTCTGATCTGTGGCAATGACCGTATTGCGTTTTGTGCTTATCAGCTGTTGTTGGGCCGAGGTCTGAAAATCCCCGACGATGTCGCCGTGCTCGGCTACGACAATATGATCGGTATCGCTGAGCTGTTCATCCCGCCGTTGACGACAGTGCAACTGCCGTACTACGAGATCGGTCGTAAGGCTGCCCAGCACCTGATCGAGACCATTGAAGTATCGGGAACCCAGCCAGTTGATTGTCCATTGGTGGTCAGGGCATCACTATAAGAATTAGTTAATTTGGTGATAGCACACCCACTGGCTTTCGATTTGCCACCAGCTTGTCACGCACCAGAGTTGTTAGGCGGGCAGCTTCGATGGCTTGGTGCGCTGACTCGCAGCGTCGAAACCGTTCCCGACTGATTCAAGCCTTTACTACGCTGACCTCTTCCACGGAGGAATCACAATATCGAACGCAGACCTACTCCCTTCCCTACTCCTCAAAATCAATCAGAATCAACTGGCTCTCGAGGCCGCGATCATGGAGCTGACGCTTTGGGTCGAACAGCATGGCGCGGATGAGGTTGGCGGCAACGTACGCGGAGCGCTAGAAACGATCAGCGAGAACGAAGAGTTCTTCAACATGACGCTTGCGGTGCTCATGACGCCTGAGTGAGCTGATTAGCCTGAGCTCCTCCCACTTCAAATGCTCACAGTAATAGTTTTGAAAAATCACAGCATTCGACCGCTAACTGCGCCACGTTTTGATTCAATCCAAATTGGCGATCAGTGCGGTGAGGGCATTGCATTCATTGCCGGGGTCTAACGACTAATGGAAATGCCGACGACTGCCCTGAACGTACTTGGCAATGCGTTGGCTCCGTTGGTAATCGCCAAATGGGAGGGCCGGGCTGCGCATTGTCTGAAGGCTACGCCAGCCTGAGCTTAAGAAATCCTGCCCTAGGCACTGTTAACATGAAGTGCCTAAGGCAGCTCTTTCAGATACCAAGTTCGACGACATCCTCACCACCTGGTAAACCCGAATCGCTGTCATAAATTGTCTAAGCTCAGCCCTGCGCAGTGAAATCATGCATCCCACAGCTTTTGATCCACTCGACTCGAAACGCCAACCGTAGGATGACTTTGTAGGACAGTTGCATACCTATAGCGCAGTCGTGGATTCCCGTTCCGAAAGTACGTTTTGAAGACGCACCAGGTTAAGTCGCTAACACTCAACTTCGGCGCCTTCTCGGGCCTGATAGGTTGTCTTCAGACGTAGTTTCTCTTCGTGGTCATAGATATTGAAACC
This sequence comes from Pseudomonas sp. Root329, assembly GCF_001424925.1. NCBI lineage: Bacteria > Pseudomonadati > Pseudomonadota > Gammaproteobacteria > Pseudomonadales > Pseudomonadaceae > Pseudomonas > Pseudomonas sp. Root329. The sequence goes on along the minus strand of NZ_LMCV01000012.1, from coordinate 80,557 downwards.
TATGGGCGCAGTCTGGCAGTAAAAGCGCGCTCTAATACGCATTCATCCCGTTTCCATTGGGATTCGGCATCGTCCGAAACTCCAAGCTTGCGACGTCTCGATCATGTGGCGAGCATCCGGAAGTAACGCCGACCCGCCAGCTACACTAATTCGATACATTTCTGCACAGAGACTTCGACCATGGCTACCAAAACCGCAATCGTATTCGCTGGCGGCGGCAGTTTGGGTGCGGTGCAGGTGGGTATGTTACGGGCCTTGGTCGAGGCCAATGTTCGATTCGACATGGTGGTTGGCGCTTCGGTAGGCGCTATCAACGGTGCCTACTTTGCCGCAAGGCCCGATTCGGATGGCGTCGAGGCGCTTGCAGGATTCTGGCTCGGCCTGTCTAAAACTGACATCTTTCCCCTCTCTTGGCTCGATACCTGTAGAGGACTGATCAAACGGCGTGGTTTTCTGTTGCAACCGGCGGCCTTGAACCGATTGCTGGGTCAGGCACTGCCCATTCATCGCATTGAGGATGCGGCGCTGCCCCTATACATCGTCACCACCGACCTGCTCAGTGGTGCCGAGACCGTTTTGTCCAGTGGCGAACTCGAGCAGGCGTTACTGGCCAGCGCTGCCATCCCACTGGTGTTCCCCTGCGTACAAATCGCCGATCAGTTCCTGGTTGACGGCGGCGTGGCAAGCAATACACCTATTTCGACTGCCGTAGCCTTGGGAGCCACCAATGTCGTGGTAATCCCCACCGGTGTGAGTTGCGCCCTAACACAACCGCCCCGAGGTTTGGTCGCCTTAGCCCTGCACACCGTCAATCTGATGAGCATGCGCCAACTGGTGAGCGACATCGAACACTTCCGCACTCTCACCAGCCTGCACATCGTCCCGCCCTTGTGCCCTGTGGATGTCTCGGTGTTCAACTTTGACCAGACCGAATCTTTGCTGCAGCGCGCCTATGAGCAGACCCTCCAGTGGCTGGAACGTGGGGGGCTTGAACGCACCAAAGTACCGGGTGCCCTGACCATCCATTCGCATGCCCATGAGCATTGAGTGATGTGAATTACCTATAAAAGAGGCCCTCAACACTCAGTGCAATATTGCGAGAATCCAACACCATGGTGATAGACGATGCTAGTAGTTGCGTGCATCGTGAGAAAGAGCTGCTCACTGAATTGTTCGGCGAAGAGTGGCACTACCCCGTCGGTGACCGCGCCAAAGAGGAATACCACAAGTTCACATACCTGCGCCGAGTCGTCGAAGCGGTGCAAACAGCTTTGCGCCAGGAACAGCAGCAGGTGGCAGCATGACCCGCCCTCACCCTTTTCCCGTGTTCTCCACAATCAATTGATGCTTCGTAGTTTCGATTCGCGTAATCGCAGGCACCTGGCCCGACTGAGAATGGGTCAACACGTATTGCTGGGTGCGCTCGGTGTCAAAGACCTGCCTTGCTGCCGTCATCTCCTCAATCAACTGACGATTGACTGAGTAGTAGCCGCAGTTCGGACATTTAAACTCATCAAAACTGGTCACCGGAAAAGCTTTCTCGGCGCTCTCGCGACATATGACACAGACAGTGATGCTCATACGCACCTCTTTGTGAATGACCTATCAACTGTAGCTGATCCTACCTCCATCAGCCCACCCACCGCCCGGGCATGACCAGGCGGATCGAAGTCAGAAGTCCATTTATTCCACAGCCATCGATTTCCTAGAACGACTGGGCAAGCTGTCAGATCGCTCTTTAGTGGCATGATGCAACAAAGCAACATTGTAATCGTAGGTCGATATCAACGGCATTGGCCCCTCGTTCCGAGCCATCCCGAGCCATTGCCTTGTTCGTTCAACGTCAAAGAATTCGTTCTTGAACTTCATCTTCGCAACAAGGTTCGCTGAGACCCTAAAGTGCCCACACCCGGCCGAGCATTTGACCTCGGACCAGCACCCTGCCATGTGAACAATTTTAGAAGCAGCCTGGCAAATTAAGCATTGCATGTTCGATCTCCTTTTCGATGACCTACCTACTGTAGCCGAACACCGGCCAAGGCTCCCTCCATGCCCACAAAAAACAAACTCGCCCTGAAGCAGCAGCGCGCCGAGCAGGTCAATCAGACGATCCATATCATCGACGACCACGGTCGCCGGCTCTTCTAAGACGAAGTCACGAACCGTTACGCCAGCATGGAAGTCGATCAGCGTGGCAAGGTCTGGCTGATCGACGACTACATCGGCAAGCGGATCTTCATCCATGAAACGGTTTGGGGAGGAAAGTGACGGGGGTTCGTCAGTCACGGAGGCACGCTGAAGGAGACCAAGATTTCGACGTACGTTTTAACGTACAAAAAACGTGGCTGGTGGTGGTTTTCAACAGAGCTCGCTAGAACGAAAAAAGACGCCGAAACCTCTTTTTTCAATACTGCTCCCTTATCAACGCGCAAAAAAAAGCGCCACTCAATGAGTGGCGCTTTTTCTATATTTGGAGCGGGAAACGAGACTCGAACTCGCGACCCCGACCTTGGCAAGGTCGTGCTCTACCAACTGAGCTATTCCCGCGTCTTGGTGTGGCGCATTCTATAGAATCCAGATGCCCCGTCAACCCCTTGATTCAAAAAAGTTTATTTCTTTTCCACATCGGTCTTCAGATGCGGCCAGGCAGCCCGCAAATACTGGACCATGGACCACAACGTCAGGCCCGCGGATATCAGCAGCAAGGCGTAACCCAGCAGCACCCAGAAAGTGAAATCCGACGGATTGGCCAGCAGGATCACCAACGCCAGCATTTGCGCGGCGGTTTTCCATTTGCCCAGGTTCGACACCGCGACGTGAGCGCGGGCGCCGAGTTCGGCCATCCATTCGCGAAGTGCCGAGACGACAATCTCGCGACCGATGATCACGGCGGCCGGCAGCGTGAGCCACAGGTTGCCATGTTCTTGCACCAGCAATACCAACGCAACGGCGACCATCAGCTTGTCAGCCACGGGATCGAGGAAAGCCCCGAACGGTGTGCTTTGTTCCAGTCGGCGGGCCAGATACCCATCCAGCCAGTCTGTGGCGGCGGCAAATGCGAACACCGAGGCGGACGCCAGGTAGCTCCATTGGTACGGCAGGTAGAACAGTAAAATGAAGATCGGAATGAGCAGGACGCGTAGTACGGTAATCAGATTAGGGATATTCATCGGCACAACTGGCTACGAGGTGAGGGGGCATTCTACTCGCTGTGCAGATTGGCATAAATCAACTCTGCGAGCTTTTTACTGATCCCGGGTGCTTTGGCGATCTCTTCGATGCTGGCACGAGACAGCTCCTGCAATCCACCAAAATGTTTCAACAAATCGCGGCGACGGGTCGGTCCGACACCGGCAACGCCCTCCAGTGTAGACGTGCGGCGAGTTTTCCCACGGCGTGCGCGGTGCCCGGTAATTGCGAAACGGTGAGCCTCGTCGCGTATCTGCTGGATCAAATGCAGCGCGGGGGAATCGCCGCGCAAGGTGAATTCGTGGGCGGCATCGTTCAGGTACAGGGTTTCGAAACCGGCCTTGCGCGTGGCGCCCTTGGCTACGCCCAGCAGAATCAGATCAGGCACGGCCAGTTCATTGAGCACGTCGCGGGCCATGGACAGCTGCCCCTTACCACCGTCCACCAGCAAAATGTCCGGTAGCTTGCCCTCCCCGTCTTTCAGTTTGCTGAAGCGTCGGGTCAGGGCCTGGTGCATCGCGGCGTAGTCATCGCCCGGGGTGACGCCTTCAATGTTGTAGCGACGGTAGTCGGACTTGATCGGACCTTCGGGGCCGAACACCACGCAGGAGGCCACGGTTGCTTCACCACTGGAGTGACTGATGTCGTAACACTCCAGGCGCTGCGGTGGCTCATCCAGGTTCAACACTTCCGCCAGGGCATCGAAACGTGCAGCAACGTGTTGACGGTTGGCCAGTCGCGCTCCCAGCGCCTGCTCGGCATTGGTGACCGCCAACTGTTGCCAACGTGCTCGCGTACCACGAACCCTATGACTGATGGTCAATTCGCGACCGCGCAGCTCATCGATGGCCGCGATCAGGGTCGGGAAGTCTTCGTGAACCACGTTGACGATCAGTTCGCTCGGCAAGTCGCGCTCGGGACTGCTGATGAAGTACTGGCCGAGAAACGCCGCCATGACTTCGGAAACGTCCTCTTCAATACCCACCTGAGGAAAGAAGTTCTTGCTCCCCAGCACCCGCCCGCCACGCACACTGATCAAATGAACGCAGGCACCACCCGGATTGACAAACGCTGCGATCACGTCGACATCGCCCGTCCCGCCTTCCATGCTTTGCTGGTCCTGGACCCGGCGCAGTAATGAAATCTGATCCCGCAACTCGGCCGCACGTTCGAACTCGAGATTGATCGCCGCCTCTTCCATTCCTGCGGACAATTCATCCGTCAGCGCATTGCTGCGCCCCTCAAGGAACATCACCGAGTGCCGTACGTCTTCAGCGTATACCTCAGGTTCCACCAGCCCGACACAGGGCGCCTTGCAGCGTTTGATCTGGTACTGCAGGCAAGGACGTGTGCGGTTCTTGTAATAGCTGTCTTCGCACTGACGAACGAAAAACGTCTTCTGCAGCAGGCTCAGGCTTTCGCGAATCGCACCGGCGCTGGGATAAGGGCCGAAATATTTGCCCTTGGCCTTTTTTGCACCGCGATGGATGCTCAAGCGAGGGAACTGGCCATCCGAGAGAAAGACGTAGGGGTAGGATTTATCGTCGCGCAGCAGGATGTTGTAGGGCGGACGCCACTCCTTGATCAGCGTCTGCTCAAGCAACAAGGCTTCGGTTTCATTGGCCGTAATCGTCGTTTCGACCTGAGCGATACGTGCGACCAGCGCCGCGGTCTTGGGCGCAAGACCGGATTTGCGGAAGTAACTCGACAGGCGATTCTTGAGGTTCTTGGCCTTGCCGACGTAGAGCAGGCGTGCCTCGCTGTCGAACATGCGATACACACCGGGACGCCCACTGACCGTCGACAGAAAGGCGCTTGGATCGAAGACTTCAGTCATTTTCAGAGACTGGCATCGACCATGCCGTGACGAACCGCCAACAGCGTCAACTCGACATCGCTGCTGATCGAAAGCTTTTCGAAAATGCGGTAACGGTAAGTGTTCACGGTTTTTGGCGACAGACACAGTTTGTCGGAAATGATCTGGACCTTCTGACAGCCGACAATCATCAGCGCGATCTGGATTTCCCGCTCCGACAAGGCGTCGAAAGGCGAATCATTGGTCGGCTGGAAGGATTTGATCGCCAGTTGCTGTGCTATTTGCGGGCTGATGTAGCGTTGCCCGGCAAACACCAGGCGGATGGCCTGGACCATTTCCGGCAATCCGGCGCCCTTGGTCAGATAGCCCGCGGCCCCTGCCTGCAACAACCGAGTCGGAAACGGATCTTCTTCGCACACGGTGACCGCGACGACTTTGATATCCGGATGACTGCGCAATAATTTGCGCGTGGCTTCAAGACCGCCGATGCCGGGCATCTTGACGTCCATCAGTACCACATCGGGTTTCAACTCACGCGCCTTGAGCAGGGATTCTTCGCCTGACTCAGCCTGGCCGACTACTTGCAGGCCATCGATGTCAGCCAGCATTCGTGTAATGCCTGTACGAACGAGATCATGATCATCGACTACTAGCACCCTAATCAAGCAGACACCTCGCGAAATGGTCTTATTGGGTTGCCGACACCTTAGCAAAAAGCAACTGGCAGACCTAGCGGCAAGCGTCATATAAAAAGTTTCAATACATCTTGAAAGGCTTGTCGTAAGCGTGTTTCAGCCGGGCGAGGCATTGATATCACGCTGCATTCTCAGGAAACACTCGTCCGTGCCGACCACCTTCAGGCCCTTTCTTTCATACAACGCTTGCGCGGGATTGTTTTCAAAAACCGTCAAACGCAATGCCGGACGCCGTTCCTGGCACGCCATGGCGAATACCTGATCAATCGCCCAGGAACCGGCGCCCTGCCCTCGAAACGCTTCGAGGACGTGCAGTTCGCGGATGTACAGGGCTTGGGCGTCACGACTCAGACTGAAAAAGCCCAACACGGTACTGCCACTTACAATCAACCAGTTCTTGCGCCCGGCCCAGCCAACATCGAACCCTTCGTCCTGCCACAGCAGATCGTGCTGAATGTAATAGCGGAGCATGTTGTTGCGAGTCAGTTCACGAGCGAAATCGAGGTCCCGGGATGTCGCCGGACGTAATTCAAATACCATCACCCCAATGCAACCTCCACTAATTGCCCTTTCCAGCCGTCAGCGTTGCGTCGAGCAACGACCATCAGGTTACCGGTTCCGGGTGCAGACGCAATCAGCGAGCCGTCCGCCGCCCAGATCGCGCTGCGTCCTGCCGATTCCCAGCCACCCGTTGCACCGCCATGGTTGGCCATCAGGACCACCATCGAATGAGTGCTGGCGTAGCCTTGCAACAACGCGGTATCCGGGGCGTAGCCGTTTTCCGTGATCAGCACGCCCGCCGCATAGAGATCGGCGCCCTGCTGCGCCGCTGCGGCGGCATGACTGGCGTGGGAGAAATCCGCGCACACCGCCAACGCGACCGTATCGGCACCTAGGGTCAGGGTCGAACCGCCGGTTCCCGGCGCAAATGCAACCTCCTCGCCTGGATGCAGATGTTGCTTGCTGTAGATCCCGAGCGATCCATCAGCGCCCAACACCAACGCCCCAATCAATACGGGCGAATCCTCCGACAGGCGAATCGGCATCCCGACGACAGTCGTCACACCGACTTCCCGCGCGAAATCCCGTAGCGGTTGCAGCACCTCGGCGTCTGGCGCAATGGCCAATTCAGCCGCAAGTCCACGCTCGTACCCGGTCAGCGATAACTCCGGGAACACCAGCAATTGCACGCCCTGCTCCGCGGCAAGTTGCATGAAGCGCTGATGCCACACCATGTTTGCGGCAAGGTCACCGGCGATGGAGATCGATTGGGCAGCGGCAATGATCAGTGGCGTCATGGTTCGTCCTTGTGACGTTGTACATAAGCGAAACACAAAGTGTGTCACAACCGGCGACGCACTCAAGCGATAGAAAATGCCGTCGGTGATCGATAGCATTTTCTGATTGAATCCGTGTACCGGCCTCGAGTAAGCTCGGCGCACTCATCGGAGACAAATCATGTTCAACGCCCTCTCACAGCTTCGTACCGTCAGCGCCTTGCGCTCGGTGGCGGCTGCCCGGGCGAATGACGTTTGTGCTCCGGTCAGCTTTTATTTTGGGTATTGGTTTAGCCACTGGCGCGCCTGATACCCACACGGCGCCCACTTTAAACGGGTCGCCACCAGAGAATTCTCAACCCCCGGTCGGCTTCCCGACCGGGGGTTTTGTTTTTTCAGCCCCGCACATTTTTAGCGACACACCAGACAACCAGAGGATTCAACAATGAACTACGCCACTTATTACCGTTACGACAGTTTTACCGCCTGGCGATTTAGCAGCCTCCGCTCGGGACAGCCTGCCGCCTCCGATCGGTCACCCACAGGTGGCAAGCACACACACGCAGCCAATCCGGCCAATTGTCGAACACCCCAGTAGGGCCGAGCGCGCGGGAACGAACCCGCCGCCAGCCCAGGAAGCCCGAATATGAACTCGTCCGTCTCTGCACTGCCGCTGTCCACCTTGAGCCCTGCCAATGAAGCACTGACCCTGCGTCTGCCCAGCTCATTGCAACTCAAACAGCAACTGCCACTCAGCAACGCCCTGAGCCAGCAAGTCGCCGCCCACCGCCAAGCGGTTCGCGCGATCCTCAACGGTGAAGACTCCCGTCTGCTGGTCATCGTCGGCCCCTGCTCGATTCACGATCCTCAGTCCGCCCTCGAATACGCCGGCAACCTCGCCCGCCTCGCCGCCGACGTCAGCGATGAGATGCTGCTGGTGATGCGCGCCTACGTCGAAAAACCCCGCACCACCATCGGCTGGAAAGGCCTGGCCTACGACCCGCAGCTTGATGGCAGCGACGACATGGCCGGCGGCTTGACGTTGTCCCGCGAGTTGATGCGCGAAATGCTCCGCCTGGGACTGCCGATTGCCACCGAACTGCTGCAACCGATGGCTGCCGGCTACTTCGACGATCTGCTGAGCTGGGTCGCCATTGGCGCTCGCACCACCGAATCGCAGATCCACCGTGAAATGGCCAGCGGCCTGAGCATGCCGGTCGGCTTCAAGAACGGCACCGATGGTGGTGTCGGTGTGGCCAGCGACGCCATGCGCTCCGCTGCCCATCCGCATCGCCATTTCGGTGTCGACAGCCAAGGGCATCCAGCAATCATTCAAACGCCGGGCAATCCCGACACCCACCTGGTGCTGCGTGGCGGACACCGCGGGCCGAACTACGACCGCGACAGCATCGCCCGGGTGAACAGCGATTTGACCAAACTGAAGATCCCGGCCCGGATCATGGTCGACTGCAGCCATGCCAACAGCGGCAAAGACCCGTTGCGTCAGCCAGCGGTGTTTAACGATGTGCTTGAACAGCGCCTGCAAGGTGATCGATCACTGATCGGCATGATGATCGAGAGTCACCTGTTCGAAGGCTGCCAACCGCTGAGCCCGTCAATGCGTTACGGCGTATCCGTAACGGACGGCTGCCTTGGCTGGAGCGGGACGGAATCATTGTTGCGCCAGGCCGCCGATCGGCTCAGAGCGCAGAGCAGGGATCAACAATCGGCGTGAGCCACACCATCTTCCAGTCCTCCCATCGAGGACTGGACGTCGGAATCGAGACATGATTAACAGGCAAAGGGTGTTCCCGAAGTAGGCCATCGCAGTAAAACGCTCTGTTACAGATAAAAAGATGTCCAAATATTCCGAACAAGACCTCATCTACTTTCGAGCTTTCGTACATTTTCTATTCCGTTTTCATCAGGTTACAGCGGCTTTTTCATACAACGCCGAACAGCGGGTGTGCTTTAGAGTGAGCCCATCAACACCCCTCTGAACGACTGCGAAAAAGGAAAGAACATGCTACGGAATGCAACTACTCAGTATCCGATCCTGTTGGTCCACGGGCTCTTCGGCTTCGATCGCATCGGCAAGGTCGAACTCTTTCATGACGTCAAGCAGGCCCTCAGGAGTGCAGGCGCAAGAGTGTTTATCCCGTACTTGTCGGCTACCCATAGCAATGAAGTTCGAGGCGACCAACTTCTGGCGCAGATCGAACGGGTACTGGAAGGAACCGGTGCAAACAAAGTCAACCTGATCGGCCACAGCCAAGGCGCACTCGCTGCACGTTATGCGGCAGCGACAGCGCCGGAAGCAATCGCTTCGGTGACGTCCGTCAGCGGACCGAATCACGGCTCGGAACTGGCTGACTTCTTGCGCAAGGCGCTGACACCCGGGCGCCTGCCGGAACACGTCGCCGAGACGGTTGCAACGTTGTTTGCAGACTTTCTATCGTTGCTCAGCGGCCACCGTCACCTGCCGCAGAACGCCATCGCCGCGCTGAATGCCCTGACCACCGAAGGCGTAGGCGCGTTCAATGACAAGTACCCCCAGGGGTTGCCGAAAACCTGGGGTGGCAAGGGTCGCGAACGGGTCGACGGCGTACGTTATTACTCCTGGAGCGGCACCCTGCAGGGCGACATCCTCGACAAAGGGCTTGATGCTCTGAGTCCGCTGCACGGGTTCCTCCGCGCCTTTTCCCGATACTTCACCACCGAACCCGAGCAGAACGATGGCCTGGTTGGCCGCTACAGCTCCCATTTGGGCAAAGTCATCCGCTCCGACTACCCGCTGGATCATCTGGACAGCCTCAGCCAGACCGCCGGTCCGCTGCGCAAGGGCATCGACCCGATTGCCCTGTATGTGCAGCATGCGGAACGCCTGAGAAATGCCGGCCTATAAAGGAATACCGTACCGTCCTGCATAATCTGTACGGAACTTTGAGAAGAAATAGACCACTGAATCCGGTAGGCTCCGCACTTTACTGAACATTGAAAGGAGTATTTCACCATGGCTAAAGCCACTGCCCGTCACATCCTCGTTGCCAGCGAAGCCAAGTGCAACGAATTGAAAACCCAGATCGAAGGCGGCGCTGATTTCGCCGAAGTCGCCAAAGCCAACTCCACTTGCCCGTCCAGCCGCCAGGGCGGTGATCTGGGTTCGTTCGGTCCAGGCCAGATGGTCAAGGAATTCGACGCAGTGGTCTTCAGCGCACCGATCAACGTGGTGCAAGGCCCGGTCAAGACCCAGTTTGGTTACCACCTGCTGGAAGTGACCAGCCGTCAGGACTGATCAACCCTTGAGTTTTCTGCACAACGGCCCGCCTTTTGGTGGGCCGTTGTGTTTCGGATACGTGATACGAGTGGCGAGGGACGCGCCGCTAGCGTACAAATTGCGGTTATTGACCACCCGGCTCTAAGGCTGACAATGCGACTGGTTTTCCCTACTTTATTGTTCACTGCCGTGGCCCTGTTGTTGGGCGCCGCAGGTGTGAATGCCGCACCGCAACATGCGTTGACCGTGTACGGTGAACCGGCGAAGTATCCTGCCGGCTTTAGTCATTTTGCCTACACAAACCCGCAAGCCCCCAAGGGCGGCACAATGCGCCGCTCGGCCGTCGAAATCGGTCATTTCGATCATATGTTGCCCTACATCGACAAAGGCATTGGCGTCACACAGATCGACGGCCTGCTTTACTCGCCCCTCGCCCAGCGTTCGCTGGACGAGCCTTACACCGTGTACGGCCTGGTGGCTCAGAAGATGGAGCGCTCGGACGACGGTTTGTTTCTGCGCTTCTATCTGAACCCCAAGGCCCGTTTCGCGGACGGCAAACCGATCACGGCCGAAGACGTTCGTTACACCTTCGACCTGTTGATGACTCAGGGCAGCCTGCGTTATCGCACCCAATTTGCCGACGTCAAAGGCGTCGAAGTGGAATCACCTCTAACGGTTCGGTTCGACTTGAAAAGTAATGAAAACCGTACCCTGCCCCTTGATATCGCGACCTTGCCGGTGTTTCCCGAGCATTGGTGGAAGACTCGCGACTTCGCCAATGGTGGCGGTTACGAGCCACCGCTGGGCAGCGGTCCCTACAGGGTGAGCAAGGTCGACTCCGGTCGCAGCATCACCTTCGAGCGCAATGCCGATTGGTGGGGCAAGGATTTACCGGTCAGCCGCGGCCTCTACAACTTCGATCGTTTCAGCATCGAGTACTTCGGCGATACCGACGTCGCCCGTCAGGTCCTGCGCGGCGGAGCCTACGACTACAACCGAGAATTCTCCGCCACCGCTTACTCCATTGGCTACGACAGCCCGGCCCTGAGTGACGGGCGATTGCAAAAGGCGCACCTGGCAACGCAAGCGCCCCAAACGGCTCAGGGCTTCGTGTTCAACCTGCAAAACCCGCTGTTCCAGGACCGTCGAGTGCGCCAGGCACTGGCCATGCTCTGGGATTTCGAGTGGAGCAACCGGCAGATGATGCGCGACATGTACATCCGCCAGCAGAGTTACTTTTCCAACACCGACCTCGCCGCCCGACGACTGCCGGACGCCGGCGAACTGGCGATTCTCGAACCACTGCGCAGGCAGATCCCCGACGAGGTGTTCACCCAGGTTTTCCAGGCACCGAAAACCGATGGCAGTGGCCTGATACGCGACAAACAGTTGCAGGCACTCGATTTGCTCGAACAGGCCGGCTGGAAACCCGATGGCGATCAACTGGTCAATGCCGAAGGCATGTCATTGAGTTTCACTTTCCTGGTCAGCCAGAACGGCATGGACCGATTGCTGCTGCCTTATAAGCGCACCCTGAAACAGATCGGCATCGACATGAACATCCGCCGCATCGACTCGTCCCAATACGTGAATCGCCTGATGAGCCGCGATTACGACATGATCGTCACCGGCTACCCGGTCACGACGTCGCCCGGGGGTGAACTGCTCAATTACTTCGGCTCGGTCTCGGCCAACGACCCTGGCGCCAATAACTACATGGTGTTGAAAAATCCGGCGGTCGACACACTGATCACCGGGCTGGTTCGCGCCACCACCCAACCCGAAATGCTGCACTACGCCCACGCGCTGGACCGGGTGCTGCAATGGAACTACTACTGGATTCCCAACTATTACCCGCCGGGCAGCTCCACCGTGTGGTGGAATCGTTTCGGCAGGCCCAACGAGCAAGCGAGCAATGACGAAGCCATCGAGAGCTGGTGGGAAATCAGCACCACGCCACTGACCAACCAACAGATGACCGCTGAGCAAATCAGCCGTGGCAAACCCGGAGGGCCGCACTGATGTGGGCTTACATACTGCGGCGTCTGTTGCTGATCATTCCGACGCTGGTGATTATTCTTCTGGTCAACTTCATCATCGTCCAGGCCGCGCCGGGCGGTCCGGTGGAACAGGCCATCGCGCACTTGCAAGGCATCGGCGGCGCGAGTGTCGGCGGCGGTTCCGGCGAACGCATGTCCGGTACCTCCCGATCCAGTCGCGGCCTCGACCCGCAACTGATCAAGGACATCGAAAAGCAATACGGCTTCGATAAACCAGCGCACGAACGCCTGTGGTTGATGCTCACCAGCTACGCGCGCCTGGACTTCGGCAAGAGCTTTTTCCGCGGCGCGACCGTCACCGACCTGATCCTGGAAAAAATGCCGGTGACCATTTCCCTTGGGCTCTGGGCGACGCTGATCACCTACCTGGTGTCGATTCCTTTGGGCATCCGCAAGGCCGTGCACCACGGCAGCCACTTCGATATCTGGAGCAGCACGGCGATCGTCATCGGCTACGCCATGCCGGCGTTCCTGTTCGCGATGTTCCTGATCGTGGTCTTCGCCGGCGGTACCTCGCTGAACTGGTTCCCGGTGCGCGGGCTGGTCTCGGACAACTTCGAATCGCTGTCGACCGTGGGCAAAATCGCCGATTACTTCTGGCACCTGGTATTGCCGGTGACGGCGCTGGTGATCGGCGGGTTCGCCACGCTCACCATTCTGACCAAGAACTCCTTCCTCAATGAAATCACGCGCCAGTACGTGGTCACCGCCCGCGCGAAGGGTCTGAGCGAACGCCGAGTGCTCTACGGCCACGTGTTTCGCAATGCCATGTTGCTGGTGGTCTCGGGGATTCCCCAGGCGTTTATCAGCGTATTTTTCGCCGGCTCCCTGCTGATCGAAGTGATCTTCTCCCTCGACGGCCTGGGTCGCATGAGTTACGAAGCCGCGGTTTCCAGGGACTATCCGGTGGTATTCGGTTCGCTGTTCATCTTCACGCTGTTCGGTCTCTTGATAAAAATTGTCGGCGACCTCTGCTACACCCTCGTCGACCCGCGTATCGACTTCGCCTCGAGGAACGCCTGATGTTCAAGCTCTCGCCGCTAGGTCTTCGTCGTTTCGAGCGCTTCAAGAAAAACCGTCGCGGCTGGTGGTCGCTGTGGTTGTTTGTTGGCCTGTTCCTGCTGACCCTCGGCGGCGAGCTGATCGCCAACGACAAACCGCTGATCGTCAGCTATCAGGGATCCCTCTACTTCCCGGCCCTGAAGCGTCATACCGAGCAGGAATTTGGCGGGCAGTTGCCGTTCCAGGCGGACTACCGCAGCGATTATGTGCAAAAGCTGATTCACCAGGACGGTGGCTGGATGCTGTTCCCGCCAATCCCCTTCAGCGACGACACGCCAAACTATGACCTCAACCAACCCGCGCCCAGCCCGCCGACCAAGGTCAACTGGCTGGGCACCGACGATCAGGCGCGGGACGTGTTGGCCCGAGTGATTTTCGGTGCGAGGGTGTCGATCCTGTTTGCCTTGATGCTGACGTTTGTCAGCGCACTGATCGGCATCGCTGCCGGCGCCCTGCAAGGCTACTACGGCGGTTGGGTCGACCTGATCGGTCAGCGGTTGCTGGAGGTTTGGTCGGGGCTGCCGGTGCTGTACCTGCTGATCATCCTGTCGGGTTTCGTCGAGCCTAATTTCTGGTGGCTGCTGGGGATCATGGCGCTGTTTTCCTGGTTGGCCCTGGTGGACGTGGTGCGCGCCGAGTTTCTGCGCGGACGCAACCTGGAATACGTCAAAGCCGCCCGGGCGCTGGGCCTGACCGACCGTAAAGTCATCGTCCGGCACATCCTGCCCAACGCAATGAATGCGACGCTGAGTTATCTGCCGTTCATTCTGACCGGAGCGATCTCCACCCTCACAGCGTTGGACTTCCTCGGTTTCGGCATGCCTGCCGGCAGTGCATCGCTGGGCGAGTTGATCGGTCAAGGCAAGCAGAACCTGCAAGCGCCGTGGCTGGGGCTGACGGCGTTTTTCACCCTGGCGCTGATTCTTTCTTTACTGGTGTTTATCGGGGAGGCATTGCGAGATGCCTTTGACCCACGATCGTGACGCGGACGGCTGATATGAGTAACAACCTGATCGAAATCCGTGAGCTGCGCGTCGCCTTCAGTGGCCAGACCGTGGTGCGCAATCTGTGCCTGGACATCCGCCCCGGTGAATGCCTGGCACTGGTGGGCGAATCGGGCTGCGGCAAATCGGTGACCGCTCACTCGATCCTGCAACTGCTGCCCGAGACCGGTACCGAAACCACGGGCAGTATTCGCTACCGTGGCCAGGAGCTGGTCGGTGCTTCGTCCAAGGTGCTGCGAGAGCTGCGGGGTAACCGCATCGCGATGATCTTCCAGGAGCCGATGACCTCGCTCAATCCGCTGCACAGTATCGAAAAGCAGATCGGCGAAACCCTGTTGCTGCACAAGGGCCTGGCCGGTAAAGCGGCGCAAGCACGGATACTCGAGTTGCTGCATCTGGTGGGCATTCAGAAGCCCAAAGAGCGGCTCAAGGCCTATCCCCATCAATTGTCTGGTGGCCAGCGGCAACGGGTAATGATCGCCATGGCCCTGGCCTGCGAACCGGAGTTGCTGATCGCCGACGAGCCGACCACCGCGCTGGACGTGACAGTGCAGCGCAAGATTCTGCTGCTGCTCAAATCCCTGCAACAGCGTCTCGGCATGTCGCTGCTGCTGATCAGCCATGACCTCAATCTGGTGCGCAGCATTGCCCAACGAGTCTGCGTCATGAAGGCCGGGGAAATCGTCGAGCAGGCACCTTGCGAAACGCTGTTTACCGAACCGAAACATCCTTACAGCTGCGTCTTGCTGAATGCCGAGCCGGAAGGTGAAGCACTGCCCCGGGACGAGCGCGAGAACGTGCTTGAGGTAGATGACTTGCGGGTGCAGTTCGTCCTCGGTGGCGGACTGTTTCAGCGCAAGACCTACCTGAAGGCCGTGGACGGCATCAGCCTCAACATTCAGCGCGGCAAGACGCTGGGCATTGTGGGCGAATCCGGCTCCGGCAAGTCGACGCTGGGTCAGGCGATCCTGCGCTTGCTCGATTCCGAAGGCAGCATTCGCTTTCAGGGTGAAGCGCTGGACGGCCTGACGCAAAAACAGCTGCGGCCGTGGCGCAAAAAAATGCAGGTGGTGTTCCAGGATCCGTTCGGCAGCCTCAGCCCGCGGATGTCCGTGGCGCAGATCATCAGCGAAGGCCTTGAGGTTCATAGCCAGTTGACGGCTGACGAATGCAAAGCCGAAGTGATTCGGGCACTGGAGGAAGTCGGCCTCGACCCGCAAAGCCGTCATCGCTACCCGCACGAGTTTTCCGGCGGCCAACGCCAACGCATCGCCATCGCCCGGGCGCTGGTACTGAAACCGGCGCTGATCCTGCTGGACGAACCGACCTCGGCACTGGATCGCACGGTGCAAAAACAAGTGGTCGCCCTGCTCCGCCAACTTCAGGAAAAACACGGCCTGACCTACCTGTTCATCAGCCACGACCTGGCGGTGGTCCGTGCCCTGGCTCACGACATGATCGTGATCAAGGACGGCAAAGTCGTGGAAAGCGGCGCCAGCCACGACGTGTTCGATTCGCCGCAGCATCCGTATACCAAGGAGCTGTTGGCGGCGGCGCATTCTGGGGCCGTCCGATGAACACCACCGAAAGCCTCAAGGACTATCAGCGCGTTCGCTTGCTGGCGATCCGCTCGTTGTTCGAGATCATCGAGCAGTCCAGCGAAGGCACGGTGATTGTCGACCGCGATGCGAACATCGTCTGGATGAACGAGCGTTATGCCCGGCGCTTTGGCCTGGAATCGGCGGAAGTGGCAATCGGCAAGGCCTGCGAAAGTGTGATCCCGGCAGTCTGTTGCGCGAGGTGGTGCGCACCGGTCGGCCGATTTTGCTCGACATGCAGGACACCCCCAAAGAACCACTGGTGGTGATGCGCCTGCCGATTCACGACGACGCCGGCGTGGTGATCGGCGCCATCGGGTTTGCACTGTTCGACGAATTGCGCAGCCTCTCGCCGATGCTCAAGCGCTACATGAGCATGCAGGAAGAATTGGCTTCCACCCGCTCGCTGCTGCGAGCGCGGCAGACCAAGTACAACTTCGCGCACTTCATCGGCACCAGTGCCGCCAGCCTCGAAGTCAAACGCCGCGCCCGGCGCAGCGCGAGCGCCGAGTCTCCGGTGTTGCTGCTCGGTGAAACCGGCACCGGCAAAGAACTGCTGGCCCAGGCGATCCACGGCGCGTCGCCGCGGGCGCACAAAGCCTTCGTCAGCATCAACAGCGCGGCGATTCCCGAATCTTTGCTGGAGGCGGAATTCTTCGGCACCGCGCCCGGCGCGTTTACCGGCGCCGATCGCAAGGGCCGTGCCGGCAAGTTGCAGATCGCCCAGGGCGGCACCCTGTTTCTCGATGAAATCGGCGACATGCCGTTGCCACTGCAAAGCAAATTGCTGCGGGTATTACAGGAAAAGGAATTCGAACCAGTCGGCTCCAACGAAGTGATCCAGAGCGATGTGCGGGTGATTGCCGCGACCTCCACGGATTTGGAAGCCGCGATCAAACGCGGTGAATTTCGCGCCGATCTGTATTACCGCCTCAACGTGCTGCCGATCCAGGTCCCACCGCTGCGTGATCGACTCGACGATCTTCCGGCTCTCAGTGAAGCGATCCTTGAGGAGTTGCGCAGTCAACACGAATTGAACCGTGAAGCGCTGGAGCTATTGGGTCAGCACGCCTGGCCGGGGAATATCCGCGAACTGCGCAACGTGCTGGAGCGGGCGGCGCTGCTCAGTGATGACTTGATGCTGAATGCCACCGATATCCGCGCGGCGATTGGTACGTTCACACCGGTAGAGCGCGTGGCGCCTGTAACGATTGAGCCGGTTGCGCATGAGACTTTCAGTGCGGCTCGAGAGCGGTTTGATCGGCAGTTGATTGAATCCGCCCTCGCGCAATGCAGCGGGAAGGTTGTTGAAGCGGCGGCGCGGTTGGGGCTGGGGCGGTCGACGTTGTACAAGAAGATGGTGGCTCTGGGGATAGCTGAGTCTCTGTAACGAGACATAGGTCTCTATTGTTAGACGCGGCCTCGGGAGCGCTGCGCGCTCTTCGCGAGCAAGCCCGCTCCCACATTTCTACCGAGTCGTTCAAAAGAATGCGGTCAAATGTGGGAGCGGGCTTGCTCGCGAAAGGGCCTGCCCTGTCAGAAAAAGTCTCAAAATAGAGACAAACAATCTAGAATCGATGTTCCATTTAAAATATATCTTTATATTTCAATGTGTTGCATGCCTGGCACGAAACTCGCTAAAGCCCTCTCCCACCAAGATCCACCCTAAAAAAATAACAATCCAGGAGACACACCATGAGTGTGATCATTGCCTTGGCAGCTCTCACGCTGCTAATGCTCGCGGCTTACCGTGGCTACAGCGTTATCCTCTTTGCCCCGATTGCCGCCCTCGGCGCCGTGCTGCTCACCGACCCTTCCGCTGTCGCCCCCGCGTTCACCGGGGTGTTCATGGAGAAAATGGTCGGCTTCATCAAACTGTATTTCCCGGTGTTCCTGCTCGGTGCAGTGTTCGGCAAGCTGATCGAGCTGTCGGGCTTTTCGCGCTCCATCGTCGCCGCGGCGATTCGCCTCCTCGGCACGAGTCAGGCGATGCTGGTGATCGTACTGGTCTGCGCCCTGCTGACTTACGGCGGCGTGTCGCTGTTCGTGGTGGTATTCGCGGTCTACCCATTTGCCGCTGAAATGTTCCGCCAGAGCAATATTCCCAAGCGACTCATCCCGGCGACCATCGCCCTCGGTGCCTTCTCGTTCACCATGGACGCCCTGCCCGGCACCCCGCAAATCCAGAACATCATCCCCAGCACCTTCTTCAACACCACCGCCTGGGCCGCTCCCTGGCTGGGCTTGATCGGCGCGATCTTCGTGGTCTGCGCCGGCATGCTGTTTCTGCAGCGCCAGCGCAACAAGGCCCAGCACGCCGGTGAAGGGTATGGCACCGATCTGCGCAACGAGCCGGAAACCGCTGCCGACATCAAACTGCCGAATCCGTGGATTGCAGTGTCGCCGCTGCTGGCCGTCGGCATCATGAACCTGCTGTTTACCCAGTGGATTCCTCAGTGGTACGGCAAGACCCACAGCCTCGCGCTGCCGGGCATGGCCGCGCCGGTGACCACCGACATCGCCAAACTCACGGCGATCTGGGCCGTTCAGGCAGCCTTGCTGGTCGGCATCATCATGGTGCTGGTGTTCGGCTTCCAGGCGATTCGCGGCAAGTTGGCCGAAGGCAGCAGAAGCGCGGTCAGCGGTTCGTTGCTGGCGGCGATGAACACCGCGTCGGAATACGGTTTCGGTGCGGTGATCGCCTCGTTGCCAGGTTTCCTGGTATTGGCCGACTGGCTCAAGAGCATTCCCAATCCGCTGGTCAACGAAGCGATTACCGTAACCCTGCTGGCCGGCATCACCGGTTCTGCGTCGGGCGGTATGAGTATTGCGCTGGCGGCCATGGCCAATGACTTCATCGCAGCGGCCCATGCCGCCAACATCCCGCTGGAAGTGCTGCACCGGGTGGCCGCGATGGCCAGTGGCGGCATGGACACCCTGCCGCACAACGGTGCGGTGATTACCTTGCTGGCGGTCACCGGACTGACTCACCGCGAAGCCTACAAAGACATTTTCTGTATTACGCTGATCAAGACCCTGGCGGTTTTTGTGGTGATCGGTACTTTCTACGCCACTGGCATTGTGTGAGGTATTCATGACGACTCTTTCGGGCAAGACTGCACTGGTCACCGGGTCCACCAGCGGTATCGGCCTGGGCATCGCCCTCAGCCTGGCCAAGGCTGGCGCCAACCTGATCCTCAACGGTTTCGGTGATGCGTCCAAGGTGATTGCCGAGGTGGAGCAATTCGGTGGCAAGGTTGGCCATCACCCGGCTGACGTGAGCAACCCTGAGCAGATCGCCGACATGATTGCCTACGCCGAGCGTGAGTTCGGCGGCGTGGACATCCTGGTCAACAACGCCGGTATTCAGCATGTGGCGCCGGTGGAAGACTTCCCGGTAGAACGCTGGGATTCGATCATTGCGATCAACCTGTCGTCGGTATTCCACAGCACCCGTTTGAGCCTGCCAAGCATGCGCGCCAAGGGCTGGGGACGGATCATCAACATTGCTTCGGTGCACGGTCAGGTTGGGTCCGTGGGCAAAGCTGCATACGTGGCGGCCAAGCATGGGGTGATCGGTTTGACCAAGGTGGTCGGGCTGGAAACGGCCACCACCAACGTCACTTGCAACGCCATCTGCCCGGGTTGGGTGTTGACGCCGCTGGTGCAGAAGCAGATCGATGATCGCATCGCCAAAGGGATCGACCCGCAACAGGCGCAGCATGATTTGCTGGCCGAGAAGCAGCCGTCGCTGGAGTTTGTGACGCCGCCACAATTGGGCGAGCTGGTGTTGTTTTTGTGCAGTGAGGCCGGTAGCCAGGTGCGTGGCGCGGCGTGGAATATCGATGGTGGATGGTTGGCGCAGTAACCCACAGATGATCGTTCCCACGCGGAGCGTGGGAACGATCTGACACATAAGAAAGAAGAGGCAAGCCATGTCCGACATCCTCTGGCAACCCAGCGCCAAGCGCATCGACAAGACCCGCATGGAGGCTTTCCGGCGCTTCATCAATCAGCGACACAACCTCCACGTCGACGACTACCCTGCCCTGCATCAATGGTCCATCGATCAGCGTGAAGCGTTCTGGCAGGCCATCGTCGATTTCTTCGACATCCGTTTCCACGATCAACCGGACGCTGTGCTGGTGGAGGGCGCGCAAATGCCCAGCGCCCAATGGTTTCCCGGCGCTACCTTGAACTTCGCCGAACACCTGATGCGCCGTCGCGACGATGCCGTAGCGGTCATTGCCATCGGCGAGAACGGCCAGCGTGAACACCTGACCTGGGCAGAACTGGCCGAGCATGTCGCCGGGTTTCAGAACAGCTTGAAAGCCGCCGGTGTCGGCCTCGGTGACCGCGTCGCGGCGTGCATGCCCAATACCTGGCAAACCCTGGTGGCGATGCTCGGCACCACTAGTTTGGGAGCGATCTGGTCCTGCTCCTCACCGGACTTCGGCACCCAGGGCGTAATCGACCGTTTCGGCCAGATCGAGCCGACAGTGCTGATCACCTGCGCCGGTTACCGCTATGCCGGCAAGGACATCGACCAGACCTCCAAGGTCAATGAAATCCTCGAACGCTTGCCGTCCTTGCAGCAGTTGATTGTCGTGCCTTACGCCCGGCCGCAAGCGCACATCGAACACTTCCATACCCGGGCCAACGTGACGCTCTGGGATGATTTCTACGATGTGGGTGGCGAACCGGATTTCGCCCCGGTGCCCTTCGCGCATCCGCTGTACATCCTCTATTCCAGCGGCACCACCGGCGTGCCGAAATGCATCATTCACAGCACCGGCGGTGTGTTGCTGCAACACGTCAAGGAACACGGATTGCATTGCGACCTCGGTCCCGGCGACCGGTTGTTCTACTACACCACCTGCGGCTGGATGATGTGGAACTGGCTGGTCTCGGCGCTGGCCGTGGACAGCGCGGTGGTGTTGTACGACGGCTCGCCATTTCATCCCGCCCCCGAGCGCCTGATCGACCTGATCGACGACGAATGCATCAGTGTCTTTGGTACCAGCCCCAAGTACCTTGCGACCCTGGAAAGCAGCGGCATCAAACCTCGCGAAAGTCATGACCTGAGCAGCCTCAAAACCCTGCTGTGCACCGGATCCGCGTTGACGCCGCAGAGTTACGACTACGTTTACCGCGACCTCAAGCCTGACCTGTGCCTGGCCTCAATGTCCGGCGGCACCGACATCGTTTCATGTTTTGTGAACAGCAATCCGCTGCAACCGGTACGCCGTGGCGAGATACAAGGCAAAAGCCTGGGCATGGCGGTGGAAGTCTGGAACGACGACGGCCAGCCGGTGATCGGCGAAAAAGGTGAGCTGGTGTGCACCCGGCACTTCCCGGCAATCCCCATCGGGTTCTGGAATGATCCTCAGCAGGAAAAGCTCCGCGCCTCGTATTTCAGTCAGTTCCCCGGTGTCTGGGCGCAAGGCGATTACGCAGAACAATTGCCCCATGGCGCGATGATGATCCACGGACGCTCCGACGCCGTGCTCAACCCCGGTGGCGTGCGCATCGGCACCGCGGAAATCTACCGCCAGGTGGAGAAAGTCCCGCAAGTGCTGGACAGCGTGGCCATCGGTCAGCAGTGGCAGGATGACGTGCGGGTGGTGCTGTTCGTGCGATTACGCGAGGGCGTCGAACTGGACGAAGCGCTGCAACAACAGATTCGCCAGGTCATCCGCGCCAACACCACACCGCGGCATGTGCCGGCGAAGATTGTCGCGGTAACCGATATACCACGCACCATCAGCGGCAAGGTCGTTGAATTGGCGGTGAGGAATGTGGTGCATCGGCAGAAGGTCAAGAACACCGATGCACTGGCCAATCCCGAAGCGCTTGAGCAGTTTCGGGATCGGCCGGAACTCGACACTTAAACGATCATGCAGGTGTGTGTTAACCCATGTGCGAACCTGGGCGCCTTCCACTGGCAGGTTTCGGCGCAATAGCGTTGTTCAGAGTGATCAGAACCGGCTCGTCAATCGCGCTACCGGGGTTTGCTTCAAGCGCGCTGCGCAGGATGGACATATTGAGTTCATAACTACCTTTGTCCGTATACAGCTGGCTCAGCAGCGAGGTGGTCACAGCCAGTGAGTCAGCATTTTCAAAGGCTTTGGAACTGGCGTGACAGGCACGGCCCTCATCCGTAACCGGCAGACGTCCCGACGCCAAATTCAGCAGCGCAGCCACATCCAGCAACTGCCCTCTTTCGCCATTGCGTCCCGCATCGCGGGCATAGCTGACATCATCAGTCTGTGCAGCACCGTGGAACACCTCATGAATCAAGTCGTCTGCCACGACGTCATGGTTGAAGCCCAGACCGATGAAGTGCTTGTTGATATTGGGCGTATAGATTTCGATGAACGTCGTGGCGGATTTGTCTGTTGCACCTTTCCATTGTTGGTAAGCGTTCTGGTCGAAAGCGGCAATGTGATGGGTATCCTTTAGCGGATCGAGGAAAAAATTACTGATGGAAACGCCCGCAAAGTCTGCCCTGACCAATCTCAGATAGTTCAACAACCGTTCGAATGCATCGTTCGAGTCGCTTCCCAGCAGTACCTTGATGATTGCGTTGCGTTCCTTCGTTAAGTTAAGACTGGTCAAGACGTTGATCGCGTTGTCGATTTTTGTACGCGCCAGCGGCAAGCTTTGCTCAATGAACTGCCGGGTGTAGTTGACGGGCAATGTCTTAACAGAGCGCGGCAACCGGACGGGTGCCATAAAGGTGAAGTTACTTAGCTTTGGGCCCCAGGGTTTGCCTAATCTATCAAGGGCATACCATTGAAGGTTGTTACGCGCCGCCACGACTATGAACGTTTCACCGGTAGCACCAAGGGGTCGCCAGGTACCCTGTCCGGTGGTATCGGCGCTTTTGGCTGCGCGAACCAGGTCGTAGGTTTTATGACTGCCATTGAGTTTACGCAACTGGGATTGTGCCAGTCCGAGGATTTCCTGGGCCTTCCTGGTGAAGTGTAGCGCTCCCTTGCTGACGAGTTTCCCGCCTCCGAACAACGCCGTTGGCACGCCATCCACAGGGTTGAACAGGGAAACGGACGTGCTGAAAGCAAGTTTGGTCAGGCGGGCGGCTTTGGAAGTCAAAGAGATAGCCTTGGACGAGATGCTCAGCGCTTTGGCACCAGCCCCCACAAACGCCCCACCCAATGCGATGGCATCCATAACGCAGCCATACACCCCATCGACCACCTTATCGTGCTCCCCGGAAGATAGATCCTCGATGCACTTCTTAAAGGGAACTACCAGATCAACAATGTACTTCGCCGTTTCTTCTCCCTTCGTGCGCTGGCGTTCAAGCTTTGTTGGCACGGTAGCGACATCTTTAAACTCATCAAAGGTTATTATCGGACGATTGTTTACGATGAACTCGGCGATCCGAATAATTTGCGGATTATCAAAATTTTTAAAAACGCTCTGCTGCCGCAACGTCGGCGTAGCAGGCGCGGGAAGTTCACCCAGCTTTTCAATAATCGCCATGTTGCTGGCCGAATCGGCTTCTGAAAAACCGCGAGTGTATTCACTAAGATTAATCGGTAAAGATTCCAGAGCCGTCGGAGCCACCTTCGCATTAAGGTCACCGTTGAAATCCGTCCTGGCCGCGCCTCGCAATTTTCCTGCTCTGGTTATCAGCGCACCTAGCGTGTTGTTTCTACGTAGTTCTCCACGCAAGGTAAACAGTTCATAGCATGCAAAAATGCTTCCATGAGAAGCGTACATCACAATGCCAAATCGCCCTGTGACTGCATCTTTGTTTTGTTGGGTTTCGTAGTTTCTTTCAATCGTTAACCCCGCATTCAAACGCGAGGAAGATGTCTCTACCGCCGCACCGCGAAGGGTAAAGAAAGTGATCTTACCTTTCAGAAAGGTTTCCAGATCAAAGGGAAGCATGTGTGAAAGGGTCAACTTCACATTGGTGGCCACCGCACTATTCAAGTTCCCGAGATAACTCCGCAACTGGAGGTGAAACTCAAGATTATTGGACGCCAGTCGTCCCAAGCGCGGATAGCGGCTGTAAATACTGACGATGGATGGATCATAAAAAGTTGGCCTTTTGTAACCAGTAATAGCTGCGTTTAAATCGGGCATCTTGGAAATGTGGTTGTCGGGAAAAACAGCACGTAGATCCCAATCGCCAGTCACCAAATCACCGGACATATGCAACTCGACCATGGACATGGCGGTAGGTGAGGCATATAGGCCTGGCTGTTGATAGATAATTTTTTCTTCCAGGAAATCACAATCAGGCGCGGCTTCGTTTACCGCCGCCCTTGCAATGTCTTCTCTGCTTGGGATGGAGCAGGCGTATACGCGGGCAAGGTGCGTGAAGTTTTCCGCGTACTCCGAAAACACAGTTATTGCCCGTTCAGTGGTCTCCTTTTCCGCTTGAGTGAGTTCCTGCGTGGTCACCACACCGTTGATCAGCGCCCAGTCAACGATTGGATCGATCATTGCCAGATCCCGCAGATGTTTCAGCGGTTCACTGACAGGCTCCAGATCGGCATACGCCATGATTTGCGCATACGTCATCACACGAGAAGCCCCTTTCCTGACCGCCTCCGCCAACACTACCCCGCGGCAGAAGGACACCCAACCAACCGAACCCATCATCAGCGACGACGGGACACCCTTGACCAGAAATTCCGGCGCAATTTCCGCCAGCAGCAGGTGCGATGCCATTGGGGCCAAGACAGGATTCACCCGGGCTTTGGTGCGTAGAAGGGTTTCCTGCTCCTCGCGTACGACCGACGAAGATCGCTCGACATTGGTCGGGGCATACAAATTGAGCCCGGCGATACTCTTTCGAATTCGAGCGCTACCAATGAACGGATCAAGTTCCAGCAAAATGGCCGTTATCAACAGTTGCGCAAGATCCTGTGCAGAGGCGTCTTGCCCGGATTGCGCGCCGAACCAGTCCAACTCCTCCAGGAGTGTCCTGGCGCAGGCCTGGGCCACCGGATGCTTGACCAACTGAACGATACGTTCGGTGGCGTCGTGCGTCAGAACGGCGCGACCTGTTTCGCGATAGAGCTTGTCCAACAGTCTTTCGTTCGCACCTACAAGTTTGACAGTGACCTGCCGAATAGCTGCACGTTGCTCAGCCGACAATACGGCTAACGACTGGTCATCAGCAACAAGTTGGCCCCAATAGTTGCCCAGATCGTCGACGGCTGGATCAAACTCAAAAACATCAATCATATTTTTGGTTTGCGCAGCGTCCGTTGGCACATGCAAATCATGAAACCTGAGCCATTGATCAACATCCACACTGTCTATCGCGATTATAAAGCCACCGGCTTGCTTGGCGATATCCCCCAGATCCCTGAGTTTACCGGGGACACCTGTTAATTCATGCGCATTAACATCGATTTCTTCCCAGCGCTGTGATGCATCTCTGTACAGCTCTATCGTGCCATTTGCAGTCACCCGGATCGAATCCCAATCCTTGGGTTTATTTTCGCGAAGCGCATAAAACACGAAATACTCTTGGTTTAACTTATGCCATATAACGCGCCCGGGCATATGAATTTCATAAAGCGAGGACCACTCTTTTAACCCAAACTCATACCCTTGCCATGTAAACGGCTCTTCTTCTGATTGATTTTCCAAGGCCTCCTTTAACAACTCCAATACCTGTTGCCGCTCTGCTTCATCTGCCTTTAAACGACGCCGTGATTCCTCTGCAGCGATAACAGACGAATAAGAACTTTTACTTTTCAATACAGCACACACAATACCACCTCATAGACTTAAATGACTGACAATGCAACGGGAACGAAGTCTTACTTTCCAGCGCAAAACAAGCCAGCCAAAAACCATTAGATGGAGTTTCAGAACCCACCAACTAACACACGGACAAAAAGAACAATCACTCCATCAATCCCCACTCCCCAAAAGATGAATCGGGGGTAGATGCGCCGTCGTTATGAAATTTAAGTCGAAACTTTAGATTATTGACAGAGTCGGCGTTTTTGAGGGCTTCGTCTTCCGTGATCACACCTTCCATCACTAATGCAAACAGTGCCCCGTCGAAGGTCTGCATGCCAAACTCTGCGGACTTTTCCATGATGTTTTTAAGTTCATCCAGTTCATTGCGCCGTATCAGATCGCCAATGGTCGGCGTCCCGATCATCACTTCCACCGCCGCCCGTCGCTGACCGTCCCGGGTGTGCACCAATCGCTGGGAAACGAAGGCCTTGAGGTTGTTGCCCAGATCATGCAGGAGTTGCGTCCGCCGTTCTTCGGGGAAGAAATTGATGATGCGGTCCAGCGCCTGATGAGCGTTGTGGGCATGCAGGGTGGAGATAACCAGATGGCCGGTATCGGCAAACGCCAGCGCGTGCTCCATCGTCTCGCGGTCACGGATTTCGCCGATCAGCACCACGTCCGGTGCCTGGCGCAGGGTATTTTTCAAGGCGGCGTGAAAACTGCGGGTATCGACGCCGACCTCACGCTGGTTGATGATCGACTTCTTGTGCCGATGGATGTACTCGACCGGGTCCTCGATGGTGATGATGTGGCCACTGCTGTGGCGATTGCGGTAGTCGATCAATGCCGCCAGCGAGGTTGACTTGCCCGAGTCGGTAGCGCCGACGAACAGCATCAGTCCTTGTTTGAGCATCACCGTTTCGAGGAGCACCGGTGGCAGTTTGAGGTCTTCGAAACGCGGAATGTCGAGCTTGATGTTGCGCGCCACGATTGACACATCGTTGCGTTGTTTGAAGATATTGACCCGAAAGCGCCCGACACCTGGCAAAGAGATGGCCAGGTTCATCTCCAGTTCCCGATCGAACTCCAGACGCTGTTCGGCGTCCATGATGGACGCGGCAACGGTCGCGATTTCACCCGGTTTTAACGGCTGATCGGCCAAGGGTCTAAGCACACCCTCGAACCGTGCGCTAGGTGGCGCACCGGTAGACAGATAAAGATCGGAGCCATTCTGGCTGGCCAGGAGCCTTAACAGTGCATCGATTTCCATGGCAAAAAGCACCCGCGAAGCATTCAATGAATAAAAATGACCCAAAAAGGGTCATACAGCGTCTACTGCGGTACAAGGATAGTTGACACCGCTACACCGACTTAAATGCAGGACATCTTGATGAACGCATCACCGACCGGCAGCGATGCCCAGGCCTTGATTGCCCGACTGGACTGGAGACGCAGCCCGCTGGGCGCTGCCAGTACCTGGCCGCAAAGCCTGCGAACCGCCGTGGATATCGTGATTCATTCGCCGATGCCCATGCTGTTGCTGTGGGGGCCACAGCTCACGCAGATCTACAACGACGGCTTCGCCCTGCTGGCCGGCAGCAAGCATCCACACGCATTCGGACAGCCGACACACCTGATCTGGCCAGAGTTAAAAGACTTTACCGATCCCATTTACAGCGCAGTCCTACAAGGACAGGTACGGACCTACAGCGAACAGCGCTTCACCTTGCAGCGTAATGGCCATGATTCCGACTTCTGGCTGGACCTGACCTACAGCCCCATCCGCGATGAAAGCGCCCAGGTCGCCGGGATTCTGGTCACGGCCATCGAAACCAACGAACGCCGACGCATCGCCCTCGAACTCGAGCAGCGTTCGGCCGCCAGCCTCAAGGCCCAGCACGAAACCGAGGAGCGCCTGCAACTGGCCCTCGCCGCCACCGACGCCGTTGGCACCTGGGACTGGGACATAAACGAAGACCGCTTCATTGCCGACACCCACTTCGCCCAGTTACACGGTATCGACCCGCTGCTCGCCAATCAGTTGCCCATCAGCGCCTACCTTCAGGGGGTGCACCCGCAAGACCGCGCCATGGTCGCCCGCAGCATCAAGCACTCCATCACCCACGGCACCGAGTACGCCGAGGAATATCGCCTGCTGCAAGCCGACGGTCAGCTGCGCTGGGTGTTCGCCCGGGGTCGTTGCTACAAGGACCACCATGGCCGGCCGATCCGCTTCCTCGGCGCCGCCCTGGACCTGACCGAACGTAAACACACGGAACAAGCCTTGCGGCAAAGTCAGACCGAGCTGCAACTGATCATCAACGCCATGCCGATCCTGATCAGCTACGTGGACAGCGAGGAACGCTTTCGCCTGAACAATGCGGCCTACCTCGACTGGTACGGGCTGACGCCTCAGGAGCTCTTTGGCAAAACCATCCGTGAAGTACTGGGTGAAGAAGCCTATGCCTTGCGCGCCGAATACATCGCCCAGGCACTGTCCGGCAAGCCTTGTTGTTTCAGCATCCGCACCCCGCACCGTGACGGCAGCATCCGCCATGCCCTGATGAACTACTTGCCGCGCCATGGCGCGGATGGTGCGGTGAATGGTTTCTATATCTTTGTGATTGACGAAACCGAGCGCAAACAGACCGAAGAAGCCCTGCGCAACCTCAACGAGACCCTTGAGGAACGAGTCGCCGCCCGCACCCAGCAATTGGCTGAAGCCAACCAGCGACTGCAGAACGAGATGTTCGAACGCGAGCGCGCCGAAGAGGCGTTGCGGCATGCGCAGAAGATGGAAGCGCTCGGCCAGCTCACCGGCGGCATCGCCCATGACTTTAACAATATGCTCACCGGGATCATCGGCAGCCTCGACTTGATGCAGCGCTACATCGCCGACGGGCGCGCCGCCGAGGTAGGCCGTTTCACCGAGGCGGCAGTGTCCTCGGCCAACCGCGCCGCCGCCCTGACCCATCGCCTGCTGGCGTTTTCCCGGCGTCAGTCACTGGACCGCAAGCCGCTGAACGCCAATGATCTGATCCATTCCCTGGAAGATCTGCTCAGCCGGACCAAGGGCGACCACATCGAGCTCAAACTGCAATTGGCCGAAGACGTCTGGCCGGTCAGCACCGACGTCAGCCAGCTGGAAAACGCCCTGCTCAATCTGGTGATCAACGCCCGGGACGCCATGCCCGATGGCGGCGAGTTGCGGATCGAAACTGCCAACGTTTATCTCGACAGCAGTGACATCAACACCCTGGAACCGGTCAAGGCTGGGGATTATCTGATGATTGCCGTCAGCGACAACGGTACCGGCATGACACCGTCGGTGCTGGCCAAGGCTTTCGACCCGTTCTTTACCACCAAACCCATCGGCCAGGGCACCGGTCTTGGGCTGTCGATGATCTATGGTTTTGCCCAGCAGTCGGGTGGGCATGTCAGCCTGTTCAGCTTGCCGGGCCAGGGCACCAGCGTTCGTCTGTACCTGCCGCGGCTGCACGCCGCAGAGCCCGAAAACATCCTGAAGCCTATCACCAGCGAGACGCCGGCCGCGATTGCCGGTGAAACCGTGGTGTTGGTGGAGGACGACCCGGCGGTGCGCATGCTGGTGCTCGACCTGCTCAACGAGCTGGGTTACCACGCCCATGAAGCCGAGGACGCGAAGAGCGCCCTGCCCCTGCTGGAATCCGACCTGCGGATCGATTTGCTAGTCACCGATGTCGGGCTGCCGGGGATGAACGGTCGACAACTGGCGGAGATTGCGCGCCAGCACCGTCCCGAGCTCAAAGTGCTGTTCATGACCGGTTACGCGGAAAAAGCCGCCGAGCGCCAGGGCTTCCTGGAGGAAGGCATGGACATGGTGGCCAAGCCCTTTTCCATTGACCTGTTGGCCAACAAGATTCGCGCGATGATCGGTCAACCGGACTGAGTTAAGGCATAATCGCGCCCCTCCGCTGGCACCAACATAGCCACCACCGTTGCAAGGTACTGCCCATGAAAGCTCAAGCCCGCCATATTCTGGTGAAAACCTCGGAAGAAGCCGAACAGCTCAAACAACGCATCGCCAAGGGCGAAGCCTTCGATGTGTTGGCCAAGAAGTATTCCACCTGCCCGTCCGGCAAGCGCGGCGGCGACCTGGGTGAAGTGCGGCCCGGGCAAATGGTCGGGGTCATCGATGCCGTGATTTTCAAAAAACCGTTGCGCGTGGTGCATGGGCCGATCAAGAGCAAAGTTGGCTATCACCTGGTGCAGGTGTTTTACCGGGATTGATGAACTCATGTAGGAGCTGCCGCAGGCTGCGATCTTTTGATCTTGCTCCTTTCGGGACCGCTGAAAATCAAGATCAAAAGATCGCAGCCTTCGGCAGCTCCTACGGGGGATTGCGTTTCAATCTTTGGGGATCAGCGCGCCGGGCACTTGAATCACCCGACTCGCCAACCGATGCCCCGCTTCGGCAGCCTCAACCGGGCTGCCTCCTTTCAGGCGACTGGCCAAATACGCCGCGCTAAATGAATCCCCCGCCGCCGTGGTGTCCACCACCCGCTCGACCACCTGCGCCGGCACTTCAAACGACTCTCCATCGCAACGAATCAGACACGCCTCGGCGCCACGCTTGAGTACCACTTCAGGCGTGCCAATCTGCTCGTAAGCGGCAAATACTGCCTCGCAATCGGAAAAATCAAACAGCGCCTGTTCGTCATCAACGGTCAGCAACGCCAGGTCGACATAGGGCAAAACGCTGCGATAGGCCGCCCGTGCGTCCTCGATCGACGCCCACAAACGTGGCCGGTAGTTGTTGTCGAACACGATCCGCGCATCCCGCTGCCGGGCAGCGATCAGGGTTTCCAGTAACTTCTCCCGACCTTGCACACCCAGTACCGCCAGGGTGATGCCACTGAAATACAGCACATCGTAATCCGGCAGTGCCGCCAGGATCGGCGCGGCGGCCGGGGTGGTGAAACAATCGCGGACGGCCGCTTCATTGCGCCAGTAGAGAAAACGCCGCTCGCCGGCGGCGTCAGTCTGGATGCAATACAAGCCGGGCAACCGGCCGGGCAAGCGCTGGACCATACCGAGCCCGATGATTTCGTCGGCCCAGCTCTGGCACATGGCATCGCTGAAACTGTCGTCGCCCAGGGCGGTGACGTAATCCACCGTGCCGCCCTCGCCCAATTCCCGGGACAGGTAGACCGCCGTGTTCAAGGTATCGCCGCCGAAACTCTGTTGCAGGCTGCCGTCGGCGTGTTGCTGCAACTCGATCATGCATTCGCCGATCAGGGCGATGCGCGGGGTGTTGGGGCCGAGGGTGCTGATGGTGTTCATTAATTGAATTCTCATGTTGACCCGCTCACGACTGCTGCGCAGCCGGACGTAGCCTGCGGCAACTGCTACAAGTGCGTGGCGAACCCGCTTTATGTAGCAGCTGGCGAAGCCTGCGTTCGAGCGCGAAGCGGTCGCAAAACGGCTGGACGCGAATCAAGCCCTTAGAAACAGGTTTCCATGGTTTCAATGACGTTCATCTGCTCATCCACCAGACACCCGATACGCCACTTGTCGAACGTCAGGCACGGGTGCGAAGTACCAAAGGAAATAATGTCCCCCACCCGTAACTCAACCCCCGGCGCCACGCTCATGAACGCATGCTGGTCCATCACCGCCGTCACCTTGCAGGCGCTGACGTCGTCGCCCGTCGCCGGCACCACGCCCGCCTTGTAACGCAGCAACGGCACCGGCAACCCGGCGTCGTAGGCCACGTCGCGTTTACCCAGGGCGATCACCGCAAAGCCCGGCTCCGGCAACGACTGCACGTGAGCCCAGACTTCCAGCGCCGGGCGCAGGCCTTCGTGCAGGTCACTTCGACGGTCGAGCACGCAGCATTGCGCTTCTTTGTAGATGCCATGGTCGTGAGCCACGTAGCTACCGGGACGCAGCACGCTGAGGAAACGCCCGCCGGCGTTCTGCGCTTCGAAGGATTCAGCGATCAAGTCGTACCAGGCTGAACCCGACGCCGTGATGATCGGCTTGGGAATGGCGAACGCGCCGCTGTCTTGCAATTGCACGGCCAGGCGCACCAAAGAATCAGCGAACGCACGGATGCCGCTCACCGCGTGATCGCCGTGAATCACCCCTTCGTAACCTTCGATCCCGGTCAGCGCCAACGCCGGTTGTGCGGCAATGGCTTTGGCCAGCGCGACCACTTCGTCTTCCGTGCGGCAACCGCAACGACCGCCAACCACGCCGTACTCGATCATCACGTTCAAACGCACACCGCGCGAGGCGAAATACGCGCCGAGGTCAGCGACGTTGTCCGGGTGATCGACCATGCAATGGAAGTCGAAAGTCGGGTCTGCCAGCAGATCGGCGATCAACGCCATGTTCGGCGTACCGACCAGTTGGTTGGCCATCAGCACCCGATGCACGCCATGGGCGTAAGCCGCGCGGGTTTGCGTGGCGCTGGCCAGGGTGATGCCCCAGGCCCCGGCGTCCAGTTGGCGGCGAAACAGCGCCGGGGTCATGCTGGTTTTGCCGTGGGGGGCGAGTTCGGCACCGCTATTGCTGACAAAGGTCTGCATCCAGCGAATGTTGTGTTCCAGCGCTTCGCGGTGCAGCACCAGCGCAGGCAGGCTGACGTCGCGCACCAGATTGGCGCCTGTGTGGGCAAAGCCCTTTTCCACGGTGGCAGTATTTTTGGCAGAAAACATGGTCGAACTCCTCACATTCGCGGCCGCAGGCAGCCGCTGTTATTCGTTGATGCGACGGGCCAGGCTGTTGGCGCTGTCAATCAGCACCCGGCGGTAGTCGTTGTAATTGTTCTTGGCATCGGCCCGTGGGGCGACGATGCACAGGGTCGCAATGGCCACGCCGTTCGGGTCTTTCACCGGGGCGGCAAAACAATGGGTAAAGGTGTCGGCAACGCTATCGAAAGAGAAGAAGCCATCGATAGCGGCCTGACGGATTTCACCGAGAAACTGTTCAAGCGGCAGGCGTTCACCGTTGGGCAGGATGAAGTCGTCGTGATCAATCAGGTCGACGATGTCCTGGTCGCTCAAGTGCGCCAGCAGCAGGCGTCCGGAAGCGGTCCAGGGAATCGGCGCGTTCTCGCCGATGTCCGAGGAAATGCGGAAATGCCGCTCGCCCTCTTTCATCAAGGCCACGGTGTATTTTCGCCCGTTGAGCAGGCACATCTGCGCGGTTTCGCGGGTCTGGCTGACGATCTCCTGCAAGGCATGATCGGCCTCGCGGGTCAGGTCGAAATGGCGTAAATGCGCTTGCCCCAGGAAGTACAGCTGACGGCCGAGGTAGACGTGACCGTCCTTGCCCACGGCCTCCAGAATCCGTCGCTCCAGCAGGGAGGCAACCAATTCGTAGACCGTGGATTTCGGGCTGCCGATGCCGCTGGCGATTTCGTTCGGGCGCAGGGGCTTGCCGACTTCCTTGAGGAAATCGAGGATATCGAACGCCCGGTCCAGACCGCGAGCCCGGCGCTTGATGGTGTCTTCGGTCATTGCTTCAGGTTCCCATTCAAAGTGGCCGGGAGTTTACCTAGAGTGCGGCGGCGACTGTTAGGCCGCTTTCGCGAGCAGGCTCGCGCCCACAGGGGAACGCGATCCAAATGTGGGAGCGAGCCTGCTCGCGAAGAATTCACCGCAAATCTCAGGCCTTTTTCTTGTACGCGACGCAGTCAATCTCGACCTTGCAATCGACCATCATGTTCGCCTGCACACAGGCCCGGGCCGGGGCGTGTTCGCTTTTGAAGTACTCGGAAAACACCTTGTTGAAACTCCAGAAATCCCGCGGGTCTTCCAGCCACACACCGGTGCGCACCACGTCTTCCAGACCGTAACCGGCCTCTTCGAGAATCGCGATCAGGTTCTTCATGGTCTGGTGAGTCTGTTCGACGATGCCACCCACAATGATTTCGCCATCCAGCGCCGGTACTTGCCCGGACACATGCAGCCAGCCATCGGCCTCAACGGCGCGGGCGAAAGGACGGGGCTGGCCGCCACCGGCGGTGCTGCCGGTGCCGTAACGAGTAATGCTCATGAGTGTTTCTCCTGATTGAAAAGTGAATATGCTTCTGAAAAAAATCAGAAGCGCGTGTTCTTGAGAAATTCCGCCAATCGTGGCGATTGCGGGCGTTCGAACAGTTCCTTGGGTGGCCCCTGCTCTTCGATCCGCCCCTGATTCATGAAGACGATCTTGTCCGAGACCTCGAAAGCGAAGCGCATTTCGTGGGTCACCAGCAACATGGTCATGCCGTCTTCGGCCAGGCCTTTGATCACGCTCAGCACTTCGCCCACCAGTTCCGGATCGAGGGCCGAGGTCACTTCGTCGAACAGCATCAGGCTCGGGTTCATCGCAATTGCCCGGGCAATCGCCACACGCTGCTGCTGACCACCGGACAACTGACCGGGGAAGTGATCGCGGCGTTCCAGCAAGCCGACCCGCTCCAGCCATTTTTCCGCCAGGGCCACCGCTTCATCCTTGTGCAGCTTTTTGACCTTGAGCAAACCGAGGGTGACGTTCTGCAACGCCGTGAGGTGCGGAAACAGGTTGAACTGCTGGAACGCCATGCCGGTCATGGCCCGATGCCGGGCGATGACTTTTTCCGCGTGACGCACGCGCTTGCCGTTGACCTCGTCATAACCGATGGACTCGCCATCGAGCATGATCTGCCCGCCCTGAAATTCTTCGAGCATGTTCACGCAACGCAGCAACGTGGTCTTGCCCGAGCCGCTGGAACCGATCAGCGTCACGACGTTGCCGCGCTGCATCGTCAGGTCGACGCCCTTGAGCACTTCGAGCTGGCCGTACTTTTTGTGCAACCCGCGAATGTCCAGCAGGGGCTGACCGTTTTGAGCAGCTTTTACGTTAGAGAGCGAAGGTTGAGTCATGGCAAGGCCACCCGCTTTTCAATGTGCCGGCCGAGTAATTCGATGGCGTAGTTGATGACGAAAAACAGAAATCCGGCGAACAGGTAAAACTCGAGGGTCATGAAGGTCCGGGCGATGATCTGCTGCGTGCTGAGCAACAACTCGGCGACACCGATTACTGACAGCAGCGTCGAAGCCTTGACGATCTCGGTGGACGAGTTGACCCAGGTCGGCAAGATCTGCCGCAGCGCCTGAGGCAACAGCACGTAACCGAGTGCTTGATAAAACGTCAGGCCAATGGCCTTGCTCGCTTCCATCTGACCACTGGGCAGCGCTTGCAACGCGCCGCGCACGATCTCGGCGACGTGGGAGCCGCAAAACAGCGTCAGCCCCAATGCACCGGCCTGAAAGGCACTGATCTGCCAGCCCAACGCCGGCGCCATGTAGAAGCAGGCCAGCACCAATACAAACACCGGCGTGCCGCGAATGATGTCGACGTAAAACCGAAACGGCGCGCGCATCCAGAACTTGCCGTAGGTCAGTACCAGACCGGCAACGATGCCGACCATCGTGCCCAGCAAAATTGCCAGCGCCGAGACCTGCACACTGGTCAAAAAGCCTTGCCACAACACTTCCCGGGCAACCCATAACTCATGTAACCAACTGGGGGATTCGTACATGTGGCCTCCTATCGGCGAATCGCCAGACGCTGCTCGAGGTAACGCAGCATCATGGCAATGAGGTAACAGGCCGCCACATAGAGCGCTGTGGTCACCAGCCAGGTTTCAATCACCCGGTAGCTCTCGACATTGATCTTGCGCGCGTAATACGTCAGCTCCGGCACAGCAATCGCTGCGGCCAGCGAGGTGTCCTTGAACAGCGAAATGAAGTTGTTCGACAAGGCCGGCAGCACATTGCGCAGCATCACCGGCACGGTGACGTACGCCTTGACCTGCCATTCGCCCAAACCGATTGCCAACCCCGCTTCGCGCTGGCCTTTGGGAATGCTCAACAACCCGCCGCGAAACACTTCGGTCAGATAGGCCCCGGCATACAGCGACAGCGTGATGATGAATGACGGGATCTTGTCCAGACGAATGCCCAGACTGGGCAAGGCGAAGTAGATCAACAGAATCAACACCAGAATCGGCGTGTTACGGATCACCGTCACATACACCGACGCCAGCACCCGCAACGCGCGGTGCTTCGACAGCAAAGCAAACGCCATCATCAGGCCGATCACGCAGCCGATGGCGATCGACACCAGCGCCAGCTCAAGGCCCAGACCGAGCCCCGCCAGCAAGGTGTCGAAATCGCGCCACACGGCGGCAAAGTTCAACTGATAGTTCATGGTCAGCAGTACCTTGAACGGGGCGATCGGAACCGCCCCGCTCTCACGGGATCATTTGAATTCGACGGGGAAACCGATGGCGGGCGACGGCAGATCGACACCGAACCATTGCTTGAACGACGCCGCGTAGGTCGGGAACTCCACGCCAGTCATGCCTTCATGCAAAACGGTGTTGACGAAGTTCAGCCAGTCCTGATCGCCGCGTTTGACCGCACAGGCATAGGTTTGCGGACTCCAGGCGTAGGTCGGGCTGCGATAGCGGCCAGGGTTCTGCACCATCAGGTATTTCACCGAGGACTGATCGGTGGCCGCGGCGTCGGCGCGACCGGAGTTCACCGCCTGATACATCAAGTCCACGCTGTCGTACTGATCGACCTTGGCCTTGGGCAACGCCTGATGCACCAACTCTTCGGCGTACACGTTCTGCAGCACCGCCACGGTCACGCCATCGCCCGCGGCTTTCAGGTCTTCGATTTCCTTGTACTTGCTGTTGGCCGGCAACAGCAGGCCGACACCTTCGCGGTAGTACGGCAGCGTGAACGCCACCTGCTGCGCACGGCTGGCAGTCACGGTAATGAACTGGCAACTCATGTCGACCTTGTCGGTCAGCAGGTTGGGAATCCGCGCATCGGACGACTGCACCACGAACTCGACTTTGCTCGGATCGTTGAACAACCCTTTCGCCACCATCCGCGCGATATCGATATCAAAACCCTGCAACTTGCCGTCCGCTCCCTGGAAGTGCCACGGCGCATTGGTACTGCCGGTGCCCACAATCAGTTTCCCGCGGGCCAGCACGCTATCGAGCTTGCTGTCCGCCGCCTGGGCCACACCCATGACAGCAGCCGAAGCCGCGAGAACAAAAACACACGCTTTAAACAAGGAAGGTCGGCGATGCATGGCAAGCACTCCAGGGTGATGTTTATTCCGCTATACCGGATATTGGTATGTAACAACGGAATAGACAGCAGAAAGTGTGCCACAGGATGTGGGCGGAATGTTGGGGAGATTGAAAAACCCGGTGAATCAATAAGATGGGCAAAACACAGGCAACTCTGTTACCCAACGCACACGTCGAGCACCGCTACCGTTGGCCACAACGCACGGGTACTTGCACCACATTTGAAAGGTAGCGATTCAAAATGAAGCAGCGCTCTACCTGTAATTTCTGACAGTAGACTGATCGCGGCTGACTCCTATACCGTCAACAGGCCCTCGATGCACGGTGAAAAAGGAGATTTCAATGAGCTCGAAAATCGCTCGCAAAGCGCTGGCCCCGGTCTACCGCAAGGCCCTGAAAACCTGGCGCCCGGTGATCCTGTACTTCGGCAATCAACACTGCCCCGCCTGCGAAACGGCCGGGCCGATTTTTCGTCAGATTGGCGAACGATATCGCCATCACGCGCAGATCTACATGCTGAACACCAGCGAATCCCCCCGCCACCCGGACGTCACCGGCACCCCGACCGTGCTGTTTTACAAGGATGGGAAGTTGCTAAAGAAGCTCAAGGGAATCGGTACTGAGCAAACCCTGCA
This sequence comes from Pseudomonas sp. Root329, assembly GCF_001424925.1. Lineage (NCBI taxonomy): Bacteria > Pseudomonadati > Pseudomonadota > Gammaproteobacteria > Pseudomonadales > Pseudomonadaceae > Pseudomonas > Pseudomonas sp. Root329. The sequence continues at coordinate 43,084 of NZ_LMCV01000012.1, read as the reverse complement.
GGAAGACTTCGCCAGGCACATAGGCAAGGTGAAACCGGCAACGGTGAAGCGTAAACCGGTTCACGATCTGGCATGGTTGCGCCAGACCCTGCGAAGGTTGCGCACTGTGCCTCGCGCAACTGGGCAGTTGAGGCGGCGGGTTTGCGGTTAGATCGCTTTCGCGAGCAGGCTCGCTCCCGCAGATGACCGTGTCTGTTTGGGTAACTCGGTCAATTGTGGGAGCGAGCCTGCTCGCGAAGCTTTTGCGCTTAGCGATTTTTGACCTGTTCGATATACCTCGCCACCGCCGGTGATTTTTCGAATCGCCGATGGATCAACGACAACCAGGAGTTCGCCTCATACCCATTGATCGGCCGGTACAAGACACCGGGCAGACTGACGTGGCCGACCACTGATTCAGGTACCACCGCCACGCCCTGCCCCAACGACACCAATGCAATGACCGCCACCAGCCCGCCCGGTTGCGCCCCCAGTTTCGGCGCAAATCCACCCTCGGCGGCGACTTGCAAGGTGCCACTGATTTGCTCCGGCAGGATGAACGTCTCGTTCTGCAAATGTTCCGGGCCAATCTCTGGCAATCGGCACAGCCAGGACTCGGCCGACACCGCCAGCACAAAGCCTTCTGCGTCCAGGCGAATGGCATCCAGGCCTTCGGGCAAGGTCATGGGTGAGCGGACATAACCAATATCGAAACGCCCCTCGACCACCATCATCGGCAATGACGCCATGGGACTTTCCCGTACGTTCAGGCTGACGTCAGGACACTCGCGGCTGAAGGCTTGCACCTGTTTTTGCAGCAAGCCCGAATACACCGCCGAAGCCACGTAACCCAGCTCGATATGGCCAATATCCCCGCGCCCGGCACGCTGGGCGTTGTACTGAGCGTATTCGAATTGCCGCACCGTCGCCTCGGCCTCGATCAACAGCGCGGCGCCGGCCTCGGTCAAGCTGACTTCACGTGTTTGGCGCACGAACAATCGCGTGCCGAGTTCGTTCTCCATGTCCTGGATCTGTCGAGTCAAGGTCGGCGGTGCGATACCGAGTTGTTCGGCGGCGCGGGTGAAGTTGCCTTGCCGGGCAACGGCCAGAAAATAGCGGAAATGCCGTATGTCCATTGGTGCGTTAGCTCAAAGGTAATGAAGTGACAAGGCACGCCTAACAAGGGAAGCGTCAACAGACGATAAGCTGCACTGACTTTCACAGTAGAGAAACGTTGCCATGCCCGTCAAACCCAAGGTGAGCCCACGCCTGACATTACTCACAGCCTCAGGCGTTTGCTCGCTGATCGTTCTCGACACCAACATCGTCGCCGTGACGCTGCCCACGATCGCCCGGGACCTGGGCGCAAACTTTGCCGACATCGAATGGGTGGTCAGCGCTTACATGCTGGCCTTCGCCGCTCTTTTGTTGCCGGCTGGCAGCATCGCCGACCGCTTCGGCCGGCAGAAAACCTTGCTCTGCGGGCTGGCCATTTTCATCCTCGCGTCCATCGGTTGCGGTGCCGCGCCCAACGCGCTGTTCCTCGACATCGCCCGGGCGATCAAGGGTGTCGGCGCGGCCTTGCTGTTGACCTCGGCCCTCGCCTCCATCGGCCACACCTTTCACGATGAAGTGGAACGGGCCAAGGCCTGGGCGTTCTGGGGCGCGTGCATGGGGGTAGCGATGACCGCCGCGCCGACGGTCGGCGGGCTGATCACCGAATACATGGGCTGGCGCTGGATTTTCTACCTTAACCTGCCCGTCGGATTGTTCCTGATGGTGATGGTCTGGCGCGCCGTGCCGGAGTCCCGCGACACTCAGTCTGCACGCCTCGATCCCTGGGGTAGCCTGGCGTTCAGTGCGAGTTTGCTGTGCCTGATCTGGGGCCTGATCGAGGCGAACCGGATCGGCTGGAGCAATCCGCTGACCTACGCTCGTCTGATCGGCGGTGCCTTGTTGCTGGGGCTGTTCGTAGTGATTGAACGGATGCAGCGGCGGCCGATGGTCGACCTGCAACTGTTCAAGCATCCGCGCTTCATCGGCGCATTATTGGGCATGTTCGCCTACGCCGGTTGCGCCCAGGTGATGATGACCCTGCTGCCGTTCTACCTGCAAAACGGCCTGGGTTTCTCGGCCATCGCTTCAGGGCTGGGGATGTTGCCGTTTGCCCTGACCATGCTGATTTGCCCGCGCATCGGCGTACGTCTGGCGAGTCGGTTTGCCCCCGCCACATTGATGGCCGCCGGTTTGACCCTGGTCGGCAGCGGCAATTTGCTCAGCGCCTGGGCGGTCAGCAGCGGTGGTTACCTGCCATTCGCCTTCGCGATTGCCGTGACCGGCGCCGGTGCCGGGCTGCTCAACGGCGATACGCAAAAGAACATCATGGCCTGCGTGCCACGGGAGCGCACCGGCATGGCCTCGGGCATGAGCACCACCATGCGTTTCAGCGCAATCGTACTGGCCATCGGCGTGTTCGGTGCGTTGTTGTCCAGTCATACCGAGCTGTTGTTGCGTACGAGCCTGACGGCGCAGGGTGCGCAATGGCTCGGCCAAACCCAGGGCATAGCCTCGCGGGTGGTGGCCGGTGACATGACGGCAGCGATGGGCCTGTTGCCGGAAAACGCTCGTACACTGGTCGAACCGTTGGCCCGGCAAGCCTTCGTCGGCGGCTTCAGTCTGCTGTTGTGGGTTGCGGGGTTGTTGGCGCTACTGGGTGCGCTGGTGGTGGGCACGCTGATGCGCAATCCGATCCCCGCTCCGTCGACCGCCGCTATCGGCGCGAATGCTTGAATGACGCCAGCACCCGCTCGGCATTCGCATCGCAGCCCATGCCTTCGGGTTTCGCCTGTATGTCGTCGATCACCGCCAGCAGCTTCGCCTTGCTCTGCGCCAGGTGTAGCTGCATTTCTTCGATCTGATCGACTTTGCGCTTAAGCCCCGCCAGCAGTACGTCGTGCTTGAATTCACCGGTGATGGTGTCCGGCATCAACTGTTTCAACTCTTCCAGGCTGAACCCGGCCTGCTGGGCGCATTGGATCAGGTACAGCGTCTGCAATACCTGCTCGGGGTAATGCCGGTAGCCATTGGCCCGACGTTCCACTTTCTGGATCAGGCCCTGGGCCTCGTAAAACCGAATACGCGACGGGTTGAAGCCACTTAACTCCGCCAATTCACCAATCTTCATCTCAACCTCATTTGCCTGTTTGACATTAAAGTTAACTTTAAGCTTAGCCTCTACTCATCACTGATGAGGAGTCAAGCATGTCGCCCTTCCAAGTATTGAATTTGCCCAACGGCCAGACCATCGGCAACCGCATTGCCAAAGCCGCGATAGAAGAGAACCTCGCTGACAGCGGTCAGGCACCCGCAGAGGCCTTGTTTCGGCTGTATCAGGCGTGGGCCGAAGGCGAAACCGGACTGTTGCTGACGGGCAACGTGATGATCGACCGCCGCGCCATGACCGGCCCCGGTGGCGTGGTGCTGGAGGATGAGCGCCACCTGGAACGCTTTCGCCAGTGGGCCAGCATCGGTCGGGCCGGTGGCGCGCAGTTCTGGATGCAGCTCAATCATCCTGGCCGTCAGACCATGGCCAACCTCGGCCAGCAAGCGTTGGCGCCGTCCGCCGTGGCGCTGGACTTGGGTGGGTTCTCGAAGATGTTTGCCGAGCCCAAACCCATGAGCGAGCGCGACATCGAAGACGTCATCCAACGCTTCGCCACCAGCGCTGCCCTGGCGGAAAAGGCCGGTTTCACCGGGGTGCAGATTCATGCCGCGCACGGTTATCTGATCAGCCAGTTCCTCTCGCCCTTGACCAACCGCCGGACCGACCGCTGGGGTGGTTCCCTGGAAAATCGCGCGCGCTTGTTGTTGGCAGTGGTCAGCGCCGTGCGCAACTCTGTGTCGCCGCAATTTTGCGTGGCGGTGAAGCTCAACTCGGCGGATTTCCAGCGCGGCGGTTTTGATGCCGACGATGCCCGGCAAGTGATCCAGTGGCTCAACGATCAACCGATCGATCTGCTGGAACTCTCCGGCGGCAGCTACGAAGCCCCGGCCATGCAAGGTGAGGCCCGGGATGGCCGGACCCTGGCGCGTGAAGCGTACTTTCTGGAGATGGCCGGTGAGCTGGCCAGCGTGGCGAACATGCCGGTGATGGTGACGGGCGGGATTCGACGTCTGGCGATCGTCGAACAGGTGCTCGACAGCGGCATCGCCATGGCCGGGATCGGCACGGCGCTGGCGCTCGAACCGCAACTGGTCAAACGCTGGCGCGAAGGTCAGAACAGTCACCCGCAACTGCCGCCGATTCGCTGGAAACGCAAACCCCTGGCGGCATTGGCGAGCATGGCCGTCGTGAAATTCCAGCTCAATCGCCTGAGCCGTGGGCGCAAGACCCGCCCCGACGTGTCGGCGCTATGGGCGTTGATTCTCGACCGCGTGTACATCGCCCGGCGCACTCGCCAGTATCGGCAGGCGATGGGACTGAAGTAATCCAATGTGGGAGCGGGCTTGCTCGCGAAGGCGACCTTCCAGTCAACAATGATGTTGTCTGACACTCCGCCTTCGCGAGCAAGCCCGCTCCCACAAGGGGGTACGTTTGCGCTGCAAGCGTGTTTACCGTCCGGAAAAACGCAATCTGGATAGCTGACGCAAATCCCCCGCGCGATAGTAATCATCGGTCCAGCTGTCATCCGCCGCCAACGGCTGGACCTGCTTGAGCGCGAGTTTTTTGGCGAAATAGCGAAAGCGGTAATGCTCGTAGAACCGCAGCAGTTCCAGACCATAACGGTCTGCCAGATCGGTATCACCGCGAATGATCAGGTAGTTCTCGTCATTGCCATTGCTGGCCGCGGCACTGAGGTTATGGCTGCCGCTGATGATCGTCGGCGCATCGCTGGTGAAGTCCGTCACCACGGCTTTGGTGTGCACCAGCAGGTTGCCCTTCTGGCCTTTCATGTTCTCGCGGAGCCAGCCTTCCAGCCCGGTGTTGAGCAGCGCGGTGGCGGCGAATTCGGCGGTGCGGTCGGCGTGGAAACCGGTGATGCTGCTGGCGGTGTTTTGCAGGCCGTAACGCAAAATGTCGTCGTGGGGCAGACCGAGCAAGGCGCTCAGGATGTCGTCGGGCAAGGCGAATGCGGTGACGAACAGCACGTCCTTTTTTGCGGCGTTGATGATCTCGACAAACTCATCCAGATCCCCTTTACCCGAGCGCGGTGAGAAACCGGCGAACATCGGCTGCAGCGAATCCATCGGGTTGTTTTGCGTGAGCCAGTTTCGGGTGGCACCGACATCCGCAGGGTTAGCCCAGACCTCCTCGAAGGTGTGCAGATAGCTGGCGCTGACGCGTGTCTCGTCCAGCACATGCACCACGTTGGCCTGACGGTAAACGCCGTTGGGCGTGAAATTGGTGCTGCCGCAAAGCAACGACTCCGGCTGACGCTGTCCCGCTGCGTCGAGCCGGCTCAGGACGATGAATTTGTTGTGGAAGATATTGTGGGTGACCCGCCCGCGCTTGTTCTCTGCCGGTATTTTTTCCAGGCTGGCCTCGTTCAGGGTGGTGTCCTCATCACCCGGTTGGGCGTGATAGAGCACGCGAACGTTTACCCCACGTTCGAACGCGGCATTGACCGCATCGACAATGGCCTGCAATTCATATTCGTAGATGGCAATGTCCAGCGCCCACTGGCCATCCACCGCACGCTCGATAAACCCCAGCAAGCGTCCGAGCAAACCGTTTTCCAGCCATTGCCGTGGGGCATCCGGCCATGCTTCGATGGGCAGGTTCTTGTTGGCGCTGATCAGCGCGTCGAGCTCGGGAAACTTGCGCTGGAACGCCTGGCTGGCGGCGACCGCACGGTTGAAGATCACGCTTTGGTTACCCGGCTGACCATTGTCGGAGGTGACCGTCACCTCCAGGTATTCGCCCAATTGCGGCGCATCAACGGTGCCGTAGGCCAGGTGGATTCGGTAATGGATCGTCATCCCCGGATTGACCGCGTAATCGGCCCAGCGGAATTTCTGCAACGGCGCGATATCGCTGGGGGTGGCGTGGAACTGGGGAAACGTATGCACCTTGCCGGAGAAGGTCAGGCTGTTGAACAGGAACAGCCAGGGCTTGGGGCCTTGCTGTTTTTCGATGGCGAACCCCAAGAGGCCTTTGCGGCGGGGTTCGGCCAGGTCCATGGCCAACAGCACGCCATTGGTGCCGGCGTAGGCTTTGACGCGGAAATCATCCTGAATGTTGGCGGCTAGAACGCGCATGACTCACTCCTGTGAAGATCTTTTCGGTTCACTCCATATCATCGATATGCCGGTACTGCGCCTGCAATTGAGTTGCCAATACTTTAGACCGTCCAAGACGAATCGGCCCCCGTTCGATGTCGATCAGCAGCCCCGGACAATCAAGCGCCGGCAACATCGACCAGTCCTTCAACCGCCCATCGGTCACCAGCAACAAGCGCTGCTGTTCCGCCGGAAAGCGTTTTTGCCGTGCCGTCAGCCAGCGCCCCGCTTCACCCAGTGCCGCCAGCAACGGCGTACCACCGCCCGCTCCCAGCCCATCAAGCCAGTCGCGCAAACCCGCGGAGGCTTTCAACCCTTGCACTTGCCACTTCGGCACATGACCACTGGCCGTGAGCAACGCCAGGCGTGCACGCTGACGATAGGCATCGTCGAACAGTTGCGCCAGCAAGCCCTTGGCATCGCTCAACGCCTGATGGCGACGAGTAGAAGCCGAGGCGTCGACGATCACCAGCCACAGTTCGTGGGGCGAACGGGTGCGCAGGTGAAACAGGACATCGGCGCGCTGACGCGGGCGGCCGTTCAGCAAGGTGCCGGGCCAATTGATCGAGCCGCTGCGCGCCGCGTGACGTTTACCCTGTTTGCCGTTATCCAGCCGTCCGGCGCGGGGTCTGGCATTCGCCCCCGCGTCAGATCGAGGGCGAATGCCTAGGGCTTTTTTGGCCAGCTCGGCACGTCACGTCGGGCGCCGACCGGGAGCGCCTGAGCGGGCATTTCACCCCATTGGCCCTGGCCTTCGCTCGGATTGGCATTTTGCGTAGAGGGCGGCTGACTGTGTTGCGGCGCCGGTGGCGATGGCTCGCGGCGGCGATGGCGCAAGGCAAATTCGGCGACGGCGTCGATATCTTCCTCGGCGATGGTGCTTGCCCCACGCCACGCTGCATGGGCACGCGCCGCGCGCAACCAGACCAGGTCGGCCCGCAAGCCATCGACCCCGGCGGCAAAGCAACGCTCGGTAATCTGCGCGAGCGCATGATCGTCGAGCGGAATGCTTGCCAGTGCGCTGCGCGCTTTCTGGCAACGTTCGCGCAGCGATTGCTGCTGGCTTTCCCATTCGACGCAAAAGCTGTGAGGATCGCTGTCGAAATCCAGCCGCCGACGAATGATCTGGCCGCGCTCGGTCGGCGCTGTGTGGCCACTGAGGGCGACGTTCAGGCCAAAGCGGTCGAGCAATTGCGGACGCAGCTCACCCTCTTCCGGGTTCATGGTGCCGATCAGCACGAACTTCGCCGAATGCCGATGGGAAATGCCGTCGCGTTCGATCAGGTTGGTGCCGCTGGCGGCCACATCCAGCAGCAGGTCCACCAGGTGATCGGGCAGCAGGTTGACTTCATCGACGTAGAGCACGCCGCCGTCGGCCTTGGCCAGCACACCGGGGGAGAACTGCGCGCGACCCTCGCTCAGGGCGGCGTCCAGGTCGAGGGTGCCGACCAGTCGTTCTTCGGTGGCGCCCAACGGCAATGTCACGAATTGGCCGCTGGCGAGCAAGTCCGCCAAGCCACGGGCCAGGGTCGACTTGGCCATGCCGCGGGGGCCTTCGATGAGAACGCCGCCGATTTTCGGGTCGATGGCGGTCAGGTACAGGGCGAGTTTCAGATCGTCGGCGCCGACCACGGCGGAGAGAGGGAAATGGGGGGTGTCGGTCATCTTAAATACTCGGTCATGGTCGGTAGTTGCATCAGTGCAATTCACAGGCAAACCTCATACCTGTGGGAGCGGGCTTGCTCGCGAAGGCGGTGGGACATTCAATATTGATGTTGACTGACACGCCGCCTTCGCGAGCAAGTCGGATCGCCGCACCGCCGCTCCCACAGGGTTTAGCGCATTAGCTGTCTTCTTCTATGTCCAGCAACAAATTCTCCAGCGCTTCGCGGTAGTCGCCCGGCTCCTTCCACATCCCCCGCTGCTGCGCTTCCAGCATTCGCTCGGTCATGTCGCGCAACGCATGCGGATTATGCTCACGGACAAAATCCCGGGTCGCCGGATCCAGCAAGTACGCATCCGCCAGCAATGCATACTGGTGATCGTCGATCAGCTGCGTTGTAGCGTCGAAGGCAAACAGATTATCAACCGTCGCCGCCAGTTCAAATGCGCCTTTATAGCCATGACGCTTCACGCCGTCGATCCACTTCGGATTGGCTGCCCGCGAGCGAATCACCCGGTTCAGCTCTTCCTTCAACGTACGGACCTTCGGCAGATCCGGCTGACTGTGATCGCCATGGTAACTGGCCGCCGCTTCGCCACTGAGGCTTTCCACGGCCGCGAGCATGCCGCCCTGGAACTGGTAATAATCGTTGGAGTCGAGCAAGTCGTGTTCACGGTTGTCCTGGTTTTGCAGCACAGCCTGAACCTGGCTCAGGCGCTGAGCGAACTGCTCCCGCGCCGCGGTGCCTTCGTCAGAACCGCCGTAAGCGTAGCCACCCCAGTTCAGATAAACCTCGGCCAGGTCGTCGCGGCTTTGCCACAGACGACCATCGATGGCGCCCTGCACGCCCGCGCCGTAAGCACCGGGTTTGGCACCAAAGATTCGCCAACCAGCCTGACGTTTGGCCGCCTCTTCATCCAGCCCCGATTGCATTAACGCTTCGCGCTCGGCACGCACCTTGGCAGCCAGGGGGTTGAGGTCGTCCGGCTCGTCGAGGGCGGCGACCGCTTGCACGGCGGCGTCGAACAGACGGATCAGATTGGCAAAGGCATCGCGGAAGAATCCGGACACGCGCAACGTCACGTCCACGCGCGGACGGTCCAGCAGACTCAGCGGCAGAATCTCGAAGTCGTCGACTCGCTGACTGCCGGTGGCCCAGACCGGGCGCACGCCCATCAGCGCCATGGCCTGGGCGATGTCGTCGCCACCGGTGCGCATGGTCGCCGTGCCCCACACCGACAGGCCGAGCTGGCGCAGGTGATCGCCGTGGTCTTGCAGGTGTCGCTCAAGAATCAGGTTGGCCGACTGGAAACCGATACGCCACGCGGTGGTGGTCGGCAGGTTACGCACGTCCACCGAGTAGAAGTTGCGACCGGTCGGCAGCACGTCGAGCCGACCGCGACTCGGCGCACCGCTGGGGCCGGCCGGCACGAAGCGACCACTGAGAGCGTCGAGCAGACCGCGCATTTCCGCCGGGCCGCAGGCGTCCAGACGCGGAGCGACGACTTCGCGCAGGCTGTCGATGATGGCTTTCACTTCTGACCAACCTGCCTCCTGTGGGAGCGGGCTTGCTCGCGAAAGCGGAGTGTCAGTCAACATTGATTTGCCTGACCCACCGCTTTCGCGAGCAAGCCCGCTCCCACAGGGGCCGGGCTCAACCTCGATACTCAACGTTTGCGAGATCAGTTGAGCTGCAAACAGTTCCAGACGTTCGCGGGTATCACCTGCTGTGCGCCAGGCTTCATCGGTGAGGGTTTGCAGTTCAATCGGACGCGGCCCGGTCCAAGGTTCGGCGAGCGCGCAATCCAGCGGATCGAAGCCCAACGTGAACGCCTTGGCCAAGGCCCGCAGCAGACTCGATTGCGCCCCCCGCCCATCGCCACGCGGAATGCGCAACAACGCCAGCAAGGTGTCGATGCGCAAACGCCCGGTCGGCGACTCGCCAAACACATGCAGACCGTCGCGGATCTGCGACTCTTTCAAGTCGCACAAATAGGTGTCCAGGCGCGGCAACCAGATCGCCGCATCGGCATCACTGTCGAGTTTTTCGTCCAGTTGCAGTTCGCGGTCGATGTGCGTGTCGCGCACCAGTTGCAAGATGTCGCGCTGCAGTTCCCGGGCACGGCGCGGATCGAGCAATTGCGCTTCGTAATACTCGTCGGCGAGTAATTCGAGGTTGCGCAACGGGCCGTAAGTTTCGGCGCGGGTCAGCGGCGGCATCAGGTGATCGATGATCACCGCCTGCGTACGGCGCTTGGCCTGGGCGCCCTCCCCCGGATCGTTGACGATAAACGGATAGATGTTCGGCAACGGCCCGAGCAGCGCATCCGGCCAGCAATTCTCGGACAGCCCGACGCCTTTGCCCGGCAGCCATTCGAGGTTGCCGTGTTTGCCGACGTGGATCACGCCGTGGGCGCCGTAGGTGTTACGCAACCAGAAATAGAATGCCAAGTAACCGTGAGGCGGCACCAGGTCCGGGTCGTGATACACCGCGCTCGGGTCCACCTGATAACCCCGCGCCGGTTGTATGCCGACGAAGGTCAGGCCAAAGCGCAGCCCGGCGATCATCATTCGCCCGCCACGGAACATCGGATCGTTTTCGGGCGAGCCCCAACGTTCCAGCACGGCCTGCCGATTGGATTCGGGCAAAGCGTTGAACATCAGCAGGTAGTCGTCCATCGCAAGGCTTTGATGACACGGACGCTGGTCGAGGGTGTCGAGGTCATTGCTGACGCCACCGAGTAACTGCTGGATCAACGCGGTACCGCTATCAGGCAACTCGGCCGGTAGCGGATAACCTTCGTTATGCAGCGCACGGAGGATATTCAGCGCGGCGGCCGGGGTGTCGAGGCCGACACCATTGCCGATGCGGCCGTCGCGGGTCGGGTAGTTGGCGAGGATCAGGGCGATGCGTTTTTCAGCATTGGGCACCCGCGCCAACTCGATCCAGCGTCGCGCCAGTTCGGCGACAAAATCCATGCGCTCCGGTTGTGGCCGATAGCAGACTACGTCCGATTGGCTGCGCTCGCTGCGCCAGGCCAGGTCTTTGAAGCTGATCGGTCGGCTGATGATCCGCCCGTCCAGTTCCGGCAGCGCGATGTGCATCGCCAGATCACGCGGACCGAGGCCTTGTTCGCTGGCGCGCCAACCGGGTTCGTTGTCCTGGGCGCAAATCGCCTGGATCACCGGGATGTTGCGGCGAAACGGTCGCAAGTGCGGTGCTTCAGGACTGGATTGCGCGAAACCGGTGGTGTTAAGAATCACGCCGGCCTCGACTTCATCCAACAGGTCCTCGACCACCGTCAGGCAGCCGGGTTCTTTCAAACTGGCCACTGCAATCGGCAAAGGGTTCAACCCCGCCGCCTGCAACCGCTGGCAGAAAATATCAATGAAACCGGTGTTGGCCGCCTGCAAATGCGAGCGGTAGAACAGCACTGCCGCGACCGGTTGACCGGCCTGCCAGTCGGCTTGCCAATCCTTCAGTTCAGCGGGGCTTTTGTGCGGGTGGTAAATCGCTGTGCGCGGCAGGGTTTGCGGTTCGGCCCAGGCGTAGTCGCGGTCCAGCCAGCGATTGGCAAGGCAGCGAAAAAAATCCAGAGCATTGTTCATGCCACCCTGACGCAAAAACTGCCAGAGCCGATCACGGTCTTCCGCGCCCACCGTGCTCAGCTCGCTGAGTTCCGGGTCCGGGCGATCATCGCCGGGCACCAGAATCAGCTGCACGCCGCGTTCCGACAGTTGCACCAGTTGCTCGACGCCGTACCGCCAATAGGCGATGCCGCCGTGCAGCGAAATCAGAATCACCTTGGCGTGGCGCAGCACTTCGTCGAAGTAGAGATCGACCGAGGCGTGATTCTGCACCTGCATCGGGTTGGCCAGGCGCACACTCGGGTAGTCGTCGGGCAGTTGCTGCGCGGCTTCGGCGAGCAGCGCGAGGCTGGAGTCGCCGCTGCACAGGATCACCAGCTCGGCGGGGGTTTGTCCAAGGTCGGCAATGTTGTCATCCGACACGAAACCGCCGGGCTGGGTCCTGAGCAGGTGCATGGCTTAAACGCTGAGCGCAGCGCGCAATTGCGCTTCAAGCAGAGTGGCGTCCAGCTCCTGACCGATCAACACCAGACGCGTGGTGCGCGCTTCGTCGGCGCCCCACTGACGGTCGAAGTGCTTGTCGAAACGCGTGCCCACGCCCTGAATCAGCAGGCGCATCGGCTTGCTCGGGATCGCAGCGAAACCTTTGACGCGCAGGATGCCGTGTTGGACCACCAGTTGAGTCAACGCGTCCAGCAGCAGGCTTTCGTCGGCTTGCGGCAATTCGATGGAGATGGAATCGAAGGCATCGTGGTCGTGATCGTCTTCACCTTCATGGTGGTGATCGTGATGGCTGTGACGGCTGTCGATGTGTTCTTCGGAGCCGGCGCCGAGGCCGATCAGCACGTCCAGTGGCACGCGACCGCTGCTGGCTTCGATGACTTTCACCGCTGGCGGCAGTTCTTCAGCGACTTCCAGGCGCACACGGGCCAGGTCTTCAGGGCTGATCAGGTCGGCCTTGTTGAGGATCACCAGGTCGGCGCTGGCCAGTTGGTCGGCGAACAGCTCGTGCAGCGGCGATTCGTGGTCCAGGTTCGGGTCGAGTTTGCGCTGGGCATCGACCTGGTCCGGGAAAGCCGCGAAGGTGCCGGCGGCGACCGCTGGGCTGTCGACCACAGTGATGACCGCGTCAACGGTGCAGGCGCTGCGGATTTCCGGCCACTGGAAGGCTTGCACCAGCGGTTTTGGCAGGGCCAGACCAGAAGTTTCGATCAGGATGTGATCGAGATCGCCGCGACGGGCGACCAATTCGCGCATCACCGGGAAGAATTCTTCCTGAACGGTGCAGCACAGGCAGCCGTTGGCCAGTTCGTAGACGCGGCCGTTGGCTTCTTCTTCAGTGCAACCGATGGAGCACTGCTTGAGGATTTCGCCGTCGATGCCCAGCTCGCCGAACTCGTTGACGATCACCGCAATGCGGCGGCCCTGAGCGTTGTCGAGCATGTGCCGCAGCAAAGTGGTTTTGCCCGAGCCGAGGAAGCCGGTAACGATGGTGACGGGGAGTTTGGCCAGTGTTTTCATCGGATGCCCTTTGGCAAGGTGGCGGGCATACGGGACGACGACCGCTGCTGCATAGGCGCGCGGAAGATTTCGCCACCGGATCACCCCGCCCGGTTGTAGTGAGAATTCGTTTCGAGGCAGGTCTCCTGGCTGACGGTGTGCCAATCGTTCGACTGGCGTTGGCTGCGCCTTCCCGCGAACCCGTTGCACAGGGTTTGCAGTGGCGTGGCAGCGAACATCACCGTTCACAGTTGCGGGGGCAGCCGCGGCATCGACCGCGTTCCCTTCTTAGCTTCGGCAGACGCCGAAGAACCTCGAAAGCGCAAGGCTACGCATCGTGTGGGGGCGGGTCAATGTTCACCTGAGTTCTGTGGCGCTCCCTTCGCGAGCAAGTCGAATCGTCGCACCGCCGCTCCCACAGGGGAATGCATTTCAAATGTGGGAGCGGGCTTGCTCGCGAAGGGAGCGCCGCGGTTTCCAACTGAGAACCCTTGCCAATTGACGCCCAACCCCCGCCCATGCTCTCCTACACGCCTTGTTACGGGTGCCCTTCACAGGGTGAAACGGGAAACCGGTGAATCATGTGCTTTACTCTAAAGTCATGTCAGTCCGGTGCTGCCCCCGCAACGGTAAGCGAGCGAAGCGTCAGATCCACTGTGCCAGCAGTTCGGCATGGGAAGGTGATGCTTGCAGGTCAAGGCGAAAGCCAGTGCCCCTCGTGAGCCCGGAGACCGGCCCGCAACACAAAGTGACCATTACGATCACTGAATAACAAACCCGCGGTGGGCGGGCGCTGTTTGAACCTCTGCGTGCCCGACTCGCAGGGGTCTTCCATGCGCTCTGAATCACCCGCTGACAGACCAGAGGGAAGCGCCATGTCGATCATCAGCAGCACCGGCAGCAACACCGATAAAAGCACCGCCAGCACCACCAATACCCTGACTCAACGCCTGACCGCCGCCGCGTGCGCGTCGATTCTGGGTGCGTGCCTTGTGTATTTCGCCGGTTTCTCGCACATCGAAGCGGTGCACAACGCCGCGCACGATACCCGCCACAGCTCTGCATTCCCGTGCCATTGAGACCTGCCGACATGATCAAGCGTATTGCGCAAACCGCAGGGTTCACCGGGCTGCTGGCCGCCCTGCTGCTGACCCTGCTGCAAAGCTTCTGGGTGGCTCCGCTGATTCTGCAGGCCGAGACGTTCGAAAAATCCGAACCCGCCGCTGTTGAGGTTCACGAACACGCCGCAGGTGCTGTCGCCGCTCACACCCACGATGCTGAAGCCTGGGAACCGGAAGACGGCTGGCAGCGCGTGCTGTCCACCACCGGCGGCAACCTGGTGGTAGCGGTCGGTTTCGCGCTGATGCTCGCTGGCCTGTATACCTTGCGCGCGCCGACCAAAACCTCCCAAGGCCTGCTTTGGGGCCTGGCCGGTTACGCGACGTTCGTGCTGGCACCGACTCTCGGTCTGCCGCCTGAGCTGCCGGGCACTGCCGCAGCTGATTTGGCGCAACGGCAGATCTGGTGGATCGGCACGGCTGCCTCCACCGCGGTCGGCATCGCATTAATCGTGTTCAGCCGTCACTGGCTGATGAAAGTGCTCGGCGTGGCAATCCTGGCTGTTCCTCATGTGATCGGCGCACCACAACCGGAAGTCCACTCGATGCTGGCTCCAGAAGCCCTGGAAGCTCAGTTCAAAATCGCTTCGCAGCTGACCAACATGGGATTCTGGCTGGCCTTGGGCCTGATCAGTGCCTGGTTGTTCCGCCGCAAAAACGATGGTCAATACCACGCATGACTGAGATCAGCGCAGCGCCGACTTTAGTGGTCGGCCTGGGCTGCCAGCGCGGCTGCCCCGTCAGCACGCTGCGGGCGCTGCTCGATCAGGCGCTACAGGCTCATAAAATCGGACTTCACCAGATCAAGGCCCTGGCCAGCATCGACCTGAAGCGCGAAGAACCTGGCTTGATCGAGCTGGCCGAACAACTCGCGCTGCCCCTGATGTACTTCAGCAGCGAACAACTGGCCGGCTATCAACCGCAACTCAGCCACCGCTCGGACATCGCGTTCGAACGCACCGGCTGCTACGGCGTCGCGGAAAGTGCCGCCCTGGCCCTGGCCGAACACCTGGCCCAGGCACCGGCAAAATTGCTGATTTCACGACAAAAATATGCCCAGGCCACCTTGGCATTGGCCTGCGCTGCCTAAAATCCTCGATAATCCCCGCCATCGATCATGAGCAATCTTCATCTGAAGCCTTGCCCAGCCCCTTTTTCTCACAGGAACCGACGATGACCGTCTACTTCATTGGCGCAGGTCCCGGCGACCCGGAACTAATCACCGTCAAAGGCCAACGGCTGATTCGCAGCTGCCCGGTGATCATCTATGCCGGCTCCCTGGTGCCCGCCGCCGTGCTGGAAGGCCATCGCGCCGAACAGGTGGTCAACAGCGCCGAACTGCACCTGGAACAGATCATCGAGCTGATCAAATCCGCCCATGCCAAGGGTCAGGACGTGGCTCGGGTGCATTCTGGCGATCCGAGTCTTTATGGCGCCATTGGCGAGCAGATTCGCTACCTGCGCGAACTCGACATCCCGTTTGAAATCATTCCCGGCGTCACGGCCACGGCGGCCTGCGCGGCGCTTCTGGGCGCGGAACTGACGTTACCGGACGTGTCACAAAGCGTGATCCTGACCCGCTACGCCGACAAGACCGCGATGCCCGCCGGCGAAGAGCTCGGCAGCCTGGCGCAGCACGGGGCGACCATGGCGATCCATCTGGGGGTCAATCATCTGGAGAAGATCCTGGCCGAGTTGCTGCCGCATTACGGCGCGGATTGCCCGATTGCGGTGATTCACCGGGCGACCTGGCCGGATCAGGACTGGGTGGTGGGGACGCTTGAAGACATTGCCGCGAAGGTTGAAGCCAAGGGGTTTCGGCGCACGGCGTTGATTTTGGTGGGTCGGGTTTTGGGCAGTGATCACTTCAGTGAGTCGTCGCTGTACCGTGCCGGGCATGCGCATTTGTATCGGCCATAGGGCCTCATCGTCGGAACGCCGCCCGGAGCAAGCTCGCTCCCACAGTTGACCGCATTCCAATGTGGGAGCGAGCCTGCTCGCGAAGGCGTCAGTGAATTTCACGCTTAAAAAAACGGCACTCACGGGTGCCGTTTTTTTATGTCTGCAGCGAACACCTTACTTAGTAGTAGGCGTTTTCTTTCTGCGTGTGGTCGGTGACGTCACGAACACCCTTGAGCTCGGGAATGCGCTCGAGCAAGGTGCGCTCGATGCCTTCGCGCAAGGTAACGTCTGCCTGGCCGCAGCCCTGGCAACCGCCGCCGAACTTCAGCACGGCGATGCCGTCTTCGACCACATCGATCAGGCTGACCTGACCGCCGTGGCTGGCCAGCCCCGGGTTGATCTCGGTTTGCAGGTAATAGTTGATACGCTCGTTGATCGGGCTGTCGGCATTGACCATCGGTACTTTGGCGTTTGGCGCCTTGATGGTGAGCTGGCCGCCCATACGGTCGGTGGCGTAGTCGACTACCGCATCGTCCAGGAACGCTTCGCTGAACGAGTCGATGTAAGCGGTGAAGCTTTTGAGCCCCAGCGCCGTGTCTTCAGGTTTTTCTTCGCCCGGCTTGCAATAAGCAATGCAGGTTTCGGCGTACTGGGTGCCAGGCTGGGTGATAAAGACGCGGATGCCGATGCCTGGGGTGTTCTGCTTGGAGAGCAGATCAGCCAGATAATCGTGGGCGGCGTCGGTAATGGTAATAGCGGTCATGGAAACTCCTCGCAGGCTTGGGCGCAGTTTACGCCAATCATCGCGCCGTACAAAGTCCTAGTATTTTTGTCGGGAAAGCGCAGCGGATCCAATGTGAGAGCGGGCTAGCTCGCGAAGAGGCTATAACAGTCAATATTAATGTTGACTGGTCTATCGCCTTCGCGAGCAAGTCGGATCGCCGCACCGCCGCTCCCACACTGGATCGCAGGCACCTCTAAATTCCGTGCATCAAAGATTCTCGTAGCGGTTCATGTCCAGCACGCCCTCTTCCACCGGGTCGGTGTCGTGGATGTAGCGGCTCAGATCATGGAAATACTGCCAAAACAGCGGATGGCTGCGGCGTATCCCCCAGCGCTCGACGATTTTTTCGAATCGATCAGCGTCCTTGGCGTTTTCCATCTCGTCCACGAACTCAGGCACTTGCTCGGCCGGGATGTTGAACATGAAGTTCGGATAGCTGCTGAGTACGCCCGGAAAAATGGTGATCGTGTCGAGCCCCGGTTGATAACGCAGGGATTCACCGAGCAGAAACGCGACGTTACTGTGCGCGCGGTTGCGCAGCAGGCTATAGACCTCGCGCTTGCCGCTCGCGGTTTCGATGCGCAGCAGGGTCGCTTCCGGCAACTGATCGATCACCTTCAACCCGGCCGCCGGACGCGAAGTCAGACGACTCAACGCCTGTTCGGCGCTCTGCAAGGCCAGATCGATGTTCGGCCGCGAGCAATAAGCGCCGTCACAACGGTTGATCGGATCCGGCTTGGCGTTGAGATCGCCGTAACGGGTGAGCAACTGCAGGGCGAAATCGCGTTTCGGGTCTTTTTCGTTCAGTACCAGCGCCGTTTCTTTGTCGTTGTCGATGGCCTCGTAGTCCAGCCACATCTTGAATTTGCCGCCGCTCTGGTACCAGTCGTCGAGGTAGTCGTCGCGCGAATTGGCCGGCATCAGGCGCAGAAAATTCTGCTCGGCGCCGTTGCGGATCAGGTCGAAGTACAGGCGCGTTTGCGCCTGATGGGAAACATTGCCGAACACGTCGAAGTTGACCGCCAACTGGTAATACGTGCGCTCCAGCAGCGGGAAGTCAAACAGCCACATCGTTTGCGGCACGTCACCGATCAGGCCCTTGTTCACCGAGGCACTGTCGAAATGCCGGAAGATCGTCAGCAAGGCGTTATCGTTACCGGCCCATAAGGTCGACCAGCTCGGCGCCGGCGCATCGGCGTAACTGTCACGGCGCAGCGCCTCGTACTCGTTACGCTTGTCGCGGTAGTCATGCCACAGGCTCAGGACGCTGCCGACATCGTCGTTCTGCCCCGGCATCGCCAGCAACGGCGTGGCCTGGCCGCGGTACTTCGGATCGATGATGTAGAGGTCGTGCTCAGGCGCCTGGAACAGTGCCCAGAAGTTATCGCGGATCACGTCGGTGGCGATCTGGCCGCGGCACACCGGGCCGCGAATAAACGTACGGACGAAGTATTCGGCGTTATCGAGCATGAATTGATAGCGCGCCTGGGCCGGGATCGCCTCGAACGTGGTGAACGGATTGGCCCGACGCTCCGGCCCATAGCCCGGCAAGGCGTGGACCTGCCAGTTGCCGTTATAGAAGAGGCTTTTGATCCGTGCCATCTTCGCCGCGCTCAACGGGTAGGTGATGTGGGTCTTTTGCACAATCACGCCTTGCACCGGCCACAAGCGGTAATACACCTGAGTGCCCGGATCGTCATTCGGGCGGCGTGTATTGATCAGATCGATCGGCTGGCCGGTCGGCGTGCGCGAACGCACCCACTGAAAGAAATGCCCCGGCTCGCCGTCCTTGAAATAGAGATGAGCGAGAAACCAATGCTCGAACAACCAGCGCCCCACCAGGCTTTGCCGTGCGCCCGGTGAATTGAGCAGGTTTTCCCACTGCACCACCTGCAACGCTTCTTTGGCGCTCGGCACAAGACCTTGCTCGTCAATCGGCGCGCCGGACGCCAGCCAGCGTTGCAGCGTCTGGTACTGCTGGTCGGTCAGGCCGGTGACCGCCAGCGGCATGCCCTCTTGGGGATGTGATTTGGCGTAGCCGTCGAACTCGGCCGGCAGGGCGCACATGTTTTCCCGGTTCAGGCCAAGGACGATGTCCTCCGGCAATCTGGCGTTGGGTTGCAAGGGGGTTTTGTGGCCCAACTCAAGCATCCGCGCCATCAACGCGGCCTGACTGCCCTGAGCGTCGAGCACCGAATAGAAGTCCTTTTGCTGCCAGGCGCGTTTACCGAAGGCGTCATAAAACAGCCGAGTCGGCGCGACAGCCTGGCGGCGATCGCCAACGTAGACCGGGATCTTGGTTGCGCCACGGGCAGCCCCTTCGCCACTGCCCAGATTGAGCTGACAGGCGGCGTCATAGCAGGCATGGCAGGCCACACACTTTTCGGTGAAGATCGGTTGGATGTCGCGGCTGTAGGAAATGGCAGAGGAAATGGCCGGATCCTGCGCGGCAGCGCCCCAGCTTAAAAACAGCAAAACAATGCTGATGACGCGATAAGACATATCCCTGGTCCCAATCATGAAAAAACGCCGCGATTCTATCGGTCTGACCCCCACCCCAACATGAGCGATATTCATGCAAAACCGGGACATGCTCTAAAACCGCACAGGTTTGGTATTATCCCGCCCCTTCGTCATGGTCTTTCCGAGTAGTCCAAATGTCCGATCGCAGTGTTCGCCTTCAAGCTCTCAAGCACGCCCTCAAAGAGCGCATCCTGATTCTCGATGGCGGCATGGGAACGATGATCCAGAGCTACAAGCTCGAGGAGCAGGATTACCGCGGCAAACGTTTCGCCGACTGGCCAAGTGACGTCAAGGGCAACAACGACCTGTTGATCCTGACGCGCCCGGACGTGATTGGCGCCATTGAGAAAGCCTACCTGGATGCCGGCGCCGACATTCTGGAAACCAACACCTTCAACGCCACCCAGGTGTCCCAGGCCGACTACGGCATGCAAGGCCTGGCGTACGAGCTAAACGTAGAAGGCGCACGCCTGGCGCGCAAGGTTGCAGACGCCAAGACCCTGGAAACCCCGGACAAGCCGCGCTTCGTCGCGGGCGTGCTCGGCCCGACCAGCCGCACCTGCTCGCTGTCGCCTGACGTGAACAACCCCGGCTACCGCAACGTGACCTTCGATGAACTGGTGGAAAACTACACCGAGGCCACCAAAGGCCTGATCGAAGGCGGCGCCGACCTGATCCTGATCGAAACCATTTTCGACACCCTGAACGCCAAAGCGGCGATCTTCGCGGTGCAAGGTGTGTACGAAGAGCTCGGCGTCGAGTTGCCGATCATGATCTCCGGCACCATCACCGATGCCTCCGGCCGTACGCTCTCCGGCCAGACCACCGAAGCGTTCTGGAACTCCGTGGCCCACGCCAAGCCGATTTCGGTCGGTTTGAACTGCGCCCTCGGCGCCAGCGAATTGCGCCCGTACCTGGAAGAACTGTCGAACAAGGCCAGCACCTACGTTTCCGCGCACCCGAACGCCGGCCTGCCGAACGAATTCGGCGAGTACGACGAACTTCCATCGGAAACTGCCAAGGTCATCGAAGAATTCGCCCAAAGCGGCTTCCTGAACATCGTCGGCGGCTGCTGCGGCACCACGCCGGGCCACATCGAAGCCATCGCCAACGCCGTGGCCGGTTATGCGCCGCGTGAAATTCCGGACATTCCAAAGGCCTGCCGCCTGTCGGGCCTGGAACCGTTCACCATCGATCGCAACTCGTTGTTCATCAACGTCGGCGAGCGGACCAACATCACCGGTTCCGCCAAGTTCGCCCGCCTGATCCGTGAAGACAACTACACCGAAGCCCTGGAAGTCGCCCTGCAACAGGTCGAAGCCGGCGCCCAGGTGATCGACATCAACATGGACGAAGGGATGCTCGATTCGAAGAAGGCCATGGTGACCTTCCTCAATCTGATTGCCGGTGAACCGGACATCTCCCGCGTCCCGATCATGATCGACTCCTCCAAGTGGGAAGTGATCGAAGCCGGCCTCAAGTGCATCCAGGGCAAGGGCATCGTCAACTCCATCAGTATGAAAGAAGGCGTCGAGCAGTTCATTCATCACGCCAAACTGTGCAAGCGCTACGGCGCCGCCGTGGTGGTGATGGCCTTCGACGAAGCCGGCCAGGCCGACACCGAAGCGCGCAAGAAAGAAATCTGCAAACGCTCCTACGACATTCTGGTCAACGAAGTCGGCTTCCCGCCGGAAGACATCATCTTCGACCCGAACATCTTCGCCATCGCCACCGGCATCGAAGAACACAACAACTACGCTGTGGACTTCATCAACGCCTGTGCCTACATCCGTGACGAACTGCCGTACGCGCTGACCTCGGGTGGCGTGTCCAACGTGTCGTTCTCGTTCCGTGGCAACAACCCGGTGCGCGAGGCGATTCACTCGGTGTTCCTGCTGTATGCGATCCGCAACGGCCTGACCATGGGTATCGTCAACGCCGGCCAGCTGGAGATCTATGACCAGATCCCGGCCGAACTGCGTGACGCCGTTGAAGACGTAGTGCTCAACCGCAACCCGGAAGGCACCGACGCCCTCCTCGCCATTGCCGACAAGTACAAGGGTGACGGCAGCGTCAAGGAAGCCGAGACCGAAGAATGGCGCAGCTGGGACGTCAACAAACGTCTGGAGCATGCACTGGTCAAAGGCATCACCACGCATATCGTTGAAGACACCGAAGAATCCCGTCAGTCCTTCGCTCGCCCGATCGAAGTGATCGAAGGCCCGCTGATGTCCGGCATGAACATCGTCGGCGACCTGTTCGGCGCGGGCAAAATGTTCCTGCCGCAGGTGGTGAAATCCGCCCGCGTGATGAAGCAGGCCGTGGCTCACTTGATCCCGTTCATCGAACTGGAAAAAGGCGACAAACCGGAAGCCAAGGGCAAGATCCTCATGGCGACGGTAAAAGGCGACGTGCACGACATCGGCAAGAACATCGTTGGCGTGGTGTTGGGCTGTAACGGCTACGACATCGTCGACCTCGGCGTGATGGTACCGGCGGAGAAAATCCTGCAGGTGGCCAAGGAGCAGAAGTGCGACATCATCGGCCTGTCCGGCCTGATCACCCCTTCGCTGGATGAAATGGTCCACGTGGCCCGCGAGATGCAGCGTCAGGACTTCCATCTGCCACTGATGATCGGTGGCGCGACCACCTCGAAAGCGCACACGGCGGTGAAGATCGAGCCGAAATACAGCAACGACGCAGTGATCTACGTCACCGACGCCTCCCGCGCCGTGGGCGTGGCGACGCAGTTGCTGTCCAAGGAATTGAAACCGGCGTTCGTCGAGAAGACCCGTCTGGAATACATCGAAGTCCGCGAGCGCACTGCCAACCGCAGCGCCCGTACCGAACGCCTGAGCTACCCGGCGGCCATTGCCAAGAAGCCGCAGTTCGACTGGAGCACTTACGAGCCGGTCAAACCGACGTTTACCGGTGCCGAGGTGCTGGACAACATCGACTTGAAAGTCCTGGCCGAATACATCGACTGGACGCCGTTCTTTATCTCCTGGGACCTGGCGGGCAAATTCCCGCGCATCCTCACGGATGAAGTGGTCGGTGAAGCCGCCACCGCGCTGTTCGCCGATGCCCAGGAAATGCTCGCCAAGCTGATCGACGAGAAACTCATCAGCGCCCGTGCAGTGTTCGGCTTCTGGCCTGCCAATCAGGTGCGTGAGGATGACATTGAAGTCTATGGCGATGACGGCAAGCCGATTGCCAAGCTGCATCACTTGCGTCAGCAGATCATCAAGACCGACGGCAAACCGAACTTCTCCCTGGCCGACTTCGTTGCACCGAAGGACAGCGAAGTGACCGACTACGTGGGTGGTTTCATCACCACCGCCGGGATCGGCGCCGAAGAAGTGGCCAAGGCTTATCAGGATGCCGGCGACGACTACAACTCGATCATGGTCAAGGCACTGGCCGATCGCCTGGCCGAGGCGTGCGCCGAGTGGCTGCACCAGCAGGTCCGTAAAGACTACTGGGGTTATGCCAAGGACGAGACACTCGACAACGAGGCGCTGATCAAAGAGCAATACACCGGTATCCGCCCTGCCCCGGGCTATCCGGCCTGCCCGGATCACACCGAGAAATCCACATTGTTCAAGTTGCTGGACCCTGAGGCCTCGGAAATGAAAGCCGGCCGCAGCGGCGTGTTCCTCACCGAGCACTACGCCATGTTCCCGGCGGCAGCGGTCAGTGGCTGGTACTTCGCTCACCCGCAAGCACAGTATTTTGCCGTGGGCAAGATCGACAAGGATCAGGTGCAGAGCTACACATCGCGCAAGGGTCAGGAGTTGAGCGTGACCGAGCGCTGGCTGGCGCCGAACCTGGGTTACGACAACTGATGGTGGTCCCGGGAGTCGACTGGTGCGACTCCCGGGGTTCTTGTGAACGCTGCAGGTGAACGTTACAGCCGCACCAGCGTCCGTTCTTTTTCAGACAATTCGCGCACCAACTTTCCTTGCTCGAATAGAAGGTCTACCTCTATCGCCTGCATGGCGGTTTTGTACTGCTCTTCGTCGCCTTCGCCGTAATTTGGATACGCCTCGTCTACATCATGCTCTCTGCCTGCGAAGCCCTCTCGCACCTGGGCGAACCGTTCAGGGTATTTGTCCTTCAAATAGTCGCTCCAGTACTGGCGGCCGACCAAATCATCAATAAATGCCGATGATTGTTCTGCCGCAATCACTTCAGCATGGGCCGCATTCAGCATGGCAGGCGTAACGTTGCCGCTGTAGCGCATCCCTCTTGGTTGCCCCGGCAACTCAAGCCGCTCGGCAAGGCCGATACGATAGGCCAACCGCACTTCCGCCGGATCAATTGAACGGCGCTTTGCCTGACGCTGGACAATATCGCGGTTAGCGATTTGCTCGACTTTCCCAAGACGAAACAGGCTCCTGCCAAGTCTGAACAAGACGTTACCTTGTTGGCCCGGGGAAATTGACTTCGTGGTCTCAAATTCGAAAGCCTTAACTTCTATATCGCTGAACAACAGGATTTGACCATCAACGCAGGTTGCGCCAGACCTTGCCATTTCAAATATGGTATCCCTCAGGCCTGCGTCGCTATCCGCCACCCTCAGTACGGTATGGACCCGCCGCACAAGATCAGCACGTCCCGTCAGGAAGTCTGTCGTACCTTCCATTTTGGTCAGCAGATTGAAGAAGAACTGATTGTTTTGCGCTTGCTCGAAGTCATTCCATATCCGTATCAATTCCTCTGAGTCGGCGGCTGACGGAGCGATCCATCGCTCGCGGGCGTCAGTACCTGTCACCTCATCCATATCCACTTCTACGTCACTTGCGATCGAGTCATCGCTATCGCTGTCGTTAAAGGTGCCGCTGTGGCTACTGCTATCAATCCGCTCCAACGCCTCGTCAATCTCTTCTGGCGTCCATCCCACTATCTGCTCGCCCTGCAGCACCTGATTACGCAGCATTAGCAGGCTCGCGCCATCCAGATCGTTGATGGCCAGATCCGTGCCCGCACGCAATACCCTGTGCTCGTCGGCCATCAGGGCCGGCGGAATGGACTCGATCATGTTGTCGTGCAAATTCAGTGCGCTGAGCGAGGGAAGCTGAAGCGTTCCCTGCGGCCAGATGACCAGGCGATTGCCACTCAGATCGAGGGCCTGCAAACGGATAAGAGGGCTGGCATCCAGCGACTCAAGCCAGTTTTCCGCCAGGTTCAATGACTCCAGGTTGCTCAATCCTGCAAGCTGACGCTGGAGCTGAGGCGCATTGGAAAAACGGTTATTGACTGCCGAAAGTCGCTTGAGGCGGTTCAATGAGGTCACGGACTCTGGCAAGGTATACAACGCGTTGGCATTCAGCGCCAGGGTATGAACATGAGTAAACGCACCGAGGAAATCGCTTAGCCCCTCCTCTCTCAGATACACGTTATTCAGGTTCAATGCACCGACATGAGCGAAGCCGGCGGGTAGAGCCGGGAGATTGCCCAAGGGGTTATCGGACAGATCAAGGACATAACCTCCCGATACGCTCTCCACGGCCTGCGCCCCACGAAGGTTCTGCCTCCAGCACGCCATTATCCGGTCAGCCGCCTGACGACGCACGGTGGCGGCAATCCACACAGGAGGAGAGGATTCACCCATCTGCTGTGGTGGGGTTTCGATCCATGTGTTCAGGGTCTTCGTCAATGCCTGATGTTGCCTGTCCCATTTGGCCAATTGCTCATACAGGGGGCCAGCGCCGCCATGGCGTAACGTCAGTTCATCAATCATCCGTATCGCCTCGGCGCCTGGCAGATCCGGGTCAAGCCTTCGCAAGCGGGCTTGCGGGGTCAAGCGTGTCAGGTCATTGCCAGGGACAACGGGCAGCGGCAATAACAAGTCCGGATTTTGCGCGACCAGAACCGGAAAGTACTCTGGTTCGCCCATGGTAATACCCGCCTGCAAGCTGGCTCTGGGGATACCCATAGGTGTTTCGGAAGAAGTACTCGCCAGCAAATCGGTGCGGGCCTTGGCCGTCAACCGACAGCCAGCCATATCGATCCTTAGAGCGTCATGGCCGGTCAGGGCAGCCTCAGGAATCGTCGTGATCGCGCTGTTGTTCAACTCGAGCCTGCCGAGGCCGGATAAGTCCAACGCACCTTTTGGCCAGTCTTTAATGGCGGTATGACCCACCCGCAGGGTCTTCAAGCGGGTCATGGCGCTGACATCCAGCGAATCGAGCCGGTTATAGCGCAAGTCCAGGCTTTCAAGGGCAGACAACCGGTTCAAGCGTTGCTGCATACTCGGGGTCATTGTCAGGTGATTTCGGCTCAGCTCCAGATAACTGAGTTTTCCGAAGTTGCCCAATGCCGACGGAAGATCCTGCAGTTGATTGCCACTCAAATCCAACCCGCGAATGTCGCTGAAGCCGCTCAAAAAACGACTGAAATCCTCGGATGAGGCCACCACACCCGACATTTGCAGGGTTTGCACATGGGCAAAATTCGTTGCTGACAGCGCTGGCAATTCGGGCAGATCGCCCAGCGCCCAGCCGGACAAATCAAGATTCGATGAAATGATTTGTCGCGGCATGACAGGCCATGGCCGCACCGTTGAAGGTCCGGCCTGAGGTTGCGAAGACTGTGCCTCCTGCGTACCGCCATAGCGTTTACGCAGACCATCACGCCAGCACTCACGAATTCGCCGGGCAACGGATTCTCGTTCCCGAATGTTGATTTGCCGGCCATTGGCGCTTGCTGTTCGCTGCTGCCACGCCTCCAGTTGCTGTCGCAATGCCTGTCCATCCTGGCGCAGTGCATTGATCCGTGCCAGCAACGCCTGCCCTGCCAGCCCCTCAGCCTTCATGCGCCCAAGGGCAATCTTCGAAAGCTCGTCGCTTGTCTCCAGGGCGTTGTGTAGCGTGCCTTGGCAATAACGATCCAGCATTTGTCCGCTATCCAGCAAATGCGCAGGATTGTCGTGCACATACTCGTATGCCTTCACGAAGTCCTCAGTGCTCAGCCTGGCCCAGTTGAGTTTCATGCCAGGCCACAGAGATTCATGTCCGGATAGCCATTCAGGGGGAAGTGTCTTGACGCTTGAGTGAGTGAGATCCAGCGACCTGAGCTGCGGCAATTGCAGAGCGCCCTTCGGCCAGGCCTCTGTCGTTCCGTACACACTCAACGATTGCAGTTGAGTCAGGCGACTGACATCCAGCTCGCCCGCCATGCCGATCACGTCCAATCGTTGCAGTTGTGGCATCGCGTCTATCACCGATTGGGCAGCTTCGGTGAACTCCGGACCCAGCGGCCCTGCCATCTCCAGCTCACGAATACCCGGCAGTGCCTTTAGCCTCTCGGCCAGTTGAACCCTATCGACGCCATCCTGGACTCCCAACGTCAACGACCGGGCGTTGGGGAACTGGCGCATAAAGGCTTCCGGTGTCTGACTCAATACTCCACCAACGCTCATATTCAGATCACTTACGTGAGGAAAGTTGCCGGCCAGTTCCGGCAGGCTGTCTGCAGCGCGCACGTCCAGAGAAACCCTGGCATCGCCATCGTAAATACCCCTCTGCCGCCAGACGTATTGAATGTTTCGTGCGACTTGATGGCGGACAGTATTCTGGCCGCCGCTGGTTATCCATTGTTCGAGCTGCGCCGTCAGCACCTCGTATTCCCGGCCCCGCAGGTTCAGAAAATGGGCGATCTGCGTTTCGGTCATGCCATCCAGCGCAAGCTTGATGACCATCAATTCCGCCAACTCATCGGAGAAGATCGGATAGACATCCCGCAACCTGGAGACCAACGAGGGATTCACCGTTGCTCCGGCACCTCGCCCGCTCAATGGGTAGCCGACCCTGCCGTCGGCCAGTCGCAGCGGCGAACGGAATCGTGGCGTAGCGGTATTGGGCACGAGGGTTACCATCATCTGGTCACGGTGGCCCATGGCATAAGTGGCCAATGTCTTTTGTAACTTGGCATCCTGCGCCACTTGTGGCATGCCCAACTGAGTGCGAGCGTCGTCCGGTAACGCATGCATGAGCGAAGAGAAAAAGTTGTCGCCTTTTTTCGGCACGCTGTTCAACGAGTTTATTTGCTGGTCGAAGGCCTGGAACTGGTTGGCTTGATGATGTTGATAGCCGTCCTTGACCAGGTATTTGACTTGCTCGGCCGTCTCGCTACCGATGCTGTCGAGCAGTTTTCCGCCGCAATCGCCCTGACGAACTTCCAGTCGCAGGTTTTTCGGCCAGCCGGGGAGTTTTTCCAGGCTGTGCAGCGCCAGGCGCTGGCTGTCGGATGACGCCATGCTCTCGAGTTGCAATCCGGCCAGGGCCTTGTTCAGCCGAGTCACCCGGGCGCGCGCACGCCCCTTGAGCAACAGACTGGTGGGGAGTCGGCCGGTTTGTTTGATGTGCAGTCGCTCCTTGGTTGTGGCATTGGCCAGGACTTCTTGCGCCGCGTCCGTCGACAGACTGGGGAGAGTACGTTGCAGCGCCTGAATTTCACGCGTTGTTGCCTTGGACTCCTGGCTGAGTGTGTCGAACAATGAGGTTTTGTTGCCCGAAAGGTGGTCGCCAAGCTGTTGTCGAAAAACCGTTTCACGCTCTGCCTCGACCCGCGCACCTTCACCCCCCAGCAAGCGAACGATTTCTTCCTCATCCAGTGCCGCAAGCACTCGTTCGGGCAATTTCCCGGCAGACACCTCCTCACGGGAAATCCTGATGCTCGGCTTCACGGATGTCGACGCCTCACCGTAGCGGGACGAAGCACCGTTCAAGCGTGCCTTGTCGAACACGTCGATCACCCGCCCCTGCGGCCAACGCGGCATATTGATCACGTGCGGCAAGATCGCGTTGTAGCGGCTGTCCGGCACCGGCTGATCGAGACGAATCCGTTCAATCATTTCATTGAGCTGACGGTCGATTTGAAACTGCCGCAACGTGTCGGATAACGCTGATGGCAAGCGCAGGTTATCCGTATGGATCTTGCGCAACGCGTCGTCGTTAACGCCGCTGATATCGGCGATT
Organism: Pseudomonas sp. Root329; assembly: GCF_001424925.1. NCBI lineage: Bacteria > Pseudomonadati > Pseudomonadota > Gammaproteobacteria > Pseudomonadales > Pseudomonadaceae > Pseudomonas > Pseudomonas sp. Root329. The sequence goes on along the minus strand of NZ_LMCV01000012.1, from coordinate 14,767 downwards.
TTCTCCAGCGTCGCCGCGTCAATACCGTCGGTGACCGGGCCAAGACGTCGTAACAAGGTGGCACGATCCCACCCCAGCGGGCGCTCGAAACGATGGCGCCACGAGCCCTCACCGTTGTGTTCAAGAACGGGGGAGTAAGCATCCGGGGCCGTCGGGTGTTTGAGACGCCATTTGTTCAGCGTGGGGTCGAAGGTTTTTTCGTAGACGTTACCGTCGAGCCTGATATAGGTCTTGCCGCCCACTTCATACTGCCCAAGCTTGTCGGGCTTGAGCCCCGCCGGCAAGACCCGGTCGCTCAGGTAAGGCGTCAAGCCAGGCCGCCACAACTGTTCGCTGCCAAACGGCAATTTGACCTTCACCAGGCCATCGACGATGGGTGTGGACAGCACTTTCGGCGCTTTACTGGCAACCGCGCCTACCGCCGCCATGAATGCCACGTTCACGGCCACCGACTTCAAATAACTCCAGGCCTGATCCGTGTCCCCGATGCTCCAGGCTTCAACCCCGTGATAAATGTCCGTGGTCAGTTGCACAGCCATCACGGCCATCATTACCTCGCCCAGGCCGGGCACAAAAAATGCCGCCACGTTGAGTATGTTCAGCCCCCACTCGGCATAGCGGGCGAGTCGTTCATACCAGGCGTCATGATCGACCTTGGCCGTCGGCACCGCCAGTTGCTCGGCAGTCTCCTTGAGGCGCGTCTGGTGCCGCGTGTAGAGCTCGCCGAACAGCTCCGTGTCAAAAAATTCTTCACTGATATCCAGAACCGGCTCGTCCCGGTAAACATGTTCGTAGATTCCGTCTATGTGCCCCAAGAGGGTCTGTTTACGGTAAGGGAAATCCGGGTTCCATTTGAGTGTTTGCAGAGCAGTCTTGATCTTGCCGAGGAACTTGCCCGCATCACCGTGAGGGATGAGCCTGAGGAAAGAGCGCTGGTAGTTCACATCGCGCAGCCTGTAGCTCAGGTCATTTTCAAAGGACTTGAGCGAGGCATATTCCATGACCGGCGCCACCGGATCCCCCGGAATACAGACGATGATCCGCGAGTCCTGGTAACCCAGTACGTCAAACAGGTTTACACCCGGATTGGTCCAGCTGAAGTTGACCTTTTTACCTTTGCGCCGGCTTGCGCCAATGACAAACAGCTCACTGACAGGCGACCCCAGCACATGCAACTGACTGCAAGTGACGCGCTCACCGTCCAGTGTTGCCGACTTGTCGCCGTTGAGCACGGCCAGCAATGTGCTGTAGGCCGATGGCGTGATCAGCGATTTGAGGTGGGCGATATGGGCATGCACCCGCAGACTGTCCGTCCACGCGCCGACCGTTTGGGTGCGCACGGTGGCCACCCTGTCCGCGGCGTCAAACATCGCCGTCAGGTGTTCCTGATACTGCTTGCCGATATCCAGTTCACGGCATAGCGAGGCGAAATCGGCGGGCTTTATCGGTAGTTTCTTGATCCTGTAGCGCGTTGAAGGGCCCTTTTGCGGATAGTCCCAACCGTAAGGTCCTCCTTGAGTTTCCAGATTGGCAGCCCGTATACCTCGTTCAGCAATGACGTCACCTTCATCAAACGCCTGGTCTTCTTCAAAATTGCGCAGTGCCAACTGCAGCAGTGTCTGGTGAGTGATCAGCGAGCCTGCAAAGGGCTCGTAGAGCCAGGTCTGCGCAACATCAACTTTCAACCCGAACTTTTTTTGCAACGCCGCTTCGAGCAACGGTTGGGCGAATTCGGTGACCCCTTTGAGCCCGGTGAGTGTTTTTGCCAGGGTTTCGTTGGCGGTTCGACTGCGTTTCTGGTCGTCCCGTACAGTGTGTCGTTGGTCGCCGGAGGCCTTCTGAAACCAGTCCGGCATGGCATTTTCGGCCAGGCCTCCCGGTGTTCTCGCCCGATCCAGAGCCCGGATGTTTGCCGGGGTCAGGTGGCGTATCCGATCGTGCAGCTTTTTTTTGATGAAATGGTTGTGAAGGCCCTTTTCCTGGGCCGATGGGATTCCACTCATGTGGCAATACCTGATGCTGTCAAATGAAGCACCAGTCAATCAGCAGGTTTGTCGTCCATGGCGGTACATATTTATACCGGGTAGCGCCGGGGGCGATCTTCTTTCCGTGGGTTGTCTATGCTTGTCTTACTCAAACAGGAGACGAGGGGTTTATGGACGATCCAGCCAACAACAAGCCGCCCACTTTCTGGCAGATGCTGCAAAGCGTCATGGCGGCGGCGTTCGGGGTGCAGAGCGGAAAGAACCGGGCCCGGGACTTCACTCACGGCAAGCCCAGTCATTTCGTGATTCTGGGGATTTTGTTCACCGCGGTGTTCGCGTTGACGCTGTATGGCATCGTGCAACTGGTGGTGCACCTGGCCGGGGTTTAGCGCATCAAGGTTTGCAGACTGAACGGATAGCGATACGACGTCGGCCGGCCCTTGGCTGAAAGACGGCGGAAGTTCACACCGTAATCCGGTGATTCCCCCATGGCCAGCAATCGCCTGGCCTGTGCCTTGTCGATCAGTTGCAACAACGGGATTCGCCGGTCTCGGCCGCCGTAATGGGTGAGATCCACGCCCTGCTCAAGATCATGCAATTCCACCAGCGCCCAGCCACCCAATGTGAAGTGCCCGCCCAGCAGCACGCTGATGCGTCCGTCGACCGTCGCCTGTAACGCTGCCGGCGAGGTGTTGACCGCACTGAACAACGCATCCTTGCCGGGTATCCCACCCGTCTCCGAATACGCCTGCATGGCGCCAAACGCCATTTCGTCATTGGCTGACCACACCAGCGAGACCTTCGGGTAACGCTTGAACAGCAGTTTGGCCTGTTCATAGGCCCGCTCCCGGGTCCAGCCGCTGTAAACCAGCTGTCGCAAGCGCACTTCCGGGTGTTCGGCCAAGGCCCGCATCATGCCTTGCTCGCGCAGTTGCGCCGAAGGGGTGATCTTCAAGCCGGAAAACGCCAGCAACTCGATGACCTGACCGGCCTCCACGGGCGGATGCTGGCGAATCAGCTCCTTAAGCATCAGGTAGCCACCCTCCTCGTCGTTGGGCACCAGGCTGCCCAAGCGCTCAGGGCGCTCGCCCAGCAGGCTCATTTGGTTGGCTGTCAGGGACGCGTTGACCATGAACAGCTTCACCCCGCTGCCCTGGGCCAGGCGAATGATCTGCGGAGCGACGTACTGTTCGTTGACGAAAACCAGATAGTCCGGACGATCAGGGCCTTGCAGCGCCAGGCGGGCTTGCGCCAGCGTGAGCTCTGGCATGCGTCGGGAATAGAGAATTCGCAGATCAATGCCCAGATCCGTGGCTGCCGCCTGCATGAATTGCGAGTAACTGACCCAGAAGGCTTCCTGAGTGGCTCCGGGATTCAGGAACAGCACTGATTCCGCGCGCGCACCGGGTCCATAAACCGCGCCGCACATCAGCAGGAATGAGTAGAAAAACTTCAACATGGATCGTCCGAGCCCCCCGGCAATTCGCCGCGCATTATAGCCAGCGAAGTCCCGGAAAACGGCGTTTATTCCGGTTATTGTCCGACAATCGTCGGAATGGAGCCCGGACGGGGTCGGTTATTGATGGCTGACCCAAAATACCGCAGTGCTCACGACCAGGATGATCAGGAACAGAATGGCCCAAGCATCGACTGTGCTATCGGGTTTTGACGTTTTGGTAGGGTTGCTCATTGCATCGCCTCTTGTCGGTTTTATCGGTGATTGCATAAAGACTCGAGCACAGTTAAGACGATGATTGCCCGCACCACAAATGTGGGTTTTACCTCATTGGATCTCATTAGTCGTTTTGGTTCTTTACATATACTCAAACATCACTTTTGCGCATAACTGCAAACTGGTATCTTGCCCCGGCTCCGTTGGGAGTGCGCGGCCGTGCGCGCAGAATTGCCGAGGCAGTATCGGAGACTTCCAAGCGAAAAACGCAACTGGATCCGACCGGCCCAAGCCTGAGAACAGGACTTATATGTACGTATACGACGAGTACGATCAGCGGATCATCGAGGACCGCGTCAAGCAGTTCCGTGATCAGACCCGACGCTATCTGGCAGGCGAGCTGAGCGAAGAAGAATTCCGCCCCCTGCGCCTGCAAAATGGCCTTTATATCCAGCGCTTCGCGCCGATGTTGCGGGTGGCGGTGCCTTACGGCCAACTGACTTCGCGCCAGACGCGAATGATGGCCAGGATTGCCCGTGATTTCGACAAGGGCTATGCCCACATCAGCACCCGGCAGAACGTACAGTTCAACTGGCCGGCGCTGGAAGACATCCCGGACATCCTTGCCGAACTGGCGACCGTGCAGATGCACGCGATCCAGACCAGCGGCAACTGCTTGCGCAACGTCACCACCGACCAGTTCGCCGGTGTCGCTGCCGATGAGCTGATCGATCCGCGCCCATGGTGCGAGATCGTCCGCCAATGGACTACGTTCCACCCTGAATTCGCTTACTTGCCGCGCAAGTTCAAGATCGCCATCAACGGTTCGACGTCCGACCGTGCGGCCATCGAAGTCCATGACATCGGCCTTGAGCCGGTGCACAACGCCGCAGGTGAGCTGGGCTTCCGCGTGCTGGTGGGTGGCGGTCTCGGCCGTACCCCGGTGGTGGGCGCGTTCATCAATGAATTCCTGCCGTGGCAAGACCTGTTGAGCTACCTCGACGCCATCCTGCGGGTCTACAACCGCTACGGCCGTCGTGACAACAAGTACAAGGCGCGGATCAAGATCCTGGTCAAGGCCCTGACACCTGAAGTCTTCGCGCAAAAAGTCGATGCGGAAATGGAGCACCTTCGCGGTGGCCAGACCACGCTGACCGACGCCGAAGTGCATCGCGTCGCCAAACACTTCGTTGATCCGGAGTACAAGGCTCTGGACAACCAGACCCTGGCGTTGGCCGAACTCGATAAAGAACACCCGGGCTTCGCACGCTGGCGCACCCGCAATACCCTGGCTCACAAAAAGCCGGGCTATGTGGCCGTGACCCTGTCCCTGAAGCCGACCGGTGTTGCACCGGGCGACATCACCGACAAGCAACTCGATGCCGTTGCCGACCTGGCCGATCGTTACAGCTTCGGCCAGCTGCGCACGTCCCACGAGCAGAACATCATTCTGGCCGACGTTGAACAAAGTCAGTTGTTCGCGATGTGGGGCGAGTTGCGTGAGCAGGGTTTCGCCACGCCGAACATCGGCTTGCTGACCGACATCATCTGCTGCCCGGGCGGCGACTTCTGCTCCCTGGCCAACGCCAAGTCGATCCCGATCGCCGAGTCGATCCAGCGTCGCTTCGAAGACCTGGATTACCTGTTCGATATCGGCGAACTGGACCTGAACATCTCCGGCTGCATGAACGCCTGTGGTCACCACCACGTCGGCCACATCGGCATCCTCGGGGTGGACAAGAAAGGCGAAGAGTTCTACCAGGTGTCCCTGGGTGGCAGCGCCAGCCGTGACGCCAGCCTGGGCAAGATCCTCGGCCCGTCTTTCGCCCAGGAAGCCATGCCTGACGTGATCGAAAAGCTGATCGACGTGTACATCGAACAACGTACCGAAGACGAGCGTTTCATCGACACCTATCAGCGTATTGGCATCGACCTCTTCAAGGAGCGCGTCTATGCAGCGAATAATTAAGAACAACGAAGTCGTCGACGAAACCTGGCACTTGCTGCCCAAGGACTTCAACATCGACGAGATCAGCAACTGCGACGACCTGATCGTCCCGTTGCAGCTGTGGCGCGAACACAGCCGCATGCTCAAGGCCCGCGATGGCGGCTTGGGCGTATGGCTGGATGCCGATGAAGAAGCGGAAGAAATCGGTGACGACGTGGAAAATTTCCAGGTCATCGCCCTGAATTTCCCCGCCTTCACTGATGGCCGCAACTACTCCAACGCCCGCCTGCTACGTGACCGTTACGGTTTCAAAGGCGAATTGCGGGCGATTGGCGATGTGCTGCGCGACCAGCTGTTCTACCTGCACCGCTGCGGTTTCGACGCCTTTGCGATCCGTGCCGATAAAGACCCGTATGAAGCCCTTGAAGGTCTCAAGGACTTCTCGGTGACCTATCAGGCCGCCACCGACGAACCGCTGCCGCTGTTCCGTCGTCGTTGATCGTCCAGCCTTGAGCCCGGTTTTCCGGGCTCAAGGCTCCTTCCTCGCTGAGTTACAGATTGACACGATCCTCCAACGCCCCAAAAGCTGCCATCGGATGATCATACCGCCCGCTGCTGCGACTCAATCGAGTCCACATTTCCTCCGAAGTATCGGCCTCGTGCAACAGTCGCCAGACTCGCGCCTGTAGCGACAGATAACTCACCTTAAAATCGGCCGTCAGACTCAGCCTGTTTATTACGTCTAAAAATCGCGTACCGGAAGGTTTGCCTGCCAATCGCTGCCAAAGCGCTTGCCGGGATTGTTGCAACGCTTCCTCGCAATCTCGCAGCCACACCATCGGCGAACCATAGTCGGCTCCGGGGGCGTCAAGCCATACATTGATTCCCGTTTCCTCGCGATGACTGACAAGCCGGCGAAGCGTGTCTTCGTCCGTCAGCGGATTTCCCCATAAAAGCACGCGGTCGTCAGCGACAGCCTGATTCATGACCGCTGGTGGAACCCGGCTTATACGGTTATCACGTAAATCCAGAATAGTCAGATAGGGCTCATCCTTGATACCGATCGGGCACCGGCTGATCTGCGTATTTCTCAGGTTGAGCTGACGCAAATCGTTCATGCCCAACACCAGCGGCGGTACGCCCAGCGGGTTGTCACTCAAGTCCAGCGATTGTAAACGGGTCAGGTCACGCAGTTGGGACGCGGCGCTTTCACTGAAAACCAGCTGTGTGGCTCGCAGGTTTAGTGAGGAAAGGTGTTTCAATTGGCTGATTGCCGGCGGTAAAGAGCGACCCGCGTCGCCGCCCACGAAGAAATGACGCAAGTCCACACTGTCCAGATTCAAGGCCTCGAGGTTTGGAAAGTTCTCGAGAAACCCGTTCAGACTGTCCTCCTCGGTCAGGTGGAAGCCTCGCATCAATAGTTCGGTTACATCGTCCAACCTGACATTCAACACCGGTAATCGGTGATAGTTTTCAAAGGTCATATCCAACGTAGTACGTGGAGCCCCTCCGCGCTTTTGCCAAATGCGAACCAGCTCGTCGGCCAGTTCGGTCCTGAGCGCCCGTTCGTCCTGCATCTCCTCCATGATTAGCTGGACGTTATAGGCCGCGATTTGTGCAGGACTCAACCCCTGCGCCGCGGCATCCCCCAAGGCAATAAAGGGAAGGTCCATAGCGTTGACGTCATTTGCGCTCTGATCTATCCAACTGCTCAAATCAGTATTGAGTTGCTGAAACTGTTGCTTCATCTGATCGATGTGTACCTGAGCATTGCCACCGGCACGCTGTAACAGTTCATCGGCTTCAGCGTTCGAGAAATCCGGATAGATCTCCTTGAGCTGCAACCTCATCATCTCGTGCGTCAACCCTTCGCCCTGTGGCGTACCGGGGAAGCCGCCGCCGCGTAGCCCTTGCGCCTCAAAGAGCAGACCGAAATCCATCCTGCCCAGACCGAGCACGAGTTCGGATCGAGGCATTGCCCGCTCGCCGACTTTCAGCCGCAACTCGCGGGCCGGATCGAGCGATGAAAGTTGCAGCGCCGAGCGTTCGTCTTCGGTCAAGACTTCAAGCACTGCCTCATAAAAGCCCGCTGGCACATCGCGACTCTGGTAACGGTTTCCCACCTTGATCAACCGTCGAACATCGATAGCGTCAAACGCACCGCTACGGTCCAGAACCCGGCTTGCGAGGGAACTGTCGTGCACCTCAATTCGAAGGCTTTTTGGCCATCCGGGGAGATTTTTGAGGGAATGCAGGGCCAGTGTGTCCGACTCCGGGCTAACCACCGACCGAAGGTACAAGCCTTCATAGGCACGATTGAGCCGCACATGTTGTTGATACTGGCGGGCCTTGCTGTCGAGACGGTTGAACGCTTGCCGGACCTGAACCGCGTCGGGTGGACTCTGGATGTCCACGCCATAGCGGTCGAGCATCTGCTCAATAGCGCTTTTGGGCAGGCCGGGGTATTGACGCTGAAACAACCGGCCCCATTCATGTTCCGAGCGCTGAAGCGCTTCGTAACGGCTGTTGAACCGTTCGACTCGCTCGCCCTGTGCCACGGTAGTTTGCCCGAGTTCCTGATCAATCCTGAAACGGCTGATCGTATCGGCCAGCAAAGGCGTCGGCGGGCGCCCGGCCTGCATCAGTCGCAGCATGTCGTCATCGACTGTACTGACCTTGCCGATCTGCACCAGCATTTCATCGCTGAAAGACGCCACCGACGGGCCGATTCCGCGCAGAAGTTCTACGCGGGTCGGCAGTGTCAGGTTCGATAGTCCGGGAGTCGGGGCAACGGCCTGATACGGCGTCGGCCTGGCAACCTCCTCCCTCGGTGCTACGCCAGGTTCGTGCACTCTCTCGGCAATGGCACCGGCCTCGGTAGCTTCAACCTTGAGCGCCGCGCCTGCACCTGCCAGCGGCAGCGCATTGAGCAAGCCAAACACCGTGCGGGTCACGCCCGACGCTCGATCACTCGATGTTGCGCCGTTGACGGCCTGATCAAGGCCATACCCGGCGTCGATGATACCGGCCAGCACCAGCAATCCTTCACCACCGGGCACGAACAACGCCAACGGACCGAAACGGTTGATCCACTGCACGACCGGTTCGACGACGGCACTCAAGTTGTCCCGGTTGACCTGCGCATCGTCACGAATGGTTTTGACACTGGCCCGGGAGGCCACCTTCATGGTCAGAACCAGCTGGGCAAATGGATCGATGCCTGATGGCGATTCATCGAAACCGATGTATCCGGCCGGCTCCCAAAGACCGTCATCGTTGAAGAACCCCGCCTCTTTCCTCAGCCTGTGTACCTTCGGGTAGACCGCCATGCCATCCAGCGCCGTCAACACACCGGCATGGAAAGTGCCGTCCTTGCGATCGTCCTCGGCGAAGTGGGCGGCCAAGGCCTGTTTTGTATCGTCACGCCTGCCCTGCTTCACAACCCATTGATGCAATTGCCGGGAATCGTCAAACAGGTGCAAGGGCGAAGAGTTGCCGGGGATGTACAACAGAATCCTGCCGGCGGGGTCACGGTAGCCCCAGATGTCTTTCGAGGTGTAGCGATAAAGCTTCAGGCGTCCCGTCTTGAGCATCGCGGGCACCCTGGTGGGCGCCTGCAGTTGTTCGATCGTCAGCGTTGCCCATGCCTGATCCGACGGCAGCCCTGCCGCCTGCATGGCCAGCTCGCTCCCCTTTGGGGTCAGACTGTTCTCATGCCGCTGCAGCAAAGCGGCCATGACGAAGGCCGCTTTGGCCGAGGTTTTCAGCGCATGGGGTCTAGGGGCGACGATCACTTCATCCGATGGCCAGGCTTGATCGAGGTAAGCCTGATAACGGTCCTGGAGGTCCAGCTCCCAGACCCATTTCTTGAAGTCGGCGGGCCTCACGGCGATCTGAGTCTGCGGTCCGTAGCGCTGCGGAACGGTTCGGCGATAAATGCCTTCGTAGAAATAGTGAAAATCGTTACCGGGCTCGACCAACTCATCTACGTGTTCCGTAACAACGATGGGCGGCCCGACATCGGGTGGCGTGTACAAGCCAAACACTGTTTCGCCGAAGCGTCCGTCACCCACGGTTTGATAATTGCCAATCAGCACCTGCACCAGGGACATGGAACTCGCCACCCGCCCCTGATGGACGCCGTTCTGCGCAGAACGCCCGGCGTAGTCGTAATCGAGCGTCACCAACTGCGCTGTCGTCGGGTCAATGTCTTGACCCCACTTTTGCTTGATCAGGTGTTCGCCAAACTGGCCGGGAGTCTGCGGCAGCGTGGCATCCACAGCGGACTTCAGCTCTTCGCGCATGCCGGGAAAGGTCGGTGCATTGTCGTCTTTGTGAGGGTAGTCGGTCATGGTGCATTCCATTGCAAGCACTTCAGGAACACCACCCTAACTGACCACGGATCAACCGGAAGCGGGAGCGATCGACAATGACCTCAGGAAAATTCGCAAACGCCGTAAGGAAAATGGATGGACTTAAAACCCGCAAAAAAAATGAAACCGGGGAGGTATCCACGGTTTCATTTTTTTGACGATGATGCTTTTTGAGTATTACCAGAAGCGTTGCTGGGTCAATCGGCTCCACCAGCTCAGCAACACACGATCGACCGAGCCGCTGGCCGCCATGCCGATGCGCTCCTGCAAGCTTTTACGTTCGGCGTAGTGCAAGTGGTACAGCTCGGACTTCTTCGCACGTTCGGCGAGGTATTCATCGCTGGTCTTGAGTTCATCCACCAGTTGCTTGTCCAGCGCCGCGACACCGAGCCAGATTTCACCGGTGGCCACTTCGTCGATGGCCAATTGCGGGCGATAGCGGGAAACGAAGTTCTTGAACAACTGGTGAGTGATGTCCAGGTCTTCCTGGAACTTCTCGCGGCCCTTCTCGGTGTTTTCGCCAAACACCGTCAGGGTGCGCTTGTACTCGCCGGCAGTCAGCACTTCGAAGTCGATGTCGTGCTTTTTCAGCAGGCGGTTGACGTTAGGCAACTGGGCCACGACGCCAATCGAGCCGAGGATCGCGAACGGCGCGCTGATGATCTTCTCGCCGATGCACGCCATCATGTAGCCGCCGCTGGCCGCGACCTTGTCGATGCACACGGTCAACGGCACTCCGGCATCACGGATACGCGCCAGTTGCGAGGACGCCAGGCCATAGCTGTGAACCATGCCGCCGCCGCTTTCCAGACGCAGCACCACTTCATCCTTGGGCGTGGCGAGGGTCAGCAGCGCGGTGATTTCATGGCGCAGGCTTTCAGTGGCCGACGCCTTGATGTCGCCGTCGAAATCGAGCACAAACACCCGTGGCTTGGCCTCGGTTTTCTTCTTTTGCTTTTTCTCGGTTTTAGCTTCGACCTTTCGCAAGGACTTGAGCTGGTCCTTGTCGAGCAAGGTTTGCTCCAGGCGTTCGCGCAGCCCTTTGTAGAAATCATTGAGTTTGCTGACTTGCAACTGGCCGACCGACTTGCGCCGACCTTTGCTGCGCAATGCCGCGAAACTGGCCAGGACCACCAGAATGGCGATCACCAGTGTCACGGTCTTAGCCAGAAAAACTGCGTACTCGGCAAAAAACTCCACAGGGACTCCTTTAATACGATGCGCTGCAAAAAACGCGCGCGGGATACCTCCAGCATACCCATGCGCCGCCTCGGCGGCCAGCCGTGAAACCTCTGGCAACACGCCTGTAACGGGCATTTCAAACAAGCGTATGTTTTTTCATTGACAGCCCACCTTCATCCTCATAACCTCGCCGAACCTTCAACGTAGCGGGATGAAGCGGACGTGGGCAGTATCTATTTGATTCGACATGGCCAGGCCTCCTTTGGTGCAGACGACTATGACGTCCTGTCGCCGACCGGTATTCGCCAGGCAGAAGTCCTCGGCCAGCACCTCGCCGAGCTGGGTATCAGCTTCGATCGCTGCCTCTCGGGCGATCTGCGCCGCCAGCAGCACACGGCCAACAGCGCACTGGAACAGTTCGCTGCGGCAGGCCTGCCGGTTCCCGTCCTGGAGATCGATTGCGCTTTCAATGAGTTCGACGCCGACGCGGTGATCCGCGCGCTGCTGCCGGCCATGTTACCGGACGAACCCGAAGCGCTGCACATCCTGCGCAATGCCGCGCAAAACCGCGGTGAATTCCAGCGAATCTTCGCCCTGATCATTGAACGCTGGCTCGCCGGCACCTATGACACACCGGGCCTGGAAAGCTGGCTGGGGTTTGTCGAACGGGTGCAAGCCGGTCTGCAGCGAATCCTCGAAAGCGCCGACAACACCCAGAAAATCGCCGTGTTCACCTCCGGCGGCACTATCACGGCCCTGCTCCACCTCATTACGCAAATGCCGGCAAAGCAGGCGTTTGAACTGAACTGGCAAATCGTCAACACCTCGCTCAACCTGCTGAAGTTTCGCGGTCGCGAGGTGGCTCTGTCTTCTTTCAACAGTCATGCGCACCTGCAACTGTTGAAGACCCCGGAACTCATCACGTTTCGCTGAGTCCGGACTATTGTGACCCTGGCTGTATTCACCCAGCTCTAATTACCCAAGAAAGGATCGAACCATGACCTCCGTAGCTGATGCCGTACAAGCAATGAAAGCCAAGTTCAACCCAGCCGCTGCTGCCGGTCTGGACCTGGTATTCGGTTTCCGCATCGACGACACCAAGAACTTCTCGCTGATCGTCAAGGACAGCACCTGCGAGCTCCAGGAAGGCGAAAACCCGGACGCCCAGGTGACTCTGGTCATGGACGGCGAAACCCTGGAAGGCATCGTCAGCGGCGAAACCGACGGCATGCAAGCCTTCATGGGCGGCAAACTGCGCGCTGAAGGCGACATGATGCTGGCCATGAAACTGTCCGAGCTGTTCCCGGCCTAAGCGCGCCGCTCCCGACCTTCGGGAGCACGTCTGGCTGCAAACGAATCCCGCCCCTCGTGGCGGGATTCGTCGTTTTTCGCCATTGGAAAACGGCTACCTGTGGATTTGCCGTCTATATTCCTTCTGGCCGCATGCGTCAGACATCGGCTGTTTGCCCTCGCTTTTTTATCAAGAGCCATTGCGCGGAGCACTGCCCATGAGCCCACCTGACGACCACGACGGATTTAACCGCCGACGTGTACTGCAAGGCCTTTCGGCAGGCGCCGTCGGTGCCTGGATCAGCCCGTTAATCGCAGGGAGTAAAACCATGCCCGACGCCCCCGCCGACCTCATTCTGTACAACGGACGCCTGCACACCGTCGACCGCAAAAAACCCCAAGCCAGCGCCGTCGCGATCAAGGACGGACACTTCGTGGTGGTCGGCAGCGATGCCCAGGCCATGGCCCTGCAAGGCCCCGGCACACAAATTATCGACCTGCACGGCCGCACGGTGATTCCGGGCCTTAACGACTCGCACCTGCACCTGATCCGTGGTGGCCTCAACTACAACCTCGAATTGCGCTGGGAAGGCGTCCCTTCACTGGTCGACGCGCTGCGTATGCTCAAGGATCAGGCGGACCGTACGCCCACGCCGCAATGGGTGCGGGTGGTCGGTGGCTGGAACGAGTTCCAGTTCGCCGAAAAACGCCTGCCGACGATTGATGAACTGAACAAGGCCGCGCCGGATACCCCGGTGTTCGTCCTGCACCTCTACGACCGTGCCCTGCTCAACCGCGCAGCATTGAAAGTGGTCGGCTATACCCGTGACACGCCGAACCCGCCGGGTGGCGAAATCCAGCGCGATGCCAATGGCGACCCGACGGGCATGCTGATCGCCCGCCCCAACGCGATGATTCTTTACTCAACCCTGGCCAAGGGGCCGAAACTGCCGCTGGAATACCAGGTCAACTCCACCCGTCAATTCATGCGCGAACTCAATCGCCTGGGTGTCACCAGCGCCATCGACGCCGGCGGCGGTTACCAGAATTATCCGGACGACTATCAAGTCATCCAGCAACTGGCCAAAGACCAGCAGCTCACGGTGCGCATTGCCTACAACCTGTTCACGCAGAAACCCAAGGAAGAACTGACCGACTTCAAAAACTGGACCAGCACCTCCCACTACGGTCAGGGCGACGATTTTCTACGGCACAACGGTGCCGGGGAAATGCTGGTGTTCTCGGCGGCCGACTTCGAAGACTTCCTCGAGCCCCGCCCAGACTTGCCGCAAACCATGGAGCAGGAGCTGGAGCCGGTGGTCCGCCATTTGGTGGAACAGCGCTGGCCGTTCCGTCTGCACGCCACGTACAACGAATCCATCAGCCGCATGCTCGACGTGTTCGAGAAGGTCAATCGTGACATTCCGTTCGACGGTTTGCCGTGGTTCTTCGACCACGCGGAAACCATCACCCCGCAGAACATCGAACGGGTCAAAGCCTTGGGTGGCGGCATCGCGATCCAGGACCGCATGGCATTCCAGGGCGAATACTTCGTCGACCGTTACGGTGCCAAGGCCGCCGAAGCCACGCCGCCCATTGCTCGTATGCTGGCCGAAGGCATTCCGGTCGGCGCTGGCACCGATGCCACGCGCGTCTCCAGCTACAACCCCTGGACTTCGCTGTACTGGCTGATCAGCGGCCGCACCGTCGGTGGTCTGGCGCTGTACCCGCAAGGCTTGAGCCGCGATACCGCGCTGGAACTCTTTACCCACGGCAGCGCCTGGTTTTCCTCCGAGCAAGGCAAAAAAGGCCAGATCAAGGTCGGGCAACTGGCGGACTTGATAGCGCTGTCGGCGGACTACTTCCACATCGAGGATGAAGCGGTCAAATGGATCGAATCGGTCCTGACCATCGTCGACGGCAAGATCGTCTACGGCAGCGTCGAGTTTGAAAAACTCGGGCCGCCTCCCGTCCCCGTGGTGCCTGAATGGTCGCCAGTCGCCAAAGTACCAGGTCATTGGAAACCCCTGGCGCCGCTGACGGCGCAGGTTCATCAATGTGTCGGGGCTTGCGCGGTGCATGCCCATAGCCATGAACGGGCGCGATTGTCGTCGGCGCCGGTCAGCGACTTTCAGGGATTCTGGGGAGCGTTTGGCTGCTCGTGTTTTGCGTTTTGAACGAAGCGCTCCCAGACGGCGATAATCAAATGTGGGAGCAAGCTGAACTGGCCTAATGATTTTGGACACTTCAATCGGGCGCTATGATGGCGCCCAAATCTGAGGTGTCTGGATATGCGTAAATCTTATTCGAGTGAGTT